>CAYUQC010000011.1:0-44430 GCA_964446755.1 uncultured Methanosarcinales archaeon
CCTCATTAAATAAAAATCCGCTGAAAAACATCAGGGGATTGCTACCTTTTTTAATCCGCATCCTCTCAAAAAGACCGCAGACTGTAATTTGTTTAAGAACTGAATAATGATATTTAAACATATCTGTTTTGAAACGCTTTAAATACTGACTGACAACGGCTTTATTTCAGCTTCTTAACCGAGGTTAAATTTGCCGGTAATTTATTGATTATCAATCCGATGCGTTCAATGTTTTCAAATGCTTTGAGTTTGTAAAGGAACAAAAAAACACAAAACATCTTTATGATTATATCCCAATTAATGAATAAAAATATTGCCTTTTTCCGGAAGTGAATTTTTTGAACCAAAATAACACAAAAACACACACCTCACCGATCAAAAAGAAATGCGTGATGACAATCGCCGGCAGTGATTCGGGTGGCGGCGCAGGTATCGAAGCGGATCTGAAAACATTCTCCGCCCTCGGCGTTCACGGTACCTGCGTCATCGCGTCCGTGACATCACAAAACACAACGGGCGTCCAATCCGTCTTTGATATTCCGACGGAACATATCGGAACGCAGATAGATTCTGTTTGCACGGATATGAACATTGTTTTCGCCAAAACCGGAATGCTCTCCTCTCCCGAAATCGTTCGATTCGTCGCCGGAAAAGTCAAAGAATACAGCTTATCCCTGATTGTCGACCCCGTCATGGCAGCCGAAGCCGGTGGCGAGCTCCTTCGAAAAGAAGCCGTCAGAATGATGGCCGAAGTTCTGCTCCCTGTTTCTTACGCGGTTACACCGAATATTTTTGAAGCGGAAATCCTCTCCGGCCTGAAGATTAAAAATACGGATGACGCAAAAAACGCCGCCGTTAAAATCGCCGAAACGGGTGTGAAATACGTGATTGTGACCGGCGGGCATTTGAATGCGGAAGACATTGTGTATGATTCCGTCAACAAAGAATTCACGCTGCTTTCGGGCAAATTTGTCAAAGGCGGCACTCACGGCACCGGATGCACTTATTCGTCGGCGCTTGTTTCATACCTTGCCCGCGGTTGCACTTTCGAGCAGGCCTGCGGATTTGCCAAAAAATTCGTGGTGGACGCGATCTTATATTCAGAGAACGTCGGTTCCGGTGTTGCGCCCGTGAATCCGGGAGGCGCTTTAACGCTGCGTGCGGAACGCGCGGCAGTGATTGAAAATATATTGGAAGCCTGGGAAATTTTAAAACACGACGATATCTTTCCGACACTGATTCCCGAGGTCGGAACAAACATTGCCATGACGCTTCCCGATATATTCAAAGAGTCCGTTCAAGCCGATTATTATGCTTCGGGTATTCAGCCGCACCGCCAAATTTCCTCAATTGACAAAATGGACCGGCAGATCGGCGCCGACGGATTCGGTTCGTATTATTCGTCGGCGGCCGCGTTTCCCGGACGGATTCACAAAATGAAAGACTTATCCGCAACGAAACTGTCCGCCCAAAATCTCGGATATCCGTCTTTCGGCTCGGGTTCGAATCTGGCAAAAGTCATCAAATCCGCCCAGGAATTTGATGAAACGGTCCGTGCCTGCATCAACTTAAAATACACGGAAAAAACCGTCAAAGACTGCGCGCAGGCCGGATTGTCGGCATACGCCTTCCGACGTGGCGATGAACCGTGCGGCTGTGATGAAAGCAAAGAATGGGGAACATCGATGATCATTCAGGAAAACGGTGAAACCGTTCCCGACATCATATATGAAAACGGCGGCTTCTGCAAGGAAGGAATCATCCGGATCCTCGGAACGGATGCCCTTGACGCTGCAGGTAAAGTCCTCATGATTTGCGATGAAATCCGAAAGCAGAACAAGAGTGTGAAAAAATGAGCGGGGAACAGAAAATCAATGTCAATGTTGATTTTATCGGTCCATTGATTGTTGTCGAAAGCGTCAAAAAGGCGCGGGCGTTTTATGAAAATGTCGCGGGCCAGAAATTAAAATTCGATCTCGGCGCCTGCCAGCAATTTGAAAGCGGTCTGACGCTTCAGTCCAAGGCGTCGATGTCGGAGGTTTTCGGTTTCAAGGAAAATGAAATCAAAAAGAGAAGCAACAATTTCACCCTTTATTTTGAAACGGCGGATTTCGAATCCTTTGCCGAAAATCTGAATAATTATGACTTGGAATACGTACACGGCATCGTTGAATTTCCGTGGGGGCAGCGTTCCGTCAGCTTTTACGATTTGGATGACCATGTCGTGGATGTCAGTGAAAAAATGGAAACCGTTATTAAAAGATTCGCCGCGCAGGGCATGACGCCGGAAGAAATCGCGGCGCGGACGGAACACCCGATTGAATTTGTAAATTCCTGTTTGAAATAAAATAAACGGATCACAATTTTTTTGTCATGTATGTGCCGTCAAAAACGTATCCGTATTTTTTGTAATATTCACGGACACCGATACCGCTGATGACCGAGATTGCCTCATAGCCGCCGTCAGCCGCAAGTTCTTCCGCTTTTTGAATCAATTCTTTGCCGTAGCCGCGGTGCTGCCAGGAACGGTTGTTATCGGCAAGCGGCGCCGACAGCGTATCGGCAGTCTCGCCGAGCGGCGTGAGAGACCCGTAAACATGAAGTTCGCGGATGAGCGCTGCATTCTTCAATTCAGGGCGGTGCGGTATATTCGGGAAACGCAGACGGAGGAAACCGACCAAAACATCGGCTTTCATGTCTTCGAATGAAATGAAATGTTCGAGTCCGCCGCAGCAATCGTATTTTTCAACATACAGATTGATATTTTCGGGACCCGGCGGATTGCCTTTGAGAATATTGTGGCCGACT
Organism: uncultured Methanosarcinales archaeon; assembly: GCA_964446755.1. Classification (GTDB taxonomy): domain Archaea; phylum Halobacteriota; class Methanosarcinia; order Methanosarcinales; family Methanosarcinaceae; genus Methanimicrococcus. Next base: position 2,809 of record CAYUQC010000011.1, read on the forward strand.
TCGCGGCAGCGGATGCATTTGCATTTTTCGCCGCGGGCGTGAAGCAATTTTTCACCTTCCTGACGGACATTGCTTTTTTGAATACCGGCTAAAATCTGATCCGCCGGAATATCACGCTGAATCCGCTGAAGGCGCGTCCATTTCGGGAGAATCGCCTTGATCCGGGAAACCAATTCCGGACCGTTTTCGTCATTCAAAGGACTGTATTCCCCGCTCTGCCACATCCGGCACAATTCCGTGCCTTCCGTGACCAGCGTCGGATAAATTTTCAAATAATCGGGCTTAAAATCCGGATTTTCAAAAAGTGTTTTGAACCCCTCAATGTCGCGGTCGACATCCGTATCAAAAAGACCGGGCATCATATGAAAGCCGACTTTAAACGCGCTGTCGCGCAGGCGGCGGTTGGCTTCCGCCGTTTCCCGAACCGTATGCCCGCGGTTCATCTTTAAAAGTACATCTTCAAAAACACTCTGAACGCCGAGTTCTACTTTTGTTCCGCCGATTTTCAGGAATTCGTCAATATGTTCTTCTTTCGCCCAGTCGGGACGTGTCTCAAGCGTCATGCCGACATTGCGCACATAAGCCGTTTCGTTTGCTTTTTGGACATCTTCGAGTGAAACGAACGGATAAGTTGAATCGGGTGAATCATAACCCGGCACTTTCGAGCGCCACATCGGAACACCGGATTCCGTGACGGGCGCGCCATAATCGTTCATCGCTTCCAGACAGCGCTTCACAAACCACTCCTGGTAATCAATGGACCGGGCCGAAAACGTGCCGCCCATAATAATCAATTCCGCTTTGGAAACGTCATGACCGATGGTATTGAGCTGCTTCAGGCGCGAACCGACCTGTGCGTACGGATCGAAACGGAATTCAAAAGCGCGCATTGCCGCCGGCTCGCGCCCCATGTAACTTTGCGGGGACTCGAACGCGGAGTCGGGACCGCCCGGACAGGGCAGGCATTTTCCGTGCGGGCAGGGCGCGGGGGACGTCATCGCCGCGATCACCGCAACGCCTGAGATGGTTCGGACCGGTTTTCTTTGAAGCACGTCGCGGACCGCTTTTTGTTCGTCCGGAGTGCCGCGGAGAATAATATCGCCGTTGCTCGGAAGCGTTGAGAGGCCGTATTTTTTGCACACCTTTTTCTTCATTTTGGCGAGGTCTTTTTCCGTTTCAAATTCGCCGGCAACGGCAGAAAGAAGAATCTCACGGCAGGCGGTATTGAATTTTTCATCGGCGTCAGTGAATTCCCGGTACCCCATTTTCTCACCAAAATAAAATTTGCGTGTCGGCGCAATAACTTTTAATATTTTAAGATTCGGAAATATGTGTCATTCATGTAATAAGTATATAAGTTCTGTTACTGTAACAGTCAATGAAATAAATTAAAATTTTTGAGTGATAAAATGAAATTCGGCATCGAACTTGTCCCGAATGAACCCGTTTTCAAAATTGCCGCTTACACGAAAGCTGCGGAAGAACAGGGTTTTGAATATGTTTGGATTACAGACCACTACAACAACCGTGAGGTCTATTCAACCATTTCCGTTTTAGCGCTCGCGACAAATAAAATCAAAATCGGCGCGGGTGTCACTAACCCGTACACGCGCAGTCCTGTCGTCACCGCCGCAAGCATCGCGTCCGTCAACGAGATTTCGGGAGGCCGTACCCTTCTCGGCATCGGACCGGGAGATAAAATGACGTTTGAAGCGCTCGGGCTTGCAGGCGAAAAACCACTGACCGCCGTCAGAGAAACGGCCGAAGTTGTCCGTGAACTGTTCACAGGAAAAAAAGTTTCTTATGACGGGATGACCGTCAAACTGAAAAATGCCAAATTGGACTTCACGGACCCAAAAAAGACCGGTGTTGGCATGAACATTCCGATTTATATCGGCGCGCAGGGCCCGAAAATGCTCGAAACGGCAGCTTCTGTCGGAGACGGCATTTTAATCAACGGCTCGCATCCGGATGATTTCAAAGCGGCTGCGGTTCAAATTCAAAAAGGAGCGGACGCCGCCGGCCGGAATGTCAAAGATATTGATGTTGCCGCATATACTTGCTTTTCAATAGACGCCGATCCGGAAAAAGCGTACGCCGCAACAAAGCCTGTCGTCGCGTTTATCATTGCCGGCGCTTCCGACATTTTACTGGAGCGCCACGGCGTTTCGCAGGAAAATAAAAAAGAAATTGCCGGCGCGGTTTCAAAAGGCGATTTCATTGGATTGAATACCATCGTAACCGACCGGATGGCTGACCGCTTCGCTGTTGTCGGCAATTATGACGAATGTTTCAGCAAAGTGAAAGAATTGCAAAAAGCGGGTGTCACCCAACTGGTTGCAGGATCCCCGCTCGGTCCGAATAAGGAAAAATCGATTAAATTAATCGGAAAAATGATTGCGGAGTTCTAATATGAAGAGAGCGTTTTACGTCGGCCGTTTTCAGCCTTTTCACTACGGCCATGAAAAAATATTAAACACGATTGCCGAAGAAGTGGATGAAGTCGTCATCGGCATCGGCAGCGCCCAGAAAAGCCATACGGTGCGTGACCCGTTTACGGCCGGTGAACGCATTGAAATGGTCTTGAAATCCCTTGAGAATTTTCCGATCCGCCATTATATTATTCCGCTTCAGGATGTCGAATACAATGCCCTTTGGGTCTCCCACGTCAAATCCATGTCTCCTAAATTCGATGTCGCTTATTCCAATAACCCGCTGGTTATTCAGCTTTTCACGGAAGCGGGAATTGAAGTCCGACGCCCCGCCATGCACGAGCGCAACATTTACTCGGGAACGGCTGTCCGCAAAACCATGATTGAAAGTAAAAACAGGGAATGGACAAAATACGTTCCGCCGACCGTTGCCGAAGTGGTGGATGAAGTCAGCGGCATCTGCCGGATAAAAAGAGTCGCCGGAAACGACGATTGATTCGGTTTTTAGATTTCAGAGAAACGTCTGATGTTTTAAAAATAAAAGTGGGAAGCGGGATTCGGATGAATTATTCCGTTAACTCGCTCCAGTCATTTTTACCGGGCAGATATTTCATCAGAACCGGATTTTTTTCAACGGCATAATCACCGACGTCATCATTATCACTGTAAACGATTGCACCGTCATCTTCAAAAGAATATGTGTGGAGGATGTCGGAAATCGGAAGTCCGGCGGCAATCGCCTGATGCGCAGCCGCATCATTTGAAAAGGCATCCATTTTGCCCATCAGATCTTCATACTCTTTTAATTCGTCATCGTAAAGTGCGTGAATCAACTCTTTCAGGCAAGCGGCTGTTTCGTCAATCGTTAAATTCGTGGTTTCGATTTCATAAACGCGGCGGCAGTAATCAAAACAATCGCACAGAACAACATCAATGGATTCCGCCAATACATTTTCCATGACTTTTTTATCGGAATAACCGCGTTCATTCAAACGATCTTTAAGCGTATACGGATGCGTCCTCAAAACAACGGACAGGTCGCATAAATAATGCGCCAGATGGCTTTCGATCAGTAAAACGGGCAGTGTTTCGGGAGAACGGTGAAGATCGGAAAGCGTTAAATGGTCGGTAAAAAATTTTTGATTGAACTCCTTACGGATACTTTGCTGATATTCAAAAACAGCTTCTTCCAACGCGTCCATATCGACAACGTCGCAATCCCGTTCATCATCCCGTTCGGAAGGAATATTGTGCGTTTTAATAAATTCCGTTATATGAAGAATACGGTATCCGTCTGCTTCGAGTTGTTTTGAAACTTCCGTTTTCCCGGTCCCGGGCGTTCCTGTTAAGGCGATTGTTAAGAAAGGAGGAAATAAAATGTCAGTCATATCTCTGGCCACCTGTGCAACATGCGAATAAACCCGTTTCCGTTTTTGTAAGTAAACCCGTTTTTGAATCAAATGAGCGCATCGGCGCTCATCCGAATAAATTTAATTGGAATAATGAAATTGACATTATTCCTTTATGACTTTTTTGTTGATTGTCAACCTTTGAGTTTATTTTCAAGCCGTTTCGATCTTCTGAAGGAAAGAAATTTCATGAACATCCTTTTCATACAATTTGACCGCTTTAGGCGCCCCGACAAGCAGTTTCACAATCCGGTTGTAAACGCTCGGAGATTTATCAGGGTCAATTGCCTCGGCAATCGTCACCAACGCGTCAACCAAAGGCACATAATATTTCGGGTTCATGAAATCGATGATTGAAAAAGCATTTAACAGACCGACTGTGCTGTATTCGTTGATGCCGGCCAAGCGGATAACCGTTTGTTTTAAGAATTCCAATCCTTCGGGTGTTTGAAGCGAATACTTTCTGTTGCGGGCAAACGCACCGTAAAGCGCGCGCTGGTCGTTGGCCTGCTCGATCCGGAAAACGGGATCATTTTCGACCATTTTAACAAGTTCCAGACAGTCCGGCGCATCCGTGCTTGCCACGGCAGACAAAAACGCCTCCCATGCCACCAAATCTTTTTTGCACTCTTCCATGTAGATCTGCGTCAGCTCGCGCTTCTCCGGCGCCGAACTGTTCAGCCAAGCGGCAAAAGCGACCGCACGGTCTGTTGCGTTAACGGCCGTTAAGAACTGGCGTTTGATCAACACGTGGATTTCGGGGGTGTCTAAAACGGACAGCAGCCGAAGCGCATTGTTTTTTACCTGACGGCGCTTGATTTGACCGGCTTTCAACCGCAAAGAGCCGCGCATCGAAAAGAGTTTGTCCTCTTCAGGATCCTGCATTTCGGAATAATCATCATAAATGATCTTCAAAGAATTTTCATGTGTTTTCGCAATCGCCGACTGAAGTCTCAAACGGACATTGTAAAGCTCTTTGTAGTGGTGTGCGTATTCTTCGTCATCCACCGACTCAAAAAGTGTCAGGAAAAGACCGCCCGTCATTTCCAAAAGGGAGTGATCGCAGAGCAGTTCATGGTAGAGATCCACATATTGGGGTCTTGCTTCGGCGTTCCTGTGGAGCAGAAGATATCTCTTTTCCATATCCGTCAGCGTGTAGAACGCCAGCCAGCGGCTGATAATGTCTTTGTCTTTCTTGGCCTGAATCAAAAGCTCTTTCGGATCGGCGTCGGTTTCCACTTTGCCGTAGAAAGAACCGTTCCGGTTCAATGAAACAAAAGCCGGCTGATCAACGTCTTTGAGAATAATTTCTTCTTCGCGGCGCTGAACAAAATAAATATCTTCGTGGATGATTTTACCCTTTCTGTCGCAAAGCGCATAGGAAAACGGGAACATCCAAGGCTGTTTGGTATAAGGAATGTTTTGAACCAGTTTCATGCGGAATTCACCGCTTGAAGCGTCATACGATTTGGAGACGGAAAGAACCGGAAAGCCGGTTTGATGCAGCCAGCTGTTTGACATGCGCATCAGCTGCATGCCGGAAACAACTTCCATTTCATGAATCCAGTCAAAGGTGCGCGCGTTTTTGTGGCTGTATTTGCGGTGGTACGCATCCAAACCGCGTGAAAAAGCACCTTTTCCGATGAGTGTTTCGATCATTTGAACAAATTCGGGCGCTTTAACGTAAGTGACGGACGTGATCAAATCATTCGGATCGTTGAAACCCTCGGGCAGAACCGGCATGGACGAAGCGCTTGAATCCAATGCAAAAGTTCCCGAAACAGGCGCATAAAGATTAAGAATGGTTTGAAGGCGGGTGTATTCGTCGCCGAAGAAATAAGCGTGAAACTCATTTTCGATCAAGACGGTGACGGCCTCGTTAAGCCAGATTTCAAACGGGCTGTTGCCGGTGACTTCCGAACCGTTGATGTTATGGTAATATTCATGGGCTTTGACATCGGCCATGTATTCAAACGCGCCGTCAAGCATGTTTTTGGACGGCATGATACGGTTGGTGGTAATGGTCGTGTTGCCGACATTTTCCATACCGCCGAAATCTGAATTCTGCATGCCGATTTCACGGTAAACGGTACCGGTGTATTTGTAACCGAATGCGAGTCCTTTGGAAAGCCCCGCGATTTTATCACGGACAGCGCCGAGATTATCCATTGTCTTGTTCAGGTTTTCGGGGTTGATGGAAGCGGAGTTAAGATTATGTTTGAGATGGTCACGCAGCTTGATCAAATCGAAAATCTGTTTTTTAATATCGACGTCTTTGTGGCTTTCGGGGCCTGTAAAGAGGTAAACCCACATGACAGCATCCTGTAAAATATCCAAAGATTGTTCGGCATAATTTTTATCGGACCCGGGAGGAATGAGAAGTTCCAAGTCAAAGCAATAATCGTCGGGGTATTCAAATTCACGTGTGTAAGTATCGTAGGTCCCGACACCGAGGAAGAAAAGATAAGGCGCCATCGGTGTTTTCATATTTTCATAAACGATTTCGTCACGCGAAAGCCCTGTGGCGGAATCGGTTGAAACGGTTTTTCGCGGAACGGCAATATCGCCGTTTGTAATGATATTTGTATAACGCGAATCGGCACGAATGACGGTTCTGTAAGTGCACTTGGCGGTCATGTCGTCAATGCAGGGAACGATGCGCTGGAAACCCCACTGCTGGCATTGTGTAATCTGCTGCGGCGGTGCGCCGGCCGGCGTTTCATCGTAATAAAGTCCTTCAAGCAGATTTCTGGTCGGACGGCACACGGTTTTTGTGATGATTTCAATTTTCTCGTTTCTTTGAACGGGCGGATTGAAATAAATGTCCAAATAAGCGTCTTTTTGACGGTAATCATACTTTTCCAGATTCGGCGCGCGGACCTCTAAAATCTCTAAATCGCGGCAGTTCAATGAGATTTTATCGGCGGGATTATCCGTATTTTTGAGATGCATCCCGGAAGTGACCACAGTGTGGTCGTCAAAGACGTCAAAATCCAAATCCATATGGAGAACACGGAAATTGAGTCGCCCGAAATCTTCGGGATAATATCTGTAAAGTCTTTCTTTCATGAAAGTGATGAAGGTTTTCGGGGTATTAATATTTATTTTTAAAATAAATGACGGATTTCTTTTCGGAACGAATGATTTTAAAAGATGAAGCGGTTTTATCCGACAAACAATTTCAAAAGGAAAAATTATGACAGAAATCCCAAAAAACCATCCCCGTTATGAATCATTAATCGCCAGAGAACAAATAGCCGCAGGTGTTGATAAAGGAATGACGAGCCGCCAGGGTTTAATCGCTCAAGGCCGAGGCGAGGCATTTGATTATTTGATCGGTGAAAAAACGACCGACAGCGCTGATTATGCCGAAGCCGTTGCCGTCTGCCTGCTTCTGCTGGCCGAAAGTCCCGTGATTTCCGTGAACGGCAACGCGGCTGCATTAGCGCCGGCCGATCTTGTAATGCTGGCACAGCTGACGGGCGCCAAACTGGAAGTCAATTTGTTCCACCGGACAGAAGAGCGCGTCAAAAAAATCATTGACGAGCTGAAAGAAAACGGTGCGGATAGTGTTCTCGGCGAAAATGCGGAGCCCTTGCTTCCGCTGGAACATGAGCGCTCCAAAGTGGAGCGTTCCGGCATATATGACGCGGACGTTATTTTCGTGCCGCTTGAAGACGGTGACCGTTGCAAAGTTCTGGCGGAGATGAAAAAACTGGTGATTGCGGTGGACCTCAATCCGCTGTCCAGAACGGCGCAGACAGCGCATGTCAGCATCGTTGACAATCTCAAACGCGCGCTCCCGAATATGATTAAAATGGTTCCGGATTTTAAAAATATGGATGAAGAAGATTTGTGGGAAATCGTCCAGGCGTATGACAATCATGTCGTTCTGGTGGATGCGGTTGAAACCATGAAGGAGAATCTGACCGCCCAACAGAATGAGATTCTCGGAATTGAAGAAAAGAAGAATGACAACGGCGGCGGCAAGAAAACAAACGATCCGAGAAAGAAAGTCAGAATGCAGAGAAATGAAGAAATCGCGCGCAAAGTTATGATGCGCGGCGGCGATTTGATGATGGAATGATTCCGGTGCCGGCAAAAGCCGGCCTTTATCCTTTTTTGAATCGGCGGATATTATTTTCAAAAACATAAAATAATAAGAGCTATTATATATTACAAAGAATATATTCGAATCCTCAACAATTCCGGTTGGATCAAACAGCCGTTATAAAACGAAAGAGGTTTAATTATGGCAAGTAAAACGGAAGAACGAACTTTTGATCAATTGTGTTCTTTTTCAAAATCTGTTTCTGAAAACAAAATTACCGGCATGCTGGAAGTGGACCCTAAAAAACGGCATGAGTCATCCGTTGAAATTGACGGCAGCCGCTCGCTTTTATCCCATATTCCGGATATTCGGTATATTCATCTTTTAAATGACAAAGTCTGGCTGTCCCAATTTTATGTTTTCATGGTTTACGGGCGCTGTCCGGACAATTACATGGAAATTGAAATTTCGTTTAAGGACGGCGAAGGAAATACGCATACGATGGGAATTATTTCCGAGAAGAACAGATGGCATTCGGAAAAATTCAGCTGTAAACAGCCGCAGATCACGGAAATTTCCTGGTCGTTTATGAGAATCAGATGAAATTTTTTAATTCCCCTTTTTTTAAATTTCATTTTTTGTGCTTGCTCATCTCTGATTTTGAGTCGAAAAAGTCCGGAACGAAAAAGAGGTGCACCGTCTTTTTTATGTTGCGATGACGCGGTGCAAAAGCACGCCGATCACTCCGGAAAATTGATTGTCAGCGCATTTGAAAGATTATCCGCCGCCGATATACATCAACTGAGATTTCCTTCCTGGTACAACTTATGCGAGTTTTTTTAACCAAACACATTTATGAACTCGGAATTGCCGCTCCGTTAACTGAAAGACCTAAAAAGAATTTGAAAAATGAAGGAGAATAAAATATGTTAACAGAAGAAATTGTTAAAAAGGCAAGAAAAACCAATCCCCGAACAGATGTTTCCAAAGATCTTTGGAAAACGGATGTAAAAATATATGCTGAGAAAATCATTAAATTCGGCATTTGTCCATTGTTTCAGGATTTAGGAATACAGATAACGGACGGATTGAGACAACGTTTAAATAATTCAAAAGATGCAAAAATTTTCGACTGTGAAGAGTTTGCAGAATATGCTCTCAGATCCAATATCATTGAAACAGGTGTTGAAGATTTATCAAACCGAAATGAATTGAAAGAACAGATTAAACAAACGACTTACGGAAAAGCAGTTTTAAAATGTATTATTGATAGGGAAATTGATGGTAAAACCGATAAGGGTTTTTATCCCGTAATGAATGAAACTGCTGCAACATATGATAAAAAGGATTGAATTATTTGGTTCATGAAATAATGCATGTTCTTGCAAATCCCGATTATGTCTGTCTTGTCCGAAAAGAGAAAGGGTTCGCCGGCGATGAAGGAATGAATGAATACTTCTCAAGACTTGCTTCAATTTATTTTGTTTCTAATGAAAATTTAACCGACATTCGACTGAAAAATGAAATCGGATGGTAGGATATGTACCAAGAGAAAGTTAGTGAAATGACTCTTAATGCAGAAGAAACAAAAAAATTGGCAAAAAAATATTTTGAATAAACTTACAAACTCAACCCGGAATGACGGCAGATTTGTCATCATTTTCCCTCCGTGTAAAACTCGTTTAAAGAAAGAATTTAATATACAAACATCTAAAATATTCAGTATTAGTTTGTTAATTTTTATGTTTGTCAATTATATCGATTATATCAATTATATTTTGTTAAGGGGTTTATTATGAACAGAAAAAATGCTTTAAACATCTTATTGGCAGTGGGAATGATTCTACTGACACTCACGCTGTTACCGGGAACAGCTATTGCTGCGGATGATCCGACTAATGCTACTTTTGATATTAGTTCAAATAATATTACAATTTCAAACAATATAACTCATATAATAGTCCATGTAGGCCACGGCGTATATATAACGACTTATATATATGCACTTGAAGAAATGATAATCATTACGGGAAGTGATAGTGGCACCGACCATAGAGTACTCGCCGATCAATATAATGGAAATATAACTTTGAAAAATACCACAATAAATTCTGCTTTTATATTGAAAAACGGTACCAAAGTCAATCTGATTCTTGATGGTGACAATTATTTGACAGGCGGAACCGATAAAAACGGCATAGGAATGGCCGGAATTGAAGTCCCCGCCGGTTGTGAACTTACAATAACTTCAATTAACGGCGGAAGTTTGACAGCAAAAGGTGGCAGCAGCAGCAAAGGTGGCGGCGCAGGCATCGGAAGTTCGGGAAACGGTGCACATAGCGGTATGATTACAATTAAGGATGCGATGATTATTGCAACAGGCGGCAACGGTTCCGATGGGGGCGGCAACGGCAGTGCAATCGGCAGTGGCGGCGGCAATGTCAGTTACCCAAGCGGGCAGACAGGTCCGATTAAAATTTCCGGCACAAAAACAGATATAATTACTGTATCCGGAGGAATCGGGCGCGGTGAACCGGGAGCCGGTACAGTCAATACTGGTGATGCGGTCATCATCATTGAAGGCGGCAACATTTTGATTTTGGACCAGCCGGCAGCAGCAAACGCTGTTTTCAAAAACGGCGATGTTGAAAAAATTTATCCGATAAGCTTTGTTGTAAAAAATGACGATAACGAAGGCATATCCGATGTTTTAATTTCGAATGGTTCGATACCCGTCGCCATGACAAGAGAAAATGCTTCATCAAGATTGGCAGGATTTACGGTTCCCGTTCCCGTAATAATGAATAAATATTATACTGACGGAACGGCAACGATTTGGACAACCCAGAAGGATAATCCGGGAATAGGTACTTTTACAGCTGATGGTTATTCAGGTTGGAAAGGAGTGATATACATTGGAGAGGACCATGAGACAACCGGCAGACTCTATCAAATTGATCTTATTACAGATGAAAATATTGAACCTCCTGAAACACCCAAAAAGAATGGCGGCGGAGGAAGCGGAACAGGATCTGCAAAAATTGTCGAAACGACTCCCGAAAACGGAAGCGAGGTGCAGCAAAACGGGACACCCGTTTCCAATGATCCAGGATTAAACAATACGCAAGATTCGAATGAGAAGGCCAACCAGAATCAGCCAAATGACGGATACGCCGATGAGGCGAAAACGTCAAGCAATGTTTGGTGGATAATCGGCGGCGGCACCGTAATTATTGTGGCAACGGCCGGCTATTTCGCTTACAGCAGATATTATAAAAAATAATGAAACTCTTTTTAAAGAGTTTTATTTTTTATTACTGTTTTTTATTTTCATTTGTCAATTCTTACTTTTATATTAAATACGGTTTTTCCGGCAATTTCAAGCACGGAACGCATTATATATAGAATATAATACGAGGAAATATATAATTAAACGTTGGTTTTATAATTGCATTAAACTCCTCCGAATAATGCGCCGCAAAAACAAAAAAACAGAGATGAAACAATGATAAATAAGAAAAATGAAGACAGATCCTTTAACAGGGAATGTGCTTTTAAAAAAGAACTCAGTGAAGAGAAAATTACCGGTACGCTGTGTGTTGACACGGACCGCGATAATGAATCCGCTGTTTCCATTAATGAAGACACAACCATTGAATTTGTCATCCCGGGCGTGAAACATATTCACCTTATGAGAGACAAAGGACTGGTTAAAAACTTCAGAGACTATACATTTCTCGTTTACGGACATTGTCCCGATCAATTTGATGAATTGGAAATCTCCTTCAAAGACGGAGAAGGTAAAGTCCGAGATGTCAGAATCCGCTCTCAGAATGACAAATGGCATGTTGAAAAATATACCAGTGATAAACCGAACATCTCCGAAATTACTTGGGAATATAAAAATTAACGGCTTTTGATGTTTCAATTGCTTTTAATTCTAAAATATTCCCGAAATAAAGCCCCTCTGTACCCCATGCCGGAATTCTCAGAATTCCTGCCTTTTTTATCCTTATAAAATCTTTTCATTTCGCTTCCCAATTTGAGAAAAGATTTAATTGAAAAGTCTTCTTTTATTTCTCAAAATTCGATTCATTTAATTTTGATTTCAATCATGAGGTAAACCAGTGACAATCACTCTCGGCATCGAAGGGACTGCGTGGAACTTAAGCGCCGCCATCGTCAATGAAGAAGATGTAATCGTTGACGTCACGCGCACGTACAAGCCCGTAGCCGGCGGCATCCATCCGCGCGAAGCCGCGCAGCACCACGCCGCATACATCGGTGAAGTGATTGATGAACTCTTCCGCCGGTTTGAGGAAAAAGGTTATTTCAAGACCGACATTGATGCCGTTGCTTTTTCAAAAGGTCCCGGTCTCGGCCCCTGTCTCCGAATTGTCGGAACCGCGGCGCGAATGGTTTCTTTAATGCTTGACAAACCGCTGGTCGGCGTGAATCATTGCGTCGCGCACATCGAAGTCGGCCTTTGGAAAACGGAAGCTGCGGATCCGATTACCCTTTACGTGAGCGGCGCGAATTCTCAAGTATTAGCGTATCAAGAAAACGAACCGGGAAAAGGCGCGTACCGTGTGTTCGGCGAAACGCTTGACATCGGCCTCGGCAATTCGCTTGACAAATTCGCCCGGTCGGCCGGTTTGCCGCATCCCGGCGGACCGCTTGTTGAAAAGTATGCCGCGGATGCAACTGAATATATTGACCTGCCTTATACCGTTAAAGGCATGGATTTTTTCTTCTCCGGATTATCAACCGCAGCGACCCGTTATTTGAAAGATAAAACAGGCCCGGGCGGCAACATTGATGAAACTGTTTTAGCAAACACATGTTATTCTTATCAGGAAACAGCGTTTGCTATGGCCGTTGAAGTGACGGAGCGCGCGCTTGCCCATACGGGTAAAAATGAAGTGCTGCTGGCCGGCGGTGTCGGTGCAAACACCCGCCTTCGGGAAATGCTGGAAAAAATGTGTGCCGGCCGCGGCGCGAAATTCTTCGTTCCCGAAAAGAAATTTATGGGCGACAACGGTGCCATGATTGCGTATACCGGGCTTTTGATGTTTAAAGCGGGCGACACGCTCACCGTTGAAGAATCATATGTTGACGCGGGTTTCAGGCCGGACGAAGTCTCCGTGACTTGGAAGCCGCCGAAAAATATTAACCGTGCGGAAGAAATCAAAAAAATGCAGAACGGCGCGGAAGCTGCTGTGCATACCGAACCGAAGGCATACGGTTTTGAAAAAGGATTCAACATCGTTTCCGACGAAACCGAAGGGATGATTGTCAAAGAAAGAATCCAAAAGAATTACCGTCTCCCGCAGATTGATTCAAAGCTGAGAAAAGAAAGAACACGGACGGAAGTCAGAATGCTGACCGAAACGCGGCGGTGCGGCGTTCCCGTTCCGATTGTTTACGGGGTTGACGAATTCGCAATCAGAATGGAATACATCCGAGGAATACCGCTGAAATTTGTGATCGACGAAAACCATGAACCGGCCGCCGCTGCCGGCGAAATGGTCGGGAAACTGCATGCGCACAATATCATTCACGGAGATCTGACGACATCGAATATGATTTGGAGCAGCGGTTCAAAATTATACCTCATCGACTTCGGACTTTCATTTTCGGAAAACAGCGTTGAATCAAAAGGCGTTGATATTCACGTTCTCTTCCAAACATTTGACAGCTCTCATAAAAATCCGGAACACCTGAAGGAATTATTTGCACAGGCTTACCGGAAAAATTACAAGGATGCAGACAGTGTTTTAAAACGTGCCGAAGAAATCAAAATGCGCGGCAGATACATTGAAGGCAGATAAACAGGAAGGAAAAAGAAATGGCACCGATTCAAAAACCGGCTTATGAAAAGATTATTTTTGTGACGGGCAACGCCGGCAAATTCGCTGAAATCAAAGAAATTCTGGCTGATGTCGGTATTGAGGCCGTTCAGCACAAAGGGGATTATCCTGAAATTCAGGCGGATGATTTGGAGCCGATTGCCGCCGCTTCCGCAAAAGCCGCCGCCGAAGATTTACAGATTCCCGTCTTGGTGGATGATTCGGGCATTTTCATCAAAGCGCTCAACGGATTCCCGGGCCCCTACTCCCGTTTTGTTGAAGATCACCTCGGCAACCCGCGCATTTTAAAACTCATGGAAAACGAAACAAACCGCGACGCTTATTTCAAAACCGTCATCGCTTTCTGCGAACCCGGAAAAGAACCGCTGACCTTTTCCGGAACGGTGGATGGAAAAATCGCCTTTGAAGAACGCGGAAACGGCGGTTTCGGTTTCGATCCGATTTTTGATTACAACGGAAAAACATTCGGCGAACTCGGCATCGAATTCAAAAATACGATTTCCCACCGCAAGCGCGCTTTAGATAAGTTTATTGAGTGGGTGAAAGAACAATAATCCGATCAACCGGAAATAAATCATTTTGAGATGAAAACATGAGAGATTTTTACAAAACGTTTGCCGTTGCCGGATGGATTTTTTTAATCATTTCCGTCATTCAAATATTCCTTTTCCCGATATTTATCGTTCCGCTTCCGATTCTGTACATTCCGACTGCGATTGTCTTTGTCATCGCCGCGCTCATCAAGAAAATGGAAACGGCTTTCCCGTCTTACCTCAACAACGATAAAGAAAGCTTCATTTACAACTTAAAAATCGTTTCATACCTGCTTTACATCGCGGCCGCTTTGCCGCCGGTCCTCGGCATTTACAATTATTTAAGATTGGAAACGCTTCCCTCTTTCATCGGTTCCGTCGCGAATCTGCTCGGCCTCGGCCTGGCAACGATTTCAGTCATCGCGATGTTTATTGCGGGATATGTCCTCAAGCTGCTGAACTACGGTACAAGAAATGTTCATGCATACGCTGTCGGATACAGCACCTACACGAATTCCGAAAACAGCAGCGACTACAATGATGAAGCCGATTATCAGGAAGAAAATGATAAATAAAGAAATCATAATGACAATGATTTCTTCAATTTTTAATATTTAGTGCGAATAACGCTTCCCCCGCCCATACAAAAATAATTTAAGCAGACGGTTTTACTGGCGCGTTGCAAGCCGCATAAAATCACGTACAGTTTCTGTAAACAGTCGGCTCAATCGACGACGAAGCCAAAAAACCGCGAAGCGATTTTCTGCCAACACCGCCCTCCCCCTGAAAAATTCCGAGCGCATCGAGGATATTTTTGCAAAAACAACGCCGTCTGCAATGGTAACAGACGGCATTGATTTTGCTTACGGGGTTTTTTATCTATGGGTTTATGTTTTGGGGATTGACGTTTTTTTAATCCGTTTTTGGGGTTTGTTTTGTGCTCATTCGAGCAAAACAACCGGCTTAATCAGGTCCTTGGGCTTCTCTTTCATTAACAAGAGCGCTTTCTCCATGTTTTCAAACCCGTCAAAGACATGAGTGACCATCTTTTCGGGCTGAATGCGGTTGTAAACGGCAAGGTCGACCATCTGTTCCATTTTCAAACGGCCGCCGGCGACAAGTCCGCCGCGGATATCTTTGTGAGACATACCGTTGCCCCAAGCCAGACGCGGAATCGGGATAGTGTCTCCGGATCCGAAGTAATTGACGTTTGAAATTGTTCCGCCCGGACGTGTGATTTCGATGGCCTGTCCGAGGGAATTGGAATCGCCGCCGGCAACAATTGTTGCATCAACGCCTTTTCCGTTTGTGGCTTTTAAGATTTGTTCAACGATGTCTCCTTTTTTGTAGTCGATGGTATCCGTTGCGCCGAATTCCTGTGCAACGTCAACACAGACTTGACGGTTTCCGACCGCAAAAAGTCTGCCTGCACCGAGAATCGCGGCACCGGCTACGGACATTAATCCGACCGGACCGATGCCGATAACGGCAACTGTTTCTCCCGGTTTGATGCGGGCAAGTTCGGCACCCTGAATGCCTGTCGGTGCCATGTCGGGCAGCATCGCGGCCTGTTCCAATGACATGCCTTTGGGCATGATTGCCAGATTCATATCGGCATCGTTGACATGGAATTCTTCGGCGAAAACACCGTCTTTAAAGTTGGAGAACTTCCAGCCCGCAAGCATACCGCCTGAATGTTGCTGATATCCCTGCTGAACGGCTTCGGAACGCCAGTCCGGTGTGATGGCAGGTACAATAACACGGTCACCCGGTTTGAAATCTTTCACTTCAGATCCGACTTCCACAACTTCGCCGACTGCCTCATGCCCCAAAATTAAATCCTTGCGCTCACCCAAAGCGCCTTCCCAAACGGTGTGGATGTCAGACGTACACGGTGCAACAGCCAGAGGACGAACAATCGCGTCATAGGGGCCTGCCGTGGGAGCTTCCTTCTCAATCCATCCAACCTTTCCGATGCCAAGCATGGCAAATCCTTTCAAGTTTAACACTCTCCTAAATTTTATATCACTGTAACTCTCTCTCACAGATTTTTTCAACCTGCAGTTTCGACGAATATTCGGTCTTATATAAATTTTGCGGGTCTTTCATGAACAAATATGATAGATAAAAGATAAACCGTTATCTTGCGAACATTATTTGAGTTTGAATATACATCCGAAATTAAAAAGCCCCTGGTTGCTGTTTCAAAGAAAGAAGAAAAGATAAGAAATCCGACAGATCACGAAAAATAAATATTTTTAACAGATGAAAAAAACAGATTATTTATCACGATTTATCACGAAAACAAAGTCTTTGAAAAAGTCCCGAGAGTAAAGATTATAAATGATAGAAAAAAAGTTGAAAGTTCCGAAAATATTCGGAACGGTGTAAAAGATTTACAATAATTTTTCGGCAATTTCAACGGCACCGTCGATTTCCGCCGGGTTTGCGGAAACATCCCCGACAGAGACGAATTTTCCGACAGATTCAATGCCGAGCATTCCGGCCACTTGATTGTATTTGTCCAAATTCGCGTCAAACGCGTGTCTGTCAGGTGTGCTCTGTGAATAAACGAATCCCATTTTCTTTCCCGGCGGAACACGGGACTTAAATTCGCCGTCCACACAGGCATAAAGACGGTCAATGAAGATCTTTTCCTGGGCAGTAATGTCAAAGAAATAAACGGGGCTTCCCATTAAAATACCGTCTGCTCCGGCAACTTTTTCCATAACGGAAGCGAAGTCGTCTTTTTGGACGCAGGTGTCGTGCGCTTTACAGTAGTTGCATCCTTTGCACGGGTTGATGTTTAATTTCGCCAAATTAACATACTCTGTCTCTGCACCTTTTGCGGCGACATCTTCGAGGGCTTTTTGAACAAGCGTTGCTGTATTTCCTTTTTCATGAGGGCTGGCTGTGATTCCTATAATTTTCATGATAATCCACACCATATGATGGTTTTAAAATAAGTTAAAAGCCGTTTTTCGTTGTAACCGAGACAGTTACAACAATTATATTAGAGGAGTTTTATTATTTAATCCTTTGGTTCGGATGAAGACAGTTCCAGAATCATCTTCCGAATCGTTGTTTCTTTCAATGAATCTTCCATTGCTTTCTGTGCCGAAAACAAATGGTTTTCAATATTATTATGAACGTAGCAGCAGGATTCACCGGACAGTTCGCCGCACGTTTCCTGGACGGGACATTCCCCCGCGCTGTTTTCTGCCAGTCTCGGACAGGACGGGCAGTCAACGGGACATTTCAGTTCGGGCTGTTTGTGGGAATTAAACAAAGAAATATCTTCCACGACATCAACCGCCTGATAAATATCAAAAAGCGTCAACTCGGAAACATCTTTAATTAAAAAAGCGCCGCCTTCACCGGCTTTGACATCGGCCAGCCCGGCTTTTTTCAGCTGACCTAAAATACGGCGGATGACGACAGGATTGACGGAAATGCAGGCCGCTAAAAAATCAGATGTCATTTTTTGCTTTTCTCCGAGAAGAGCAATCGTCATAACAATGTGAACCGCAATGCTGAATCTGCTTGAAATTTTCATATCCTGCCTCCCGAGTGTTAATTTAAATAATAAGAATGTATCATAATATGTTTTTGATTATTATTAAGTTATGCACTGACAAAGGGGATTCCGTTTAAGACAACTATACGATTTATTTTATATTTAAATAGATATTAATTATGATGCAATACAATAGTTAGACAATTGTTTTAATCAGTTTTAATTAGCACACCAGCGGTTTTACTCCTAATGGCGAAAGAATATACACGTAAAAAACCAATTATCAGCGGTACGGTCAGCCCGCTCCATAAAAAGAAAATCGACCGGCTTGTCGAAGCCGGCGAGTTCGCCAGTGTTTCTGACTTTATTAATCAGGCCGTTTCGGATCTGCTGAAAAAGTATGAGGACAGCCTTCCCAAAAATACCGAAACAAATGTTTTTACGGAAGATGAAATCGCGGTCATTCGAAGCATTATTCGCGAGAAAGCGGCCGAGATGAATTTTGAGAAAAACAAAAAGAAAAACTGACAGAGACAGTAGGAATCTCTGCAACTCGTTTTTTTAGAATTTCCGATTGAGTCGGTAATCTTAAATAGATAAAAAAGATTTATTCAATTCTCAATTTATCGGATATGTTTTTTATCCGCCGTTTATTTTAAACCAACAATTTATGGATTTATTTCTGAGAATATTATTTTTCATTGAAGGTTATCTTTTTCAAAAAGCGCTTTTTTAAATTAATGAGGAACACGTATGAAGATTTTATTAGTCGGCGGCGGCGGCCGTGAACACGCCCTTGCAGCGGCAATTAAAAGAAGCCCGCAGAAACCGCTTCTTTACACCGTGATGTCTAAAAAGAATCCCGGAATTGCGGCGCTTTCAGAAGACGTTTTGATCGGTGATGAAAAAGATGCCGCCTCAATTGCCGTTTTTGCAAAGGAGAACGGCATAAGCATGGCTTTCATCGGCCCCGAAGCGCCGCTTTCCGCAGGTGTCTCTGATGCGCTTTGGGCAGCCGGCATTCCCGCCGTCGGCCCGAAAAAAGACTGCGCCCGAATTGAAACAGATAAAGCATGGGCGCGCCGGTTCATTGAAAAAAACAGTATCGATGGGAACCCCGAATATGCCGTTTTTACGGATTATGAACCTGCGGCCGCATTTATTGATAAATTGAAAGATGTTGCCGTCAAACCGGCCGGCCTCACCGGCGGTAAAGGCGTAAAAGTGATGGGTGACCAGCTCCCCGATATTGCTGCCGCCAAAGAATACACGAAAGAAGTGTTAAAAAGCGACAGTGTCGTCATTGAAGAGAGGTTTATCGGTGAGGAATTCACGCTTCAGGCGTTTGTGGACGGCAAAAATCTGGCTTTCTGCCCGACGGCCCAGGATCACAAACGTGCTTACGAAGGTGATGTCGGCCCCAACACAGGCGGCATGGGTGCATATACAAACACCGGCGCGCTTTTACCGTTCCTCAAACCGGAAGAATATGAAGCCGCTAAGAAAATCATGAAAGAAACTGTTGCCGCTTTCCCGAAAGAAACCGGTGATGAGTTTAAAGGAATCCTTTACGGACAATTTATTTTAACGAAACGCGGTCCGAAACTCATTGAATACAACGCCCGCTTCGGCGATCCGGAAGCCATGAACGTGCTTTCGCTGCTTGAAACCGACCTGGTCGAGATCATGAAAGCCGTCGCTGACGGAACATTGGATCAGATTCATGTTGAATTTTCAAACAAAGCCACTGTCTGCAAATATGCCGTTCCCTCCGGTTACCCCGATGACCCGAAAAAGGATATCGAGGTGGCGGTTTTGGCAGACGGCGTCATTGCGGACGCGTCAACGGGGCCGGACTCAGATTTAATCGTTTATTACTCCAGCGTTTATGAAAAAGACGGCAAGATTTACACGACAGGATCCCGCTCAGTCGGTGTCGTCGGTTTGGCGGAGACAGTTGCGGATGCGGAAAAGATTTCTCAGGACGCGCTTGACACTAAAGTCAAAGGGGAACTGTTTTTCAGAAGAGATATCGGAACGCCCGCTTTGGTTCAGAAAAGAATTGACCATATGAACAAACTGCGTTCGGAAAAGTAAAACGGAAAAGAACAAAACTTCATTCAAAAAAACGTTGTTACTTCAGTGTGTTTAAGAAATTAGGTGAAAGAAAATGAAAAGTTTACTTTCGATGACGGATCTGTCTCTTGAAGATATTTACGGCATCTTGGACCTGGCTGCAGAGATTAAGGAAAAAAGAAACCAGGGCAAAATTACCGACCATTTGAGAAACAAAAGCTTGGGCATGATTTTTGAAAAATCTTCCACACGCACGCGTGTTTCTTTTGAAGTCGGCATGAACGAACTCGGCGGCCATGCCATTTATTTAAACTCCAACGATATTCAAATCGGCCGCGGAGAGACCGTTGAGGACACGGCCAAAGTTTTATCCAGATATTTAAACGGCATCACAGCCCGTGTTTTCTCGCATGATACGCTGGTCAAATTGGCTGAAAACGCCACAGTTCCGGTCATTAACGCGCTTTCCGACAAAGAACATCCGTGCCAGGTTTTGGCGGACCTTCTCACAATCAAAGAGTATAAAAACCGCCTTTCCGACATGAAATTCGTTTGGGTGGGCGACGGCAACAACGTCTGCAATTCTTTAATGCTTGCCTGCGCCATCGTCGGCATGGAAATCGTTGTCGCGTGTCCGAAAGGATATGAACCGGCGGAAGAATATGTCATCAAAACCCGTGAGCTCGGCGGCGTTTTAACCATAACGGACGACCCGTTGAAAGCCGCAAAAGACGCCGATGTTCTGTATACCGATGTCTGGGTCTCCATGGGAGATGAAAAGGAAGAGGAAAAACGTCTCAGAGACTTTGAAGGTTATCAGATTAATGAAGAATTAATCGCCGTTTCAAAACCTGACGTCATTGTGATGCATTGCCTTCCCGCTCACCGCGGTTTGGAGATTTCGGCCGGTGCCATCGACGGTCCGCATTCCGTTGTTTTTGATCAGGCGGAAAACAGGCTGCATGCCCAAAAGGCTGTGCTTTTGAAATTAATGGTTGTGGATGAATAAATCCAAAACCTTTCTTTTTATTTTTTTGAAAAACAAGTCTTTCTTTTATCTGTTTTAAATCCGGGCCGCTTGTGCGCAGCCGCAGCTTTATGAAAAAAAAAGTAAAGCAAAAAACCGTTTTTTAAGAATGAACAAAATCCGAACGCTATTTCATTTCGTTTTTCGGTTCGCAAAACGGCGTTCGGGTTTAGGATAGAGTGTAAACCGGTATTCCGGTTTCTTTCGTTTTTATGTTGGGGTTATTCGGGATTTGATGACTCGCGGTTTTGAAAGTCGTTTTTTGAGCCATCCGTATTTTACTTATGGTGTGTTTGGTTTTATGGGTGCTCGTTTTCGTTTTAGAACGCATCGGATGCGTTCACTTTTTGGGAGTGTTTTTTAGTGCGGATATTTATCCGTGCCTGATAAAAGTACCGTTTTCAAGCTCTTTGAAAGCCTGTTCCAGTTCCGTTTGCGTATTCATCACAATCGGACCGCCCCATGCGACCGGTTCTTTGATCGGTTTTCCGGAAAACAGCAAAAACCTGATGCCGCTTTCACCGGCTTTGACATAAAAAGTCTCGGCGTTGTCAAACAAAACAGCGGATTTTCTCTCACCATGTTGTTTCCGTTTTTCATCAAACCATGCAGTGCCTTCAAGAATGTAAATGAAGAGCGTATTTTCTGCAACCGTCTGAAGTTTCCATTCGGCGTCGGGCTGAAGTTCGACATCCAGATAAAGAATATCCGTATAATCGCCTTTCATTGCACCGTTTACGCCGTTGTAAACGCCTGACAGAACTTTAACTGCCGCGCCGGATTCAGTTTCATCGACAACAGAAATCTGATCCGCCGTCAACCCGCGATATTTCGGTTCAACCATTTTGTATTTTCTCGGCAGGTTCACCCACAGTTGGGCACCGAGCAAATGTTTGACCGGCCGCGGCATTTCCTGATGGATAATTCCGCCCCCGGCTGTCATCCACTGACATTCTCCGTCACGGATGGAGCCTTTGTGTCCGAGACTGTCCTGATGTTCAATATCACCGGAAATCAAATACGTCACCGTTTCAATGCCGCGGTGCGGATGGAACGGAAAACCTTTGATATAATCCGCGGGATTCACGGAGTCAAAAGCGTCCAGCATCAAAAACGGATCGAAATCCTCGACATCATAATAGCCGATGACGCGAACCAAATGAACGCCGGCGCCGTCTACAGCGTGTGTTCCCTGAACAGTTCGTTTAATCTGTCGGATTGACATACGTGATAACAGGTTTCGAACAGATATATATTTGATTGAATGTAAAAAAGTAGATGATGAATATAATGGAGTTATGTATAAATATATTTGAACGGTTTTTCGGACGGGTGTAAATCCCCGAGGTGACTATTGTATGAAAATAACCGACAAAATACATCAAATCAGAATTGATTTTAAAGTGGGGCCGGATCTCGAACGCTTCGTTTACATGTATGTTCTTGTCGGCGAAAATGTCCACCTGATTGACACGGGTGTCGACGGCTCGGATCAAACATTCAAAGACTATATGGAAGAAAACAAAATTCCGCTGTCGGGCATGGGTGTTAAAACAATTCTTTTAACGCACACACATCCCGATCACATCGGCAGCGCCGCCGAAATCATGAAATTTTCTCCGGACTGCCGGATTTACGGCAGTTCTGAAGAACAGGAATGGGTTGAAAACATCGACAAACAGTTTGAAGAAAGGCCGATTCCGGATTTCTATAAATTGATTAACAAATCCGTCAAACTCAGCGGCACAATCAAAGACGGCGATGTTTTGAAACTTGAAGACGGTATGACCATTCATATCGTCGGTTCCGGAGGACATTCCGACGGTTCTCTGTCTTTTTACTGGGCAGAAGAAAAAGTCCTGTTTACGGGAGACGCGATTCCCGTTGTCGGCGACATTCCGATTTTTGTTGACCGGAAAAAATCGGTTGAAACACTTGAGAAATTAAAGCAGTATCCGAATGTCGATTTGTATTTATCCGCCTGGGATGACGTTTACGATTCAAAAACGGCTCCGGAAAAAATCAATTCGGCAATTGATAAGATGGAAAAGATTAAAGCCGCCGTGATTGAAGAAATTCAAAAGAAAAAAGACGGAAACGATGAAGCTGTTTACCGGGCTGTTTGCCAAAATTTGAAACTGGAAGGATTGGTTCAAAATCCGCTGTTCATCAAATCCGTCAAGGTGACAATAAATGAAGTTCAAAATGAGTAATGGAGGCCGGAAATGCCCGCTTATTTCATTGTCAGCATTATGATTCAGGACCCGGAAAAAAGACCGATGTATGACGAATATATTCAAAAAGTCAAGCCGGTTGTGGAAAGTTTCGACGGCGAATATCTCCTCCGAAGCGAAAACATCTCTGTCTTTACGGGAGAGTGGAAACCTGACCGCGTCATTATCATCCGTTTTGAAACACGGGAAAAATTGGAAATCTGCTTTGCTTCCGAAAAATACCGCGAAATCGCGGGACTTCGGATTGAAAGCGTCCTGACAAATGCGATAATTGTTGAAAATGAATGAAAAATTCATTTTCAATTTTTTTGTTTTGCCCGCTCCGCCAATGAAAGAGCGCATTCATTTGCTTTTCTGATGATTTCTTCTTCATCCAAAACCAAAACTTTGCCGTCTTCCATCAGAATTTTCCCGTCAACAATCATTGTTTTGACATCGCTGCCGGCAGCTGCGTAAACCAAATGAGAATAAACATCAAAAATCGGCGTTGCGTTGGGCTTTTGAATGTCAACCAGAATCATATCGGCTTTGTTGCCGGTTTTCAGAACACCTGTCTGTTTGTCTATCACCCGGCCGCCGTTGACGGCTGCCATTTCAACAACCGCTTTTGCGGGAAGTGCGGTCGGATTTATTGTGCCGACTTTCTGCAAAAGGGCGGCCGTCTTCATTTCTTCGAAAAGATTGAGATTGTTGTTGGAAGCACAGCCGTCCGTTCCGAGGGACACGGAAACCCCGGCGTCGAGCATTTTTTGAACCGGCGCAATACCCGAAGCCAGTTTCATATTACTGACGGCATTGTGCGAAACCGTGACGCCTTTTTCGGCGAAAAGCCTGATGTCGCCGTCAGACATCCAAACACAATGTGCCGCCAGAACGGGAACTTTTGATGTGTTCCAAAAGTCGACGGCATCCAAATGATGAACAGAACACATGCCGAAATTCTCTTTCATATGATTCAATTCGGCTTCGGTTTCCAAAACATGGATATGAACGCCGACGCCGTCTCTTTCCGCCGCTTTTTTGACACGGCCGATAAAAGATTGGCAGCAGGTGTTCGGCGCATGCGGCCCGTACATTGTCGTGATCCGGCCGTTCGCTTTTCCCTGCCAGTCTTTGACGAGATTTTCATTGACTTCCATTTCTTTGTTGCCTTTTTCCTCATTGCTGAATTCAATCATGCCGTAAGAAAGACAGCCGCGGATTCCGGCTTTTTCGACTGCTTTGGCGGTTTCGTCCATAAAGAAATACATGTCGCAGAAAGCGGTTGTTCCCGAGCGGATCATTTCCAGGCATCCGAGGAGCGAACCGTAATAAACATCTTCCGCCGTCAGGTTGGCTTCCGCCGGCCAGATTTTCGTTTCCAACCAAGCCTGAAGCGCCATATCGTCGGCGTAACCGCGCAGCAGCGTCATACCGAGATGCGTATGCGTATTGGAGAGTCCGGGCATGAGAACTGCGCCCTTGGCGTCAATCACCGTGCCGGCGGAAAACCGGTCAGCTTCATTACCGGAGTTGTCTCCGATTTTTGAGATCAGATTATTTTCAATGAAAAGAAAACCGTTTTCAATTTCGCCGGCACCGTCTTTGTCCATCGTTACGATATAAGCATTTTTGATCAGAATTGACATGAGAATCACACAAAATGAATTAAAATAATATTTCACATACATGGATGTCATACTTTATAACAATTTCAGAAAACGCATCAAAAAACGCTATATACAATCAGTGTGACATTTATTTTATACAAACGGTAATAACGGGCATATAATATGTCGGACAAAAAAGAAAAAGACAGATTGAACAAGAACTTGACACGCATCAAACCGCTTCTCAAAAAAGAAGAGGCTGTCGTCCGTCCGAACTTCAGAAAAGCGCTGATTGCAACAGACATCCACGGGGATTACGGCGCGCTTGAATTTATTTTAAAATTCGCCGAAAAAAAAGGAATCGATTCATACCTTTTTCTCGGCGACTATATTGACAAAGGGCCTGATTCCGTTGCCGTTTTGAATACGCTTTTTGAAATGAAAATCAAACATCCGAAAAAAACATTTTTACTCCGCGGGAATCACGAAACACGCGGCTTAAGCGGTTGGTTTGAATTCGCCGAAGATTTGGCGGATGACTCCGATCTCTTGGAGGCTTCCAATTCCGTTTTTGAACATCTGCCGATCGGAGCGGTATTGAACAAAAACATATTCTGCGTTCACGGCTGCATCTCGGGAACAAAAAATGAAAGCTTGAAAGATATTTCCAAGCAAAAGCCGAAAAAATATCTGTGGAATGATCCGGGAACGGAAGACGGATTACTGCCGTCCCCGAGAGGCAGCGGAATTTACCGTGTCGGTCCGGATCTAATCAAACAGTTTTTTAAACGGAACCAACTGCAGATTCTTATTCGCGGACATACGTCACATCCGGAAGGCGTCAAATGTTTCTGCGGCAGCAGAGTGGTTTCTCTTTATTCGACGCTGCCTTACACCAGTCCGGCGGTGCGCGCCGCCGTTGCGGTTGTCAAAGAAGACAAAATGAAATTTTATTACTATCGGAAAACGAAAAACGGGTTTGAATGGGAAGACGAAATCAAAGACTTGAAACTGGAATAAGGATTTCATTTTTCATTTCATCGCCTTTCAAACAGTTATTTTATATTTTATAACGGCTTTTTGGATTCCACTGAACAGAACTTTTTTATGAATTATTTAATTGACAGGTGTCTATATTGTCCGATTTATCTCAAAAAGAAATGCAGGAATCCGGCCGTTTAAAGATTGAATGGGCCCGGAACTATATGCCCGTTCTGAATCAAATCCGGGCGGATTTCGAAAAGGAAAAGCCGCTGAAAGGCCGCAGAATCGCGATGGCGCTTCACGTGGAAGCCAAAACCGCCGTTCTCGTTGAGACATTAGCGGCAGGCGGCGCGGAAGTGGCTATCACCGGATGCAACCCGCTCAGCACGCAGGACGATGTGGCGGCAGCACTCAACACCTCCGCAAACATTTCCTGTTTTGCCAAATACGACTGCACAAACGAAGAATATTATGAAGCAATCGACAAAGTGCTGGACATCAGTCCCGATATTACGATTGATGACGGCGCCGATCTGATTTTCAAAATTCACAAAGAACGACGTGATTTAATTCCGAAAATTATCGGCGGCTGTGAAGAAACAACAACCGGCATCCACCGATTAATCGGCATGGAAAAAGACGGCGCGCTTGAAATGGCTGTCCTGGCGGTCAACGACGCCAAAACCAAATTCTTATTCGACAACCGCTACGGCACCGGACAGTCCGCCTGGGACGGCATTATGAGAACGACAAACCTTCTCGTTGCCGGCAAAACAGTTGTTGTCGGCGGTTACGGCTGGTGCGGCCGCGGCGTTGCGATGCGTGCCGACGGTCTCGGTGCGGAAGTCGTCGTGACGGAAATCGATCCGGTCCGCGCGCTCGAAGCACGTATGGACGGTTACCGCGTGATGCCGATGGAAAAGGCGGCCGAGATCGGCGACCTGTTTGTCACGACGACCGGCAACCGGGATATTTTAACCGAAAATCATTTCAAAAAGATGAAAAGCGGCGCGATTTTGGCCAACGCCGGCCATTTCAATGTGGAAATTGATTTGGAAACGCTGAAAAAGACGGCAAGCTCCGAAAAAACCGTCCGCCGGAATATCAAAGAATATACGGTCGGCGGCAAAAAAATCAATGTGCTGGCCGACGGGCGGCTGGTCAATCTGGCAGCCGGTGACGGTCATCCGGCCGAAGTCATGGACATGAGTTTTGCCAATCAGGCGCTCGGCGTTAAATACATCGCCGAAAACAAACTGTCCTACGGCGTTCATAAAGTGCCCGAAGAAATCGATAACTATGTCGCGCTTTTAAAATTAAAATCCATGGGAATTGAAATCGATACGCTGACTGAAAAGCAAAAGAATTACATGGACGACTGGGAAGAAGGCACTTAATTTAAAAACCAATTTTATCACAATCAGAAGAGGGAAATTATGGCAGATGAAAAAAACATCGGAACTAAAATCAAATCCATCCGTGAATCCAAACAGATAACGGCGGAAGAATTGGCGGAAAGAAGCCAGTTGAGCGTTGAACAGATCAATAATATTGAAAACGATACCAATGTACCGTCCTTGGCGCCTTTGATTAAAATCGCCCGCGCTTTGGGCGTCCGTCTCGGCACATTTTTGGATGACGATGAAAACCTCGGTCCCGCAGTCAGTCGCAAAAATGAAGCGGCTGAGACGATCCACACCTCCAACGCCGAAGAAAAAACCGCAAAGCACAACAATTTCTTCGCACTTGCGCCGCAGAAATCAGGGCGGTCTATGGAACCGTTCTTCATTGAAATCAATGCTGTGGATGACGGAACGCTTGAAATGTCGGCGCATGAAGGCGAAGAATTCATTTATGTTTTGGAAGGCGTTTTGAAAGTCATATACGGCCAAAACACTTACATTTTGAATGCCGGTGACAGTATTTATTATGACTCGATTGTCAACCACCTTGTCTGTGCGGCCGATGAGAAAGGCGCAAAAATCGTCGCGTCCGTTTACGCGCCGGCTTAATCAAAGCGAGGGAAAACATGGCAATCGAACTTTCCGACAGAACACTGGGCGACTGGCTCGAATATTGGGCAGAGCAAACACCCGATAAAGAATATATCGTTTACTCCGACCGCGATTTGAGATTTACATGGAAGGATTTCAACAAACGCGTCGACAATATGGCCAAAGGGCTCCTGGCAATCGGGGTTCAAAAAGGATATCATGTCGGTCTTTGGGCCACAAATGTGCCGGATTGGCTGACATTTCTTTACGCCTGCGCCAAAATCGGCGCGGTCTGCGTGACGGTCAACACCAGTTACAAACAGCATGAATTGGAATATCTTGTCAAAGACTCCGACATGCACACGCTCTGTATCATTGACGGCACCTTTGAAAGCGATTACGTTCAGATGACGTACGACATGCTGCCGGAACTCAAAACCTGCCAGCGCGGCCACTTAAAGAGCGAGAAATATCCGCGCATGAAAAATGTGATTTACATCGGGCAGGAAAAACACCGCGGTATGTACAACACTGCTGAAGTCCTGCTTCTCGGAAGCAATGTCGCCGACGGCGTGCTGGACAAAGCAAAAGCCGAAGTGAACTGCCACGATGTTGTCAATATGCAGTACACATCCGGCACAACCGGTTTTCCGAAAGGCGTTATGCTGTCTCACCACAACATCGCAAATAACGGCCTTTTGACCGGCGAACACATGAAATTCACGCCGGATGACAAGCTGTGCATCTGTGTTCCGCTGTTCCACTGTTTCGGCGTTGTCTTGGCAACGATGAACTGTCTGACACACGGCAGTACCCAGGTGATGATTGAAAAATTCGATCCGCTTTTGACATTGGCTTCCGTTCACAAGGAAAGATGTACGGCGCTTTACGGTGTTCCGACAATGTTTATCGCTGAATTGAACCATCCGATGTTTGACATGTTCGATCTGACATGTCTCCGGACAGGCATTATGGCCGGTTCCGTTTGTCCGTCAGATTTGATGAAAAAGGTCAACGAAAAGATGTACATCGACATCACCAGCGTGTACGGCTTAACGGAAACGTCGCCGGGAATGACGCAGACCCGGATTGACGATGCGCCCGATGTCCGCTATACGACCGTCGGCCGTCCGTTTGAATTTACGGATGTCAAGGTTTTGGACCCTGAAACTTATGAAGAATGCCCGCCGGGCGTTGCGGGTGAAATGTGCTGCCGCGGTTACAATGTAATGAAAGGTTATTACAACAATCCGAAAGCAACCGATGAAGCGATTGATGAAAACGGTTACCTGCACTCGGGAGACCTCGGTGTGATGGATGAAAACGGCAATTTCACGATTACCGGACGCATCAAAGACATGATCATCCGCGGCGGTGAAAACATTTACCCGCGTGAAATCGAAGAATTCCTGTACAAATTGGAAGGCGTGAAAGACGTTCAAGTCGCCGGCGTGCCGTCTGAAAAATACGGTGAAGAAGTCGGTGCGTTCATCATTTTACAGGAAGGCGTGAAAATGCATCCGGAAGATGTCAGAGATTTCTGCCGCGGACAGATTGCACGCTACAAGATCCCGAAATTTGTATTCTTCCTTGACGAATTCCCGATGACAGGAAGCGGCAAGATTCAGAAATTCAAGTTGAGAGAAATGAGTTTGGAATTGGCGAAAGAATACGGTTATGAAGTGGTCTGAAAAAATCGCTTCCCATTTCTTTTTTAGTTATGCTTTAAAAATCAAATAAAGTTTTTTGTTTGATTTCTTTGTCAAGCTCAAATGCTTCGGCATTGAGAACGGGTTTCATATAATCCGTTGACAAACCGTACTTTTTCAACAACGGATTCATCATGGCATAAAAGTTTGTTTTGTATTCTTTATCCAAATGTCCCGTTTTGTAAAGTTGTTTCATGCCATCAAAAATTTCCGGAAACTCGGTTTTTATGAATTCCAAGTATGTTTTCCGCGTTTGGCTTCGGAGATACAAAGTTTGAACAATAATGTATTCGGCGCCGATCTCTTTTGTTCCGGAGAAAATTGCTTCCAGATTTTCGGGTGTATCCGTTAAAAACGGCAGAACCGGCATCGTATGAACGCCGATTGTCGCGTCGGTTTTACCGAATTTTTCAAGCATACCGAACCGGCGTTTTGTACTGACGGCGCCGGGCTCGATTTTCTCTCTTAAACTTTCATCGGCGGTTGTAATCGTTGATGCAAGGTTGACAAAAGCGTATTTGGAAAGTTCGTCAATCAAATCAAAATCGCGCAGAATGAGGTCTGTTTTCGTGGAAATTATAATCGGATTTTTGTGTTTGAGCATCACTTTCAAAATATCCGGCATGATTTCAAACTCTTCTTCCGCACGCTGGTAACTGTCGCAGACGCCGCCGATATTAATGACCGCTCTCTTTCGGCCGGGTCGGCTGAGCTCTTTATCCAATTGTTCGGCAACATTCGTTTTGACATAAATTTGATCATAATAACCGCCGGACGGATGAGCTGAGATTTCATCCCCGTCTTTGTTCATGTATTTGTGAGAATAAATCGCAAAACAGTATTTACAGCCGTTTTCACAGCCGCGGTAAATATTCAGGTCCAATTTATAAGGAAAACCGCCGCGGACCGCATGTAGTGCCGTTTTGCATTGAATCGGCAGATATTGAGCCGTCTGATTTTCCATTTCAATCACCGGAAATCAGAACGCGGATAAACAAACACGCGGTCCGTTTTTTTCGATTCTGCATTCGTAAACGTCACCGAATTTCTGCATCTGTTCAAAAATATATTCATCTGCGCCCTCACGGCCGGAAGGGATTGCAAAAACGGTGTTTCCGAGCATTGCCTGAGCAGCCGTGCCGTCCGCTTTATCAATCGAATCGATGATTTTTTCGGCTTCGGGGCTGAGAAGACCGATGTCTTTGGTGAAGGAAAGAGATTCGTTCATGAAAGAATCCAACCCGGGTTTTTTCAGAAAATTCTTTAAAGCTTCCGCACCGGCATGATTTATTTTTCGGACGGAATCGTCGTTTGTAATGACCGCTTTTGTGGATAATTCGCCCAAAACCAAACAATAAATCTTCTTTTGAAGATCGGATTCGGAAAGCGGAACGCTGTAAAATTTGCCGTGCTTTGATCCGCCCGGAATTTCGCGCACTGCCAAACCACCCGCCGCTTCACCGGCGACATCACCGAGGCCGCTGCCGTTGATGACTTCAGCATAATGCGCGATTTCAACCAATTCGTTCTTGGAAAGGCCGAGGCGAAGCGCGCTGCTGACGGCAAAAGCAGTGCTTAACGCGCCTGCTGCCGAGAGGCCGAAACCGCTGCCGACCGGGAGGGCGCTGCTTTCTTCAACTTTAAAATGAAACGGTGAACCGTATTTTTTTTCCGCCAAAGAGGAAAGTTCCGAAATAACGGTTAAAACCGCATTCGCTGCATCGTCGGAGTCGGGTTGTTTTATGCCGTTTAAGTAAACAGCGGTTTCTCCTTTTCGTTTATGAGGCGTGACCGTCGAATGAATTCCTTTGTTTAAAACAAGACCGGCACCGACGGAACCTTTGATATGCGGATCCGAATGGTTGCAGATTTGAAAAAAACCTGTGATGTGGCCGGGTGAAAAAGCGGTGCGTGTTTCAAACTCGGACATAATTAATTCCTTTTAAAAATGCGGCCTCTCATTTGTGCGGGCTTGCGGCGAAGTGTTTTTTTAGAGAGCGGATCAGAAGGGCCGGAAGAACTCGAAGGATCGGAAGAATCCGAATGAGTGTCTTCTTCTTCGGTCAGATAAGCGTCATCAATTGTTTCGTCACGCAAATTCAGAACCGTTTCTTGATATTCGGACGATTCTGTTTCTTCGTCGGCTTCCGTCGTTCGGATTTCCAAATCGATGAAAACCTGCGGTGCGCCGGAATCCGTTTCAACGCAAATCAAATCAAAAAGTTCCGCCGCAATTTTTTCCTTATTACCCGAAATCGGAACGACGGTTTTCAAATCATGATTGATCAAATAATCTTTTGTCACGATGTAAACATCGTTTTCATTGGTACCCATACCTTTTTCTTTCACGTCGTTGGCGACAACGATGTCGGCGATACCGGCATCAATTTTGGAAGCGGCCGAATCAATGAGCTGTTGATGTGAAACATCGGTTTCCGCTTTGAATCCGACAATGAAAATATTCGGGTCGGTGTAACAGGCTTCTTCAATCAGTTTCTTTGTCGGCTTCAACTTGATTGTCAGTTCCCGCTCGCCGGATTTGATTTTGGAATCCGCGGCCTCGACCGTATAATCGGAAATAGCTGCCGCGCTGATGAGAATGTTTTTCCCCGACATCGGAATGTCCGCAAGCGCAATTTTCTCCGTGACGGCTTCAATCATTTCCTGAACACTTTCGGTATGAATGTCATGAAAATGCGGCAGATGTCCCCAGGAAGATTTGCCGCGGTGGAACAGATAAACCTCAGCGCCTCTGATGTACGCTTCTTTAGCAAGCGCGCTTCCGGTTTTACCCGACGCGCGGTTTGTCAGCAAACGGATCGGATCAATGGATTCCGCCGTTGAGCCCGACGTGACAAAAACGGTTTTTCCGGCCAAAGAACGGCCGCCGAGTTCGCGCAGAACATGCAGAACAATTTCTTCATTATCGGCGATTTTAGCGATGCCTTCTTCAAAGCGCGGGCCGATAACGTCAATTCCCCAGGATTCCAATGTTTTTAAATTCTCCAAAACTTTCGGATGCCGGTACATGGATTCATGCATCGCGGGAACAATCATGACTTTCTTGCCTTCGCCGATAGCCGTTGTCGCAAAAGTCGTGACGGGCGTATCATCAATTGCTGCCGCGATTTTTGAAACCGTGTTGGCGGTTGCGGGAGCGATTAAAAATAAATCGGCAACTCCTTTGGACCCGAAGAATTCGACATGTTCAACACGGCCGGTCAGCTTTGTCATAACGGGATTTCCTGTCGCGTAATGAAGCGCATCTTCATGAATAATTTGGCGGGCGGCATCGGTCATAACGGCATAAACGGAAGCGCCGAAACGGATGAGTTCGCGGGCCAGCTTGACGGTTTCAACCGCCGCGATGCTCCCCGTAACGCCGATAACGATTGTTTTCCCCGATAAAACCGTTCCTTTGGCTTCCCGGATCCAAAGCGTCGGATGAATGTGGGAAACGGCGGCTTTCTCTTCCGAAATAAAATCACCGCTGTCGATTTTCTTGCTGTTTTCCATTTTTAAAACCCGCTGTTAAGAATTATGAAAGAATAAACAAAAGTACGGTTTTTTGATTAATAACATTAATCATAAATACGTTTAACCCGTTCAAAGCGAAAGTATTCAAAAAGAAGGACAATTATAGATTATTGAAGACGGCAGGGGATTTAATGGCGCGAAACCAAAAAGATTATTATTACGATTTAGCCCAAAAAGAAGGGTACCGCTCACGGGCATCTTATAAGCTGAAGCAGATCCAGCAGCATTCAAATATTATCAACCGCGGAGACACAATTGTGGACTTGGGCGCCGCTCCCGGCGGATGGCTTCAGGTTGCCAAAGAACTATCGGGCGGGCGCGTTTTGGGAGTAGACCTTCAGAAAATTGAAGAAATTCCGAAAGTGACGACGATTAAAGGTGACATCACCGCCGATTCAACGATTGAAAAAATATTAGAATTTGCAGGCAAAGGCGGCGTTGATGTTGTTTTGTGTGATGCGGCGCCGAATTTAACGGGCAACTGGGCACTGGACCACGCCCGCGGAATCGAACTCAACCGTGCCGCTTTTGAATGCGCCAAAAAGATTCTCAAGCCTAAAGGAACTTTTGTTGTCAAAGTGTTCCAGGGTGATATGTTTAAAGACTTTTTTGATGATGTGAAAGGCGAATTCGTTCATGTCCGCGCGTACACGCCGCAAGCTTCACGTTCAACCAGTGCCGAAATTTATATTATCGCCAAAAAATTCCTGACGGCGCCGATTCGAAAAGGGCAGATTTATGCTGCCGAAATCAAAGAACTCGGTGCATCGGGTGACGGCATCGCCTATATTGACGATTTCGTCTTATTCGTCAAAGAAACCGAAGTCGGCGAGATTGTCAAGATCAAAATCAAAGATGTAAAACCCAACTTCGGATTTGCCGAAGTTGTTGAAAAACTCGACGCGCTTCCCGAAGATCCCAAATACGGAAATCCGGTTCAGCAAAGATCTCAAACCCCGCCCTCGGCAGATTATGAAAAAGAAGAAGAGCAACCGAGAGGAAATACATCCAGAGATAATTACCGCCCGCCGAAAGAAGATTAAATCGGGGTCAGGTAAACTGAAAATGTTCAAAAAAATAAAATCGGTTCAGCAATTTATAAATAAAACGAAACTGAAGGTTCAATACAGAATAAAAAGGTAATTCCGATGATTGATCTTCACACCCACACTCTTTTCAGCGACGGCGAACTTATTCCTGCAGAACATATCCGCCGTGCCGTGACGTACGGTTACCGCGCCGTTGCCATGACAGACCATGCCGACTTTACAAATTTTGAATTTATAATTTCTTCACTCCGAAAAGCCAAATCGATGGAAGAAGAATTTAAAATCGATATTTTTGCAGGCATCGAAATCACGCATGTACCGCCCGGGCAGATTGATAAACTCGCCAGAAAAGCGAAAGAATTCGGCGCGGATATTGTTGTCGTTCATGGTGAAACGACCGTTGAGCCTGTTGCGCCCGGAACAAACCGCACCGCCATTGAGTCCGAATACGTTGACATTTTGGCGCACCCCGGATTTTTGACACAGGAAGAGACGGAGCTGGCAAAAGCAACAAACACTTATTTGGAAATTACGGCGCGCGGCGGACATAACCGCACCAACGGCCACGTCGCAAAAACGGCGGCGGAAACCGGCGCAAAACTGGTCTGCAACACAGATACGCACCGTCCGGGAGATATGATTACAAAAGAAACGGCCTATGATGTTTTGATGGGCGCGGGACTTTCCAAAAAACAAGCAGATGCGGCATTTAAGAATTCGGAAGAAATTATTCGACAAATGAAACAAAAATGATATGATAAATGGCTCTGAATCAAGAAAAATACGGGAAAACAATATGGGATATATACAATGTATATTTCCGCCTTGATTCTGTTACCGATTATTTTCACCGGCGGATTGACATTTTTCTTTTTCAAGATATTTCAGGAAATCAGACGTGACATAAACCATAGTGTCGGGCGGGTCATTGCAGGGTTTATTCCGCTGATAAATATTATTTATTATCTAATTCGGATTTTAGAAGACGGAACCGCCGGTCCGAATGAGTACGGAGAAGATCCGAAAGGAAGAGAGTCCCAAATATAAGAAAGCGGACCGTGACGGTAAAAATATAAAACCTTAAAAAACCTATTTGAGAACAGGTGATTAAAATGGGATTATTCGGAAGATTATTCGGCTCCAATGAGTATAACGCTAATGAACCTCAGGGACATTTGAAAACAAAAAATTACAAAAGACTGGACTGGGAAATCGATGAAAACGAATATACAAAACAGGATTATATCGCCAGTTCTGAATACTTAATCCCGTCAAACCAAACGATTACCGAAGTTTTCGGCAAATTGGATGCCGGCGAAACTTATTCTGTCAATGGCGTTTTTTTCCGTGTCGATTACATCGGCCATTCCAATGACTGGCATAAACAAAGAGATTATCTGTTTAAAGAAATCACTTTGAAGAAAAAAGAAAAAACCGAAGAGAATGGCAAGGATGTTTATGTTTTGGAAGGAACGGGAACATTTCTGAAAGAAGATTTTACGGGACGGATTTTAGAATCAGAAAATAATGATGTGACCGTTTATGCTGAAGTGACGTACAAAAACAATATGCTTGTGATTCAAAACGGAAACGGATTTGACGATACCGATAACT
Source organism: uncultured Methanosarcinales archaeon (assembly GCA_964446755.1). Lineage (GTDB taxonomy): Archaea > Halobacteriota > Methanosarcinia > Methanosarcinales > Methanosarcinaceae > Methanimicrococcus. Next base: position 38,434 of record CAYUQC010000011.1, read on the forward strand.
GGTATGCTTTTATGATTTTGTTTAAGATCCTCGAATATTACAAATATCCGACAGAAACCTGTCAGACAGTAAGCGCATGTAAAATTTAAAAAAAATGAATACAGAGAGAAAAGATCAGAGAAGACCTTTCTCCGAATAATATTCATCTCTTGCCGAAACGAATGCTTTTATATTTGCAAGCGGGGTGTACGGCGCAATACCGCAGCCCGGCGCCAATATTCTTGTTCCGTCTTCAATACATTTTTTCGCGGACGCTTTAACGAATTCGGGCGGATGCAACAGCAAATCGTCTGCCGCAGAAATATTGCCGATGAGGCAGATGTCATTCCCGACAACATGTGAAGCATAATCCATATGCACTTTTTCTTCCAGACTGACCCCCATGAATCCGGATTCGGCCATCGGCTCCAAAATAAGTGTCGCATCTCCGCACATATGCAGAATATTCAATCCCTTCATCACGTTTGTCATTTTTTTATAAACCGGCAGAAACATCGGTTCAAAAAGCGGCGGCGGAAACAAATCGGGACCTGATTCCGAATCAATAATTACAACGGAATCGGCACCGTGATCATAAAGAACATTGGCATATTCGGCGCATACTTCGCCGCCGAGATTAATTAATTTCTGCAAAGCTTCGGGCTCTTTAACAGACCACAGTAAATAATTATTCACACCCGCAATGCACGATGCAAAAGAAGCCGGACCCAAAATACCGGCAATGAGCGGCAACTCATATCCTTTGTCATCAATCCTTTTGCGCAGGATACCGGTTGTTTCAATCATGGATTTAATACCGGGACTTTCATACAAATTATCAGGAATAACAACATCGCTCACCTTTTCCGGACTTTTGCACGGAAAATCTGTTTGATGCGGCGGCGAATGTTTTGTACCACCCGAATAAGCGCACCCGAACGCCTGCGGAATATCCGGTGAACTGAAAGGGTAACGGACGCCCTCCAGCCCGGCAATTTCATAACCGGCCATTGCCAATGCGGCCATTTCTTCGGGGTCCGTAAAAGCTTTCGGCCAGCTTGTGCCGGTCATTTCCATGAGTTCCATTGTTCCGGTTTGCGTCACGGAACAGACAGGAACCTTATCAACTTCTTTTCTTTGAAGCGAACGTGTAAAACGTTCAAGCATTGTTAAATTTTCCAAAAAATCATCTCGATATTTCAATAATGAAATACCGTGTTTAAGAAATATAAAAGTAAGGATTGAAATGTAAAGCTTCCGCTTTTCATTATAAAAGCATTAAAATTAGAATGATAAAGAAAGACTCCTGGCAGCGATCCAAGGTTCCCGAAGGCTCGCACACTTCAGTACAACAGGGAACGCCGGCGGGCTTATCTTCTGTGTTCGGTATGGGTACAGGAGTTGCCCCGCCGCTATGGCCGCCAAAAGACTTTCTCTATAGCGTGATGGATAAAAACGGACATTTCGTATATAACAGTTCCGACAGGAACCGTAATTGCCATGTAACGATTGAAGTTACAGATTGAAGCTTCGCTTCAACTTTGATTGCCCTTTCGGGCCGATCACATAGACAAACAACTTTTCTTAAACTTTCATTTAAATCAACAAACTCGGATTGCTCAGACATATTCAGATATCGCCTGAAAAACCGGCCTCACGATGATACGGACAATTCGTGAACGCGGACTGAACACCTCGTTGCCTTGGTGCGTACATCCCGTTTCGATCAACCTCGTCTTTTACGAGTGTCCTTAACGATGTCTCTTATTTAGGTGAGATTTCGAGCTTAGATGCATTCAGCTCTTATTCCTTGGTGCGTAGCTGCCCTGCGGTGCCTTGTCAGACAACAGGTAGACCAGTGGCACCGTTGCTTTGTTCCTCTCGTACTAAAAGCAACTTACCCTCAGACATCAAACACCTCTGGTAGATAGTAACCAACCTGTCTCACGACGGTCTAAACCCAGCTCACGATCTCCTTTAATAGGCGAACAACCTCACCCTTGGCCGCTGCTGCACGGCCAGGATGGAAAGAACCGACATCGAAGTAGCAAGCTGCCGGGTCGATATGTACTCTTGCCGGCAACGACACAATTATCCCCAAGGTAACTTTTCTGTAGTTTTTGGCCCGCACCAAGCGGGCTCAAAAGTTCGCTAGAACCGACTTTCGTCTCGTCATTCCTTGTTGTGCGAAATAACGTCAGGCTGACTTATGCTCTTGCACTCTTCAGTGAGTTTCCGACCCACTTGAGTCAACCATTGCGCACCCTTGATATCTTTTCAAGGGCGTCCCGCCCCAGGCAAACTGCCCACCTATCGGGGTCCTCTCCAAAGAGAGTGAGAATCGTAATTCCAAAAGGGTAGTGTCCCACTTTTGACTCCACGAACGCTGGCGCGCCCGCTTCGACGTCTCCTACCTACACTGTACATTCGAAATCACAACTCAACGACAGGCTGCAGTAAAGCTCTATGGGGTCTTCACTTCCCCCCAGAGGTCTCTAGACTGTGCACTAGAATGTAAGCTTCACCGGATTCCAGTTTGGGACAGTAGGGCTCTCATTGATCCATTCATGCAAGTCGCCAATTAAGCGACAAGGTACTACGCTACCTTAAGAGGGTCATAGTTACCCCCGCTGTTTACAGGCCCTTCGTCCCGTTGAACCGGGGTTTGAGGTACCTGCACTGAGCAGGATTCAGAGATCGTACTCATCCTTACGGATTTGCGATCTCCTATGTTGGTATTAGACAGTTGGAGCCCCCTGGTCACTGCGACCTGCTGTCTTCACAGCAGGCACTCCTTCTCCCGAAGTTACGGAGCTAATTTGCCGAATTCCCTAAACTGAATTACTCCGTCACGCCTTAGCCTTTTCAGCTAGGGGCACCTGTGTCAGATCTTGGTACGGACGTTTCGACCCCTTTTCACGGGCTCCGGGGTGCAACCGACTTTCGTCATAACGCATTCATCCGCTTCTCGCCATTACGGCTCTCCACGGATTTCGGCGCTTAAACGGCGCGACGACGCCGCTCGGTCTGCCCTGAAGCGTCAGGATTATTGTCGAACGGTACAGGAATATTAACCTGTTTCCCTGATTCGATGTACTCGAGTTACGGTACATCTTAGGACCGACTAACCCTCGGCTGATGATCATTGCCGAGGAAACCTGGCCCCTTCGGCGGTCAAGATTTTCACTTGACTATGCTGCTACTATTACCAGGATTTTCGTTTGTGAACGGTCCACAGGACTTCACAGCCCTGCTTCTGCCCGAACACAACGCCCTCCTACGAGATTACCTATACGGTACTCCGTGGTATCGGTGGTCGGCTTGAGCCCCGTCAATTTTCGGGGCCCCAAACCTCGACTGGTGGTCTGTTACGAACTCTTTAAAGGATAGCTGCTTCTAAGCTAACCTTCCAGCTGTTTTGGGCTTGGGACGCCCTTTAGTGTTTACACTTAGCCGACACTTGGGGACCTTAACCACGGGCAGGGTTGTCTCCCTTACGCACTACAAGCTTACCCCAGCAGTGCGGACTCCGACCGTCTACGGTGTGGGTGGGTTTGGAGTTTGACAGAAGAGCGAAGAATTTCTTCCCCGGATTCCCCAATCAGTGCTCTACTCCACCAACGACCTCAGGTCAGGTCATGCTACGACATGTTTCGGAGGGAACCAGCGGATGCCGGGCTAGATTAGCATTTCACTCCGAGACGTGGGTCACGTGAATGATTTGCAGATCAATACCACTTGCGGTCCTCCACGCAGCTTTCGCCACGCTTCAACCTGCCCACGCCTAGATCGCCCGGCTTCGGGTCTTATCCCGGTGACTCCGCGCACTTGTATACGCCGTGCCTCACCACAAGGGTTGCGCACATGTTGCTTTCGCTTTGGCTGCCTGTGAGAACAGTTAGCCTTCGCCACCAAGATAAACTCCCTGGCCAGTTCTTCAAAACTTAAGATGGAACGTCGGCAATCTTATTCGTACACAAACCTCGCGGTTTTTTCCTTCATAAGAAAGATCCTTGCACGCCCCATCGTTCTATAACCAACAGGTTTCAGGCACTTTTTACCTCCCTTCTCGGGGTACTTTTCAGCGTTCGGTCACCCTACTAATTCGCTATCGGACTCAAGGAGTATTTAGTTTTGGAGATTGGTGACCCCCATATTCGTGCGAGATTTCCGACCCACACTACTCAGGACATGACAATTTTCCGTTCACTTTTATCGACGTGACTATCACACTCTATGGTCTGCCGTTTCAGGCAAGTTTGATTTGGTGAGATAGGAAAATAAAGTCAGCCATAAACCACATCTCCGTTACATTCCTGCAACGGATTCAGTTTGAACACTGCCGGTTTCAATCGCCTTTACTAACGGCATCTCATTTGATTTCTTTTCCTGCCCCTACTAAGATGTTTCAATTCGGGGCGTTACCGATCATGACTGATCGTTGCCCTCACGGACAACGGGATTCCCATTAGGAGATCTCAGGTTCATAGATTCCTTGCGTCTACCCTGAGCTTATCGCAGCTTGGCACGTCCTTCATCAGCTCTTGAGCCGAGCCATCCACCTGTTGGCGTAACACCATTCGCTTAACCGATTTTTCAGTTAGCGTCTGATATATCTGTCCAACTTGTTGATTTTGTTGTTTGTCTTCTTCAACCTTTACATGACATCACTTAAAAACCGGGCTGGCACCCGGATTTATCCGTCCTTCCCCCGTGATTGCTCAACGGAGTGCATTATAAATGTCTGCCGCGGAATTGCACCGCACGCTTCTTTTCAAAAGCGTTTCTGAGTTTGTTATTGTTACCGATAAAATGGACTTGTGGGGATTTGAACCCCAGGCCTCCGCCTTGCAAAGGCGGCGATCTTCCAGCTGATCTACAAGCCCAAACGTGAATTCGGGCGCAGCCCTGCAATTTTTGGGTCTTGCCCGATGACCTTTTGAGATCTTTTTATTGGTTTTTTGTGACCTGATGTTTTTTCGGCATTCGGCGGTGTTTTGTTCTTAGGAGGTGATCCAGCCGCAGATTCCCCTACGGCTACCTTGTTACGACTTAACCCCCCTTGCGGAATTCAGGTTTGAATACGGCACGATGTCCATACCCTCACCCATACCCCACTCGGGTGGTTTGACGGGCGGTGTGTGCAAGGAGCAGGGACGTATTCACCGCGCTATGTTGAAACGCGATTACTACGGATTCCAGCTTCACGAGGATGGGTTTCAATCCTCGATCCGAACTTCGAACGGGTTTATGAGATTGACATCCCCTTTCGGGGTAGTTGCCCATTGTCCCGTCCATTGTAGCCCGCGTGTAGCCCAAGAGATTCGGGGCATACTGATCTACCGTAGCCCGCACCTTCCTCCGATTTAACACCGGCGGTCCCCACAGAGTACCCGGCCATCCGGAGATGCCGCTGGTAACTGTGGGCACGGGTCTCGCTCGTTGCCTGACTTAACAGGATGCTTCACAGTACGAACTGGCGACGACCATGCACCTCCTCTCAGCGATTCAGGTAAAGTCTTCAGCTTGACCTACATATTGCTGTCTCCCCTGGTGAGTTTTCCGGCGTTGAGTCCAATTAAACCGCAGGCTCCACCCGTTGTTGTGCTCCCCCGCCAATTCCTTTAAGTTTCAGCCTTGCGGCCGTACTTCCCAGGTGGCTCGCTTCACGGCTTCCCTTCGGCACCAGACACAGTCACGCCATGCCTGACACCTAGCGAGCATCGTTTACGGCTGGGACTACCCGGGTATCTAATCCGGTTCGTGCCCCCAGCTTTCGTCCCTCACCGTCGGACTCGTTTTGGTAAGACGCCTTCGCCACAGGTGGTCCCACAAGGATTACAAGATTTCACTCCTACCCCTGTAGTACCTCTTACCTCCCCCGATCCCAAGTTCGGCAGTATCCACTGGAAGCCCGGATGTTGAGCATCCGGATTTCCCAATGGACTGACCGAACCGGCTACGGACCCTTTAGACCCAATAAAAGCGGCTACCACTCGGGCCACCGGTATTACCGCG
>CAYUQC010000012.1:0-37792 GCA_964446755.1 uncultured Methanosarcinales archaeon
TACCTTTTATTAACTTTCATCAATGATTATTTCATATGAATTTTTTTTCGAATGAACAATCGTGATGGACCAACAGTATAAAATCAATTATCAAAAAACAGAGAGAGGGACAATGAAAATCAGAATTGTCAGTTCTAAAGAGGAAATAGGGACATTGAAAACAGGTGATCAAATTGTTCACTTAGCATTTCGGCCTTCAAATAAGGATATTATGACATTGGTTTCACTTTGTCCGAGTGTTAAAGCAATTCATATACCGAGTTCTTACAAGAAAACTTTATCTGAATCTATTCAGATGTTTTTAGCAATGCACAATGTTGCTCTTCTAGAGGGAGATGTTTGGGGACACAGAAAAGATATCAATGAATATTTTGAAATTCCCAAAGAAACAATTGACGCAATCGGGGAATTAAAAGAAACCGGTGTTTCCGATGATGACGTTATTTTACGTCTCCGTGAAACCAAATTAAGCGCCGATTTAATTCGTTTTATATTAAATTCCTAAAAAACGTCTCCGTCTTGAGCGGTATGTACTCCGGCCGGTGTTTTAAGGGTCGGCATTTTATGAGCCTGATGTTGCCTGTCTCGGCACATCTTCCAAATTTTTTATATGATTTATTTATATTCTATTTTTATTTATATTATTCTAAATATGTTTCCTATACTTCATCTGACTTTTGAATACTTTCTCTCCGCACGGCAAATTGTCATATATCTGCACATCTATTTTTAAATATGACTGAATTTGAAAGAGGCCTTGTTACTTCTTTTAACAATTATTTTAAAGAAAACAATATGCGCGGCATTTCTTATCGGCTGAAGCAGCACAGGTTTACGCCGCAGTTTTTGGATGTTCTGGTTGATTCGCTGCATCCTGATTATTACATGGGCATCGAATGCAAGAGCATTTCCGTTGAAAAAGGAACAAAGGCTCTTTACTTTACGCAGCATTTTACAACGGATAAAAAAGGCGTTCATCAAATCGAGCGCATTTCCGATTTTTTAAATCATTCCGGAAGATGCGGCTTCTTGGCGGTCGAGCTTCGCTACGGTGTCGGCCGCCCCCGTGAGGCGTATGCCATTCCCTGGAAAGACATATGGAGCCGGTTCAATTCCGATTCCCTGAAATTTACTGTCGAAGAAATTTCCGCTTATCCTTCTATTATTCGGTCCGGCGGCGGTTACCGCGTGAATCCCGATTCGTGGATTAAAAAATAACCTGCGGACCGTTTCTGTTCTTTGAATCGAAAACTCCTTTTCCTGATGTTTTAACCGCCAAGTAAAAACGGACAGCAATGCCGATAAAAATCGCAAAGCGGTTTTTGTAAACACTACTCTCCTCCGTCCTCAATAAAAAATTGCGGGCGAAGCGGACAATTTTTCCCTACAAGATTATAAACAATGAACTCATTTATAATCGGCATGGCATCCCAGAACGTTCAAAAAGTTGTTATAGGGGCTTTATCACTGGCAGCATTCGCAATTTTATGGGAACTGCTGGCCATATTTGTTAATAATTCATTTTACCTGCCCCGCTTTTCAAGTGTTTTTTCGGCATTTATCAGCGTCATCCAAACGACGGTCTTCTTCAACGATGTCGGAATCAGTTTATACCACTTCATCATCGGTTTTCTCTTTGCACTTTTGGTCGGTATTCCGATCGGTATGCTGATGGGGTGGTTTCCGGTTTTGGATAAAGCGCTCAACCCGATCGTTGAAATTTTCAGGCCAATCCCGCCTTTGGCATGGATTCCGTTTGCCATCATCTGGCTGAAATTAACGCATCAGGCCGCCGGTTTTATTATCTTTATGGGTATGGTTTTTCCGATTATCATTAATACTTATTCGGGTTTCAAAAACGTCCCGAAAATTTATGTAGAAGCCGCTAAGGTTCTCGGCAGCGTTTCCAGTGTAAAGCTGATCAAAAACGTTGCGATTCCTGCGGCGTCTCCGATGATTCTTTCCGGTATTAAAACCGCGATGGGTGTCGGCTGGATGTGTTTGGCGGCTTCCGAAATGTTCGGTGTCAGCGACTCGGGTATCGGTTATAAAATCTGGTTCTACTACGGAATCCAATCAATGGATTATGTTGTCGTTTACATGCTGATTTTAGGATTTATCGGCTTGCTGCTCGATTTCCTGTTCAGATATTTCATTCAGAACCGTGTTTTAAAATGGCAGAAAGGAACGGTGGTTTAAATGGGTGATTTAGTTATTGAAAATTTATCCAAGGAGTTCAAAAAAGGAAATGCCGAATTTCTGGCGTTGAAAGACATCAATCTGACTGTCAAAAACGGCGAATTCGTGACCATTTTAGGCCCTTCCGGCTGCGGTAAAACCACCCTCTTGCGCATCATTGCGGGTCTTGAAACCTATTCAAGCGGAACGGCAACTTTGGACGGCGAGCTGATCACCGGCCCCGGCCCTAAACGCGGCATGGTCTTTCAGGAATATTCTCTTTTTCCATGGAAAACGGTTCTCGGAAACGTGATGTTCGGTCCTTTGATGCAGGGCTTTTCAAAAGACGAAGCCGAATCCAAAGCGGAGACTTATTTGAACTTGGTCGGCTTGTCAGAATTTAAACACAGTTATCCGTACGAGCTTTCCGGCGGCATGAAACAGCGTGTTGCAATCGCCCGCGCTCTTGCCAATGAGCCTGAGATTATTTTAATGGACGAGCCGTTCGGCGCACTGGACGCTCAAACACGGAACAATCTCCAGAACGAGCTTCTCCGCATATGGCAGGAAGAAAAAAGAACGATTATTTTCGTGACGCACAGTGTCGATGAAGCGGTTTTCCTGTCTGACCGGATTGTTATCTTATCCAAAAGACCGGGAACGATTAAAAAAATCATTGAAGTTTCCATCCCGCGCCCGAGAGACAGAACGCGTCCGGAAGAAAATGCTGTTCGAAATGAAGTTCTCCGTCTTTTGGACACGAATGCGCACTGTGAAATTGATTAAAGATTTTTTCTTTAATCATCCCTTTTTTCATCATTTCGAAAGCATGTCAGCCTTGCGCGTTTATTTTTAAAAAGAATAAAGAGGAAAATGAACAGTCATTCATTTTCATTAAAGGTTGGTGAGCGGCCAGGTACCGTAGAAATATGAAATCAGTAAAATGGCGAGGCCGATAACAATGCCTGCAATTAAAACATAAATCGGCTTAAATGTAATCGCTTTTTTGTCCGCGTCGAAATATCTCATCAATCCTGCGGAAGACTGAAGACCGTTTCCCTTTTGTTTAACCATAAAAGACCTTTCCTAAATTTATTTAAAATCTGCGTCGTAAATCAAGAATACATCATAGAGCGTCTGTTCTTATATAAACATTTATCTTTTATATTTCCGTACGGCTCATCTGTTCTCTCCGGTTTGTTTATCCGAGAATGATCTCATCGAGCAAAATCGGCGGATAAAAAACACCGTTTTCGGTAATGATTGCCGATACATTTTCCATCGGCGTTTTGTCAAAAGCCAAATTCAAAATGGGAACACCAACCGGAACATTCAGGTCTTTGCAGGAGCCGATATATCTGATTTCGTCTTCCGAACGCTTTTCGATTTGAACGTGCTCTTCCCAGCTTTCGGGATCCACTGTTGAAACCGGCGCAGCCACATAAAAAGGAATGTTATGCTCTTTTGCCAGAACGGAATGCGTGTATGAGCCGATTTTATTGTAAACGAACTCCTGCGTGATGCGGTCGGCGCCGACGATAACTTTGTTGATGACACCTTCACTCATCAGAAATCCCGCGGTCGAATCGGTGATGACTTGAACGGGAATCTTATCCTGCTGCAACTCCCACGCGGTAATGCGGCTTCCTTGATTGAGCGGACGTGTCTCGCAGGCCAACACAGTGATTTTCTTGCCGTCGGCAACAGCGGAGCGGATTACGCCGAGTGCCGTTCCCCAGTCAACACACGCCAGACGGCCCGCGTTGCAGTGCGTCAGCACAACATCGCCGTCTCGAAGAAGCTTGGCGCCGTTTTTGCCCATTTTCTGATTGACGGCCACATCTTCATCGGCCATATTTTTAGCTTCTTCCAAAGCGATATTTTTCACCAGACGCGGGTCCATCCCTTCTTCTTCGGCGATTTGAAGAACGCGGTCAACACCCCACGCTAAATTGATTGCCGTCGGGCGCGTTTTCTTAATCGCTTCGCCGGCCGCTTTCATATCTTTAATGATGCCTTCAACCGTATTTGCACTGCTCAACTGGGCCGACAGCGCAACACCGAAAGCGCCGCAGACACCGAGTGCCGGCGCGCCTCTGATTCTTAAGTTTTGAATCGCTTCACAAACCTCGGCAATGTTTTTGCATTTTATAAATTTTAATTCGCCGGGGAGGAGCGTTTGATCAATCATTTTTATCGTCGAATCCGAATCGTCCCATTCAATCGTTCTCATGTTTTCGCCTTATTGATAATTTTAAATTTCATACGCTGCCGCTTTTATCTTAATCCGTCCGATGTGATCGTAAAGTAGCGCATATCTCCTTCCGGGCGGCACCGGTGCTTCATGATTTTTGCGCTTCTTTCACCCGTTCCGACACGTTCCAATTTTAAGATGGTTTTTGAAATATGTTCAATCCCGCGGCCGCCGATCGGGCGCACACCGCCGCTATTCTCAACATCGCTGAAGATTTGGTTTGTGATTAAAACGGCGATTCCCGCCTTCCGTGCGATGCCCTGAAGGAACCCGATTTGATTTGCCAGTTCTCTGCGGCTTTGAATTCCGGAATCTTCATCGTCCAGTTCGTAGCGGTAAAAAGAGGTGGCCGAATCAACAATGATCAGACCGACGTTTTCGCTTGCGATCTTTTCAACTTCGCAGATGGCGGTATACTGTTCGTCAAAACTCATCGGCTCGTAAATCAGAACATTCTGCGCGGTTTCTTTGGACTTTTCACCGGCAATCTGCGAGAAACGGTCAAAAGAAAGCCCTTCCGTGTCAATGTAAATCACTTTTTTTCCTGTTTTGGAACATTCGATCGCTGTCTGAAGACACAGATTGGTTTTACCCGAGCCCGGCTCGCCGTACACCTGCGTCACAATACCGCATTCGATGCCGCCGCCGAGCAGTTCATCAATGGGTTTGCATCCGGTTGTCAGATAATTTCCGATCTTTGCACCTCTGTTGAATTCTGATTTTGTTAACTGATGAATGAAGAGATGATATAAAAACCTTTATTATTTTTTCGTTCATCCGCATCCGTTTATAATTTGCTGTGCAATTTGAGACGGCAAAAATCAAATACGAAGAATATATAGATGATTTGTATGGCAAGCTCAATTCTTGCAGCGATTTTTTCGCTGTTTATTCCCGGTCTCGGTCAATTCTATTGCGGTCGTTTTTTGAGAGGCATCTGTGTTTTTGTCGGTGTTTCAATCCTCTCTTCAATATGCGTTTTCATAGCAACCGTTCTTGTATGGACATTGATTATTCCGTTGGTCATTGGACTCTTTTTGCTGGCCGTTTGGATCTGGAATATCTGGGACGCTTATTCATTGGCAAGCAGAACCGTTACATACTGATTTTATCTTTTATTTCTTTTTTATTTTGTTTTCATTCAATTCTTATTCCAGTTTTCATCTTCAGGCGGACCTGTTCGAAACTTATTTAAACTATCATGATTAATTATTAATTATGGCAAACCAAGTCATCGCTGTTGTCCTGTCCTCGATTATTCCGGGACTGGGACAATTCTACTCCGGGTATTTCTTGCGCAGTTTGCTTATATTTGCTGTAATCACAGTGTTGGTAGCTATTGGTTGGATTTTGTATGTTCCGTATGTGATGCCGCTCTTCTTCTTGGTGGCGGCATTTTTGTTTTGGCTGTGGAACATTTATGATGCTTATCAATTGAATGAGGACACAAGTACGAGAAAATCGAGTACAAGATCTGCTTCAAAGGCGGTTCTCAACCGCCGGTCAAACAACTGATGTGCTGCTCTTGCAGCAGCCTTTTCTTTTATTTTCTTCCGTTCAGTTGTGCGCCGATATATTTGTCCAGTAAGTCGATGAATTCTGTTGCTTTTTCGGGCGGTACCGTTCCGCCGGCTGCAATATCATGACCGCCGCCTGCGCCGCCGACCATTTCCGTGACATCGTTCATGGCCTTGGAAAGATTCAGTCCGCGGCGGATTAATTCCTGCGTTCCGCGTGAGGAAATTTTAATGCCGTCTTCCGAATCGGCCATGCCGATAATCGGTTTTTTGCGGTCAACGCCGTCCAGAGAAGTAGCCATCCCGGCAATGATGCCGACAATGGTTTCTTTGATTTCTTCGCCGGAGTAAAAATATTGAATATATTCCAGCTGGGTAACACCATTCTCCTTAACGAAATTCAAGCCGTTCACCAGATTCTTCCGGTGTTCCGAAAGCAGTGTCCGCGCTTCGGCAAGCGCTTCTTCGCGGTCACCCATACAGACGCGGACGCCGATCTCCGCTTTGTCGTATCGTCCCGTCGCATTCAGAAGCGTTGAAAATTCGGACGCATCACGCATTTCCGTTCCTTCTTTTTCCGTGAGCAAAGTGTAACATTCACGAATCAATTCTTCAACGCGGTGTGTCGGAAAACCGCGGTCCTGGCAGAATTTCATGAGCGCGGAAATCACCCTCACCCGTTCTTCTTTCGACAGCTCGATCCACAGTTTTGCCCCTTCACGCTGATCGTAGCCGACACCTGCGTTTTGCAGAAAGCGGATGCAGGCTTCTTCTTCACCTGTCAATCCCGGCAAGTACGGCTCGGAAGAATATTGAAGCATTCTGTAAATCGGACGGGTCTGTTTGCCGAAAAGAGATAAGTCGGATGCATTCATCAAAACTCCGGCCTCAACGCCTTGTTCCAATATTTCTTTATTCAAAGTGACAAGCTTTCCGTATTTCCGGTTCTGCATGTCTCCTATGGCACCGACAATTGCCAGACCGGCTAAATCTTTGTTGTCCCCAAGTGCGTTTGCCAAAATATACGAAACACCCGAACCGCTGATTTCAAAACCGCCGTTTGCACCGAACAAATGCGGATTCATATGGTACGGAAATGCGGCCGAATCCGGAGCAATGTTTTCAGCTCTGCCGTTCGGCTGGTGATGATCGGCAACGACGACGTTCATTTGATTGTCCACGATAAAATCCGGCATCGCACTTCCGAGGTCGGTGAATACGATCAGTTCATGATTTTCTTCCAAAAGGCGCTCCATAATTTTTTCGTCAAGTTTTTTGACATATTCCGCCGTGTAATTGATGCCGGCGCGTTCAAACGCAAGAGACATTATGGCAGCCGATGTAATACCGTCGGCGTCAATATGAGAAACAAGATGGACGGTGCTTGCCGTTTTCAAATGCGCCGCGCATAAATCAGCCCGTTCGCTTAATTTTTTAAAGGTATCGGAAACAGGTTTTTCATTCATATGTCTTTGACATATGGTTTTCTGCTTTAAAAAGATGATTAAAAGGTAAATTCATAAGACAGGCGGATTACGTCCCGCGATTCCTGATGTTTTATTTCTGATAATTTAAAAGAGTCGGCAGTCATTTAACTGCCGGTTGAAATTGAATTTAAAACGGGAATGCCTTGATAAATCAGGACTTAACGGGGATTCCCCTCTTGCGGAATTCTTCTTTGACGTCACCGACCGTATAGGTATCAAAGTGGAAAACACTGGCCGCCAAAACAGCATCGGCATCTCCTTCGAGAACACCTTCAATCATGTGCTCCAGTGTTCCGACACCGCCGGATGCGATGACCGGGATAGAAACCGCTTCTGCAACGGCGCGTGTAATCGGAAGATCATATCCGTCTTTGGTTCCGTCGCGGTCTTTGCTGGTCAAAAGGATTTCATAAGCACCGAGCGCTTCGACTTGTTTTGCCCATTCAACGGTGTCCATTCCGGTACCTTCGTTGCCGCCCATGATGACGACTTCGTACCAGAATTTTTGCCCGTCTTCTTCAAAAACATTCACGTCTTCCACACTGATGTCCGGATTTCTTTTGCAGTCAATGGCAATGACGATTCTGTCCGCGCCGAATTCTTCAATTGCTTTTGAAATGAATTGAGGATTTTTGACACCGGCCGTGTTGATTGATACTTTTGTCGCGCCTGCGTCCAGATTCTTTTGAGCGATTTCGAGGGTTGAAATTCCGCCGCCGATTGTGAAAGGAATAGAAATGGCTTCCGCGGCTCTTTTGATGACATCCAGAATCGTTTCTCTGCCTTGAACAGAGGCCGTGATATCCAAAAAGACAATTTCGTCCGCGCCCTGCGCTTCATATTTCTTTGCAAATTCGACCGGATCTCCGGCATCTCTGAGTTCTTCAAACTCAATGCCTTTAACAACTCTACCGCCTTTTTCATCCAGAAGAAGGTCAAGACAGGGGATAATCCGCTTTTCTCTCGACATAATTTAAACTGATTTGAAGTAGAATATAAATCTTTTTGGTGAAAAATGTCACGCTAAATCATGATATTACTCCGAATCATAATAATCTTGATTCCTCATTACGGTTTTTAAAAACAGTATGTCTTTAGAGTCATGACAATTAAAAATGAATAATTCTGATGAATTAATATGAACACCGCTCATAATTTGCTGTGAAATTTGATTTATACGCTATCAGCGGGTGAAATAATCAGCGGTTTTAAAAATTTTAACGGTCATAAAAAATATGTTGTTAAATTATAATCAATTGAATTTTTAAAAACGAAAAATTAAAAGAAATTAAAGCACGCCTTTCGTGCTCTTAATTTCCTGTCCTTCGATAACGGCTGCTCTTTTCATGGCATATGCGAATGCTTTAAACAGCGCTTCTGTTTTATGGTGGTCATTGTCGCCTTCCGCTTTCATATTCATGTTGATGCCGGCGGCGGACGCAAATGATTCAAAGAAGTGTTTCGTCATCTGCGTGCTGTAGGTGCCGATGACGGGGGAATAAAAGTCCGCTTTCATCACCAGAAAACTGCGGCCGCTGATGTCAACGGCAACTTCCGCGAGGGCTTCGTCCATCGGGATGCGTGCTTCGCCGAAGCGGGCGATGCCGCGTTTGTCGCCGAGCGCATCTGCCGTTGCCTGTCCAAGAACGATTCCGGTGTCTTCCACCAAATGGTGGCCGTCCACATGAAGATCGCCGACAGCTTTCACTGCGAGATCAAAGCCGGAGTGGCGTGCAAACGCATCCAGCATGTGGTCAAAGAAACCGATGCCCGTATCGATTGCGGATTTGCCGCTGCCGTCTAAATTGATTTCAACCGTAATGTCCGTTTCTTTGGTTTTTCTGGACACAGAAGCTTTTCTGGATTGTGACATCGTTCTTCTTCCCGTATGATTTTATAAATATGTACAAATTGCCGTTTCTATTATTTATTGTTTTATTTATTTTTTCAAAACGGCGATCGCTTCTTCCAAGGTGAATTTATCCGTATAAAGTGCACTGCCGACAACGGCACCGTAAGCACCCGCATCCCGCAGTTTCAGCAAATCATCGGTTGACGCCACGCCGCCCGACGCAATCACCGGAATACTGACGGAATCGATCAGGTCTTTGGTCGGTTTGATGTCAACGCCCCGGAGGAGTCCTTCCGTGTCAATATTTGTGAAAAGGATATATCCCGCACCAAGCTCTTCAAACTGTTTGCCGACATCCGTCGGGCTTTTGCCGGAGAGTTTTGTCCATCCTTCGATTGCAACTTGACCGTTTTTGGCATCCAGCCCGACAACAACAGCTTGTTTTCCGAAGCTTTCTGATATGTTTCGGATGATCTGCGGGTTCTGCATGGCGATTGTGCTGAGAATGACGCGGTCGGCACCGGCTGACAGCAGCATTTCGGCGTCTTCATACGAGCGAATGCCGCCGCCGATTTGAATCTCAATGCCGAGAGGTTTTGCGCGTTTAACGATTTCTTCTATAATTGTCCCGTTCCTGCGTTTGCCTTCAAAAGCGCCGTCCAAATCAATTAAATGAAGTGTTTTCGCGCCGCGGGAAACCCAGTTCAAGGCAGCGGCGGCGGGGTCATCCAATGAAACCATTTCGCTGCCCGGAACGCCCTGGACAAGCTGGACGCATTTGCCGCCTTTCATGTCAACGGCGGGAATGATTTGAAATGACATATTTACCTTCCGTTCAGGGAATCAGTCTTTCAACCGGCAGAACCAAAACGTCTCTCGCGCCGAGAATCTTCAATTTGCGGACGATTGCAAAAATCGTGTCGGCATCAACAACCGCATGCACGGCAAACATGGGCTCGGGGCCCTGAACTTCCATGACGGTCGGGCCGTTCATTCCGGGAATGACTTTCTCCACATCTTTTAACGCGGCGGCCGGAACGTTCATCATGATGTATCTTTTGGTTTTGGCCAAAAGAACACTTTCCAGAGCCATCTCAACATCTTTGATTTTGTCTTGGGCTGCCAGACTTTTTTTGTTGGCGATTAAAAAAACCTTTGAGTCAAAAACAACGTCAATTGATTTGAGTTTGTTAATCATCATCGTTGTTCCCGAGCTGGTGATGTCAACAATGGCTTCGGCAACACCGATGTGGGGTGTCATTTCGCAGGCGCCGCTGACCTGAATCACTTCAACGTCTTTGATTTTATTGAATTCGAAATATTTTTTTGTCACTTCGGGGAACTCTGTTGCAACACGTCTGCCGCTGAGTTCTTCCGGTTTCTGAATCTCGGAGGTTTCCGGAACGGCCAGAACCAATCGGGAACTGCCGTATTTGAGATCAATCAAACATTCCACATCCGCTTTTCTTTCGGTTACCAAGTCCAGGCCGGTAATGCCGATATCTGCCGTTCCTTCTTCAACGTAAAGCGGAATGTCGGCTGCCCGTGCAAAAATAAATGTGATTTCCGGATCGGTTGTTTTGGAAATCAGCTGACGGTTTTCGTGTCCGCCGCCGAAAACGGGAAGGCCGGCATCTTTAAAAAGCGCCAGCGTCGGTTCGTGGAGGCGGCCTTTGTTCGGAATAGCAATTCGAATCATTTTTTTTCCTTTTATTATTTTCTAAATTTATGAATATATAGCCGTATTGAACACGTTGAGTTTATAAAAACTTTGTTTGTGTACGGCCATTTTGCCGAAATATTTTCTATTTAATTTTGACGGCTTTGTCAAATTCGATTGTTTTTCTTTCAAATATTTTTGTTCAAAAACGGCTGATTATTACCGAAATTCATAAATTTCTATTACTCTCAGTTATATCGTGGTGTAACAATTATATACTACTTTCACATAAGTTTAATTCCTGATTTTACTTCACGCCGAAAAATTAAAAACGTCTGTTTTTTTGGGAAATCGAGGCAAAAGCAGACCTTATCTAAAAACGGTTTAGGGTTTACATTCATTCAAAAAAGGATACAGTTTACATGAGTCAAAGAAACATTTGCGTTGAACAATATATGGAGACGCCCATTGAGAAGCAGCAAATCGAGCTGGTCGAGCGTAAGGGCATCGGTCATCCGGACAGTATCGCCGACGGACTTGCCGAAGCTGTCAGCCGTGCTTTCTGCAAGGAATACATTGACAAATGCGGTGTTATTCTTCACCACAATACCGACGAAACACAAATTGCGGCCGGGCATTCGATCCCGAAATTCGGAGGCGGCCAGGTGGTTCATCCGATTTATATTTTACTCGTCGGCCGCGCCACGAAAACTTTCGGCGACGTCGACATCGCGACCGATACGCTCGGTTTAAAAACCGCGCGCAATTACCTGAAAACGACGATTCCGAATCTGGATCTCGATTCCGATGTCATCCTGGACTGTAAATTCGGGCGCGGTTCTTCCGACCTTTCCGATGTTTTCGGACGTGAAGGGTATGTTCCGATGGCAAACGACACGTCTTTCGGTGTCGGCCACGCACCGTTTTCAGAACTTGAGAACATTGTTTACAAAACCGAACGTTCTTTGATCGAAGACCTGAAAAAGAAGAAAGGTCTCAAAGCCATCGGTGAAGACATCAAAGTGATGGGCCTTCGCAGCGGCGAGGATATTTCACTCACCATCTGCTGCGGTATGGTTGACAAATACGTTGACGATATAGGCGCTTATGTCAATTATAAAGAACAATTGGAAGAATATGTCAAAGATTTGGCGGTGAAACACACCACGCGAAATGTGAATGTTTTTATCAATACGGCCGATAACATTGACAAAGAATCCGTATTCTTAACCGTTACCGGAACATCCGCCGAAATGGGGGACGACGGATCTGTCGGCCGCGGCAACCGCTGCAACGGCTTGATCACGCCGAACCGCCCGATGAGTATGGAAGCGACCAGCGGTAAAAACCCGATTAACCACATCGGCAAAATCTACAACCTCATGTCGACGCAGATTGCGCGCCAAATCGCCGCCGAGCTTGACGGCATAGACGACGTTTACGTTAAACTGCTGTCTCAAATCGGCCATCCGATCGATGAACCACTCGTTGCAAGCGTTCAAATCAGCGTTAAAGACGGCGTCAAATTCGACTCCATGAGAAAAGAAGCGGAAGGCATCACAGACGAATGGCTTTCCAATACCAAGAAAATCACTGAAATGGTGTCTAAAGGCGAATTGGATACCTTCTAACCTTTCTTTTTTAAAAAATGAAATTGCATTAATCTGCAATTTCGTTGACATATTTTTTGCCGATTTCTAAATATTTTAAAGCGTTTTCCTGACTTTTTGCTTCTGCCGTTATCCTTATGATCGGCTCGGTTCCCGACGGGCGGATTAAAAGCCAGCCGCTGGCAAACCGTAATTTCAAACCGTCAATCTGCTCGGCTTCTGAATAATCCAGTTTGTTCCGGTCGGCAATGATTTTATCCGTAATTTCCGCCATCGTTTTCTTTAAATTTTTATCGGAAAGGCGGATCTTGATTTTTTCATTAAAATAAGTCGGAACGGAGTCTTTGATTTCAGAAGCTTTCATTCCGGTGTGTGCCAGCATTTCCAGGACAAGAGCCGCCGCCATTGCACCGTCACGGCAAACCTGATGGCGCGGATAAATGATACCGCCGTTGCCTTCGCCGCCGTAAACAGCGCCGACTTCAACCATTTTCCGGCCGACATCAACAGATCCGACCGCCGTGTAATAAATATCAACTTCTTCATCTTTCGCAATATCCGTAAAACGCTGTGATGTGCTGACGGTTGTGACAACTGGTCCTTTTTCTTTGTGAAGGATGTATTTTTCAACAGCCGCAAGCATGATCTCATCATCAATGAAGTCCCCGTTTTCATCAATGAAAACCGCGCGGTCGGCATCCCCGTCCTGAGCCACACCCAAATCGAACTCCGATTCACGCATCACGGCAGCAGCTTCCTGCAGAGCGTCCGGCAGCGGTTCGGGGTTGCGCCACGGGAAAGTTCCGTCCGGCTGCGCGCCGAGCGCCAGCACGCGGCATCCCAACCGACTCATCAGCTGGGGCATGGTCAGTGAACCTGCACCGTTTCCGGTGTCTGTTACCACTTTAAAGCTTTTCTTTTCGATGGCTTTTCTGTCAATTATCGCTAAAATACCGCCTAAATATTCTTCGTTGCAGTTGTTTTCAAAATAAATTTCGCCGGTTTTTGACCAGTCGGCGGCAATAAATTTTTGAGAAATGTAAATCTCTTCAACATTTTTTTCAGCTTCTCTTGAAAATTCGGTGCCGTCACAGGCGATTAATTTCAAGCCGTTGTATTCGCGCGGGTTATGAGAGGCGGTAATGATGATTCCCGCATCGGCTTCCGAATGGTTCTTAACATAATACTGAAGAGAGGGTGTCGGAACCGTGCCGACATCGATTACTGTGACGCCGCTCGCCATTAAGCCGGACGCTGCAGCCGATTTAAGCATCATTCCGGAAATCCGCGTGTCCGTCCCAAGAATCACTGCCGGTGCAGCCCGCCTGTCGGTTTCACTTTTCTTTTCCCATAAAAAAGCAGCCAAACTGCGCGCCAAATTCAGCGCGGTCTCGGGTGTTAATTCCTCGTTTACGATTCCGCGGACACCGTTTGTTCCGAAAAGCGCCATTTCTGTTCCCGCCTTCTGTTTTCATAAAAAATAAAGTTTCAGACTCAGCCGAAATAAACTAAGTCTTCTTCCGATGCGGGAGTCTGCTCGTAGTATTCTTCTCCATCCTCGCCGATGACGGAATCTTTAATTTTCTCAACGATCTGATCCATGTCTTTGATTTTTTCGTCAAGCGCATCTGCATTGACTGCAATGCTCAAAATATCGCACAGTTTTCCGAGAAGTACTTTCGAACTTTTCGGATCGGCGATATATCCTGTCGTGGTTCCCATCAAACAGACCGCGTCAATGTTTCTGAATTTTGCGAATGATAATACTAAACCGGACGCGCCCACAATGCCGCCCGGCGGTTCCGACGGATTGAATTGAATGCCTTTCTCTTTCAATCCTTCGATCAGATTTATATTATTCACGGCGCCGATGACATAATCTTCCGCATTCATAACGCCTGTCGGATAACCGCCGAGCGTAAAAATACGTTTGACTTTGAATTGTGACGCAAAATCAATATAAATTTCACATAATCTGTAGTGGCCGGCGGGATCCGTGCTTTGGGAATCACCCGCCAAAATCAGCAAATCCATTTTGTCGGTTTTGGCCAAGTATAGTCTGTTTCCGACCAGTTCAACGGTGCTGTCTTCTTTCACCATGACCTGCGGCGGAAAATGTTCGGAATAAACGTCGACGATTTTTTTGGCATTCAAGGCTTCAACCATGTGGTCGGCAACCAATTTTCCGACATGTCCGACGCCGGGAAGGCCGACAATCATGACCGGATTATTTAATTCCAGAACATCTTGGTCAATATGATAAATGATTTCTTCTTTCATTTTTGAACCCCCGAAAAGGGTAATATGCTGAATTTATTCACGTGTTTTTCATTCCGGCCGAATTGCCGTATATTCAATAGGGTGATTTTCTGTCTTATTCCTTTCGGGAAGGGTCCAGACTCTGCCTGTATATTCTGCGGTATCTTCCGTACCTGTCTTCCGGCGAATAAGAAGCGGGTTTCGGGCTGATACTAACGCCGCCGCAATCGGGACAAGTATCCGACAGCGTATATCTGCCGCAGTTTAAACATTTTTTGATCCGCTTTCCCATTCAATCCCGACCGGCCCGGTTATGTTGACTTTATGATTTGACGGATTCGATGTGGCGGTTGAACAATCCTTCGCCGCCGCTGTCGGTAATCATTTTAATGGATGCTGTTGACGCTTTCTTTAATACCGCTTCCGCTTTTTTATAATCCGGCGCCACAACTTTGATTCTGTAACGCGGGGAGCCGACATAGGTCACTTCCACGCGAACTTCCTCATCATCAACCGATTCTGCGGCTGCTTTTAATGCGTCGCGGATGACTTCAATGCCGTCCGGAGCGTTTGTTGTTAAGTCCACATAACCGGCAATTTCAACGAATGCGTCTTTGATGTTTTCGCGGGCCACATTAACAACGGCCTCAATCATTTTTTTGTTGACAGACATGCCGTCAAAGGCAGATTCGCCGGCAATCGCAGCTTCTTCAAAGGCTGAATAAGCGCTTCCGAATTCGGCCGCAAAATCATGATACAATTCCTCAACCATTTTTTCATCAAAGCCTGTCGTTTCCGCGGCTATCTGAAGCCATTTCTCGGCTTTCTGCTCATTTTTCCAAAGCTGGATTTTTGTTCTCTTTTGATGTTCATTGACATCTTTGAGTGATAAATCGATGTGACCGCGGTTTTTGTCAATATTGAGAACCTTACAGACGACTTTTTGCCCTTCGCGGATGTAGTCACGGACATATTTGACCCAGCCGGCTTTAATTTCGGAAATATGGATGAATCCTTCTTTCTCTTTAAACTCTTCAAGTTCGACATAGGCGCCGAAATCCGTCACATTTGTGACATTACATACAACATAATCGCCGGATTCCGGCCAATCATTACTTTTCATTTTTGTCCCTCGTGCCGCATTCTGCGGCGCTTTATCATTGAAATCAATTTCATTCAATTCATTCTTGAATGATTCAGTCTTCTTTTCCGTCAGACAGAACTGATTAAGAAATAATATAATATAAAAGGTTCCGAACAGCTTCCGAAGCCTTTTACGCCTTTATTTTTTAAAAAATGAATGAAGTGTTTTGACGCTTTTTCAAGCGTACTGTCTGACGACATCTAAAATGGCGTCCAGCTCTTCATCTTTAAGTGTAAATTTTTCTTTGGCGTAAATGGACCGGAGTTCGTCTCTGGACTGCGGCAGAATATCTGTGATTCTGACAGCAACCGTCGGTCTCATTTTTTCGAATTCCAATAATTTGGCAACCAATTCTTTTGCATCGGATGCGCTTAATTTTGAGAAAATTTCGGCGTGATTCAAAGCTTTTCTGAACTCATATACCTGTTCTTCGTCGCTTTCCTCGCGTCTTTCTTCCATAATCTGGGTTAACATTTCCTTAACTTCAGCAAGAGTTAAGAGTTCTTCGTTAACAACTTCTTTGACAATCATTTCAAAACACTTCCGATTGATCCTTAATCCTTTTCACTCATTTGCAACTGAGTTCAAATCCGGTAAATAAAAAGAGTAGGGCTTAATTTTATTTAAATAAAACCAAGCCGTCATTGTTAATGTACAATTTAATTGTATTTCTGGGGTTTCAAGTGCTGGGGGAGGGAGATGACTTCTTTTTGAGCTCTGCCGTCTTTGACACTTAAAACGTATGCGCGGCCGCGCTGGCCGATCACTTTGCCGGTGGATCCCTGGAATTTGGGGTTCGGGTGGCCGTGCTGAATGCTGGCGTCGATATCGATGTGAACCATCTGTCCTTCTTCAAATTCCTGAATGGCTTTGCTCGGAGCGGACATTCCTCTCTCACGAATCGAGTTTTTCAGTTTATATCTTGTGCAGCGTCTTTCGCCTGCTGATTTTGATGACATTTTTTAATCCTCCTAAATTTATGACGTTAACGTTGTCATGTAATGATGGGATGAATGTGATTTATTGAACCTGAGGTTCTTGGCTGTTTAAATGATACTTTATTTCAGCCGAATCAGAAACGGCTCTTGGCAGGGCAGTTCCTGTGAACGGTTAATTTCGAATTTCAACCGTTGTTTATTCTCTTGATAATGAAAAAACAATTATTTTCCATAACTCGTTTTGAATCAAAGTTAAGCCATGAATAATTATTTTGGTATATTAAGTTTATCGAATAGAAGGAAACAGAATACAAATCCAACCTTAATAAACATATGCTTTTTTTGGGTTTGATTCCGTTCTTTTCTCTTCCTTTTCGTTATCAATTTATCTTTGATTATTCAATGTCCCGAATGTCGACATCGATCACGTCCAGTTCATCAACTTTCGCGCTGGTTTCCAACAGTCCCGCAATACTCGGAACGGTTCGTCCTTCGTCGCCGGATGTCAGTTCTTTGACATAAAGGCCCCCGTCACAATGAATCTTAACCCACGCGACATCAAAAGTTCCTTCCGTCTCCGTCCGCTCCAGTTCGGCGGTATGTACCGTTCTGTTCCGGCATAAATCCGCTCTCCTGTGTTTGACACGGTTGGGCGTGTTCTGGTTGATTTCTTTTCCTTCCAATTCATTTAATACCGCACTTAAAGCTTCCGTTGTCACCGGCGCGTCGAATCTGATTTTCAGGCGGTATGTCTTTTTCGCCTTTTCCGTTTTCAGCTTTTCAACCATGTCTTTGCTGCAGAGGGCTAGTTTGGAAACTTCGACTTTACCGGCCGCGTATTCATTGATTTCCTTTTCAAGCGCCGTTAAATCCAAAGTTCGGATCATAGGCGCTTTGGCTTCCAAAACAAACGGGCGCCCGGTCCCGAGCATCAGCGCGTCGATATCTTCTCTGCCTGCCCCGTGGAAAACAACGTCTTCGGATTTGGCTGCTTTCCAGAGCGGATAACCGGCCAGCTCACCGACGGATTCGGAGTATTGTTTGCCTGAGCCGCCGCAGCTGTCACATCCTTTGCCGTGGCAGTTTCGGCAGGGCCATTTTGTCTGCGGAATGCCGCGGACTTTTTTCAGATATCTGCCGTAAATATAGAGCGAGCGGATGTTCAATTCCGCTTCTTTTTTGGCGATATCGAATGTCACCATAATGTCGGGGTTGGAAAACGCCACCGTTTTTCCGGTTTTTTGAGAAATAAGTTTGCCGATTTCGCGGTTCAGTTCGCTTTTCAGCTGTTCGGCATACGCCGTTCCGGCCTGTTCCCACAGAATTTCTTCATTTTCGCTCAGAAGGCCGCTGAGTTTGGTGCCGGCTAAAAATGTTTCATATTCAATACTCTGTAATTTTTCAACCGCCATGTCAGCCCAAAAATCCAGATTTTTAAAAATATCCAGGCAAACCCAGCATTTCTCAACAGCCGGTTCACCCTCAATTTCCGTTTTTCTCTCTTTGGCTAATGTTTTCTGAGCGTGGATGCTGGAGGAGGCCACTTCGGACAGCAGCGAATCATCACCCTCGTCTTTGAGTCGGCGGTCCGCATCCATCGCAAGCGCCAGTTTCACGGAGCTGCCGCGTTCGTCGTTGGAAAGACCTGTCGATAATTTTGCAAACTGGCGGCCGAGGCAGTGGTCGCAGATCGGTCCTTCCGCTATAATCTTTTCCGCTATTTCAAGAATCGTCGTCATTTTCTCCCTCAATTGAAATGTTTGAACAGGTCATCGCGTTTCATTTTATGAAATTCGTTTTTCAGATGTGAGACAAGCGGGCGAATATCCCCGCCCCGGGCGCTGACAGGCGCCACCAATGCGCCGCTTTCTTTCCATGTTCCTTCATATCCGAAAATTTCAACGATTTCGTTCAGTAACCCGTCTTTTTCATCTTCTTTGACGCGGTCCATTTTGTTGGCGGCAATGATTGTAATGATTTCCATTTCTTCCAAAAAATCATGCAGTTCCAAATCAATCGGGATTTCGTCACGCGCGTCCCAGCGTTCCGTGATTTCAACGAATGCGGGACCGTCAATCACTTGAACCGCCAAAAAAATACGGTCGGCATGTTCTTCGATGTATTGAACAATATTGTTTTTCACGTCTTCCGATTTCTCTTTTGTGACGCCTGACATGAAACCGAATCCCGGCATATCGGTGATCAAAAAATCATCAAAATAAAGGTGTGTCGGCTTGAGCGTCACTCCCGGACGTTTGCCGGTCCGGACATTCCGCCCGGTCAGATTTTTTAAAAGCGTGGATTTTCCGACGTTGGAACGGCCGACAAATATGACTTCAAAAGTGACGGCGTTGTTCTTCTTTTCGATTTTTTCCATCGTTTTTATTTTTTGGCGGGTTTTGAGTTTCGCCAGATTATGTTTTCTTTTGATGCCGTGTTTCGGCTTGTGGGACACGGGAGGGGCTGACATGGTTTTATACCTCTTTTATGGGCGGTGATTGGCGATTGATTTTCTTTTCTCAATCGAATAATTTTTCATTTTAAAATGTTTGCATGAATATTGTCGTCTTCTATTTAAAGGATGCAGACCTTTTCCGAATCATGAAGCAAGAGGAACTGATTTCACTTTTGGAAAAAATCGCGCCGCCCGAAATCGCCGATGATTTCGATGACGGCCGCATCGGAATGATTTTAGATCTGATGTTCACGAAAAACCGGGAGATCCGTAAAATCGCCGTTACCTTGGATGTCACGGATGAGGTTCTTCAAAAGGCGGCGGATTTTAAAGCCGATCTTTTGATCTGCCACCATACCCCGCTTTTCCACCCGATTATGGTGATTCCCGATTATCTGGCAAAACGGCTGAAAATTGCTTTTGACAACAATATTTCCATTTACGCGATGCATACCAATTATGACAACGCCGAAGGCGGTATAAACACCGTTCTTGCCGACATGTTCGGGCTCAAAGAAGTCGTCATGACGGATTTCGGCGTTATCGGCGTCATTGAACCGACCGGAACGGAAGTTTTCGTGAAATCCGTTTCCGAAAAACTGAAGACGCCGCTTCTTTATGCCGGTGATAAAATCATCCGCAAAGTCATGATCTGCGGCGGCAGCTGCCTCAACCGTTATGCTTTGGCAATCGCTAAAGAAAACGGTGTTGACGCTTTTCTCTCTTCCGAACTGAAACACAGCGACGTTCTGCGCGAGCGCGGTGACATGACAATCATCGACGCCGGCCATTACGCAACCGAAAATCCGGGGATGCGTGTTTTGGCTGAAAAGCTGACAAAAAAAATCGGGGACAAAGTTGAGATTTTGTTTATTGATGATAACCCGGGATTGAAATCCGTTTAAATTAAAATAAAGGAATCATCTTTTAAAGAAGATGATTCCGAATATTATTTCTTATTGTCAGCAGGCTTCAACCCACATGATCAATGTGCCGTCTACATTTCCGGTGCTTTCATAATCCGGAGGAACTTTCAGAACAATTTCGGAAATCTCTGTTTCTCCCTGTCTGACGATTCTTTCAAAGTCCGGCCAGAAGGCGCTGTCAATCCAAACTCCTCTCTTGTATAAATCATCGGATGTGTCCGTCACTTCCGCAGTCACTTTTACATCACCGCTGCCGCTGTTTGTAATTTCCATCTCTTTGGGCGCGCTTGTCTGTCCCGCAGCCAAATCTCCGAAATCCAGAGAATCAATTGAGAATGAAACAGATACAGAAGGCATGATATTTGTTGTCATCGAAATTGCATTACCGGTCCTGCCGGGTTTCTCCGGGTCTTCCGGATCTTCGGGATTATCTCCTGCTGCATATAATAAAAATGAATTTGTCAGCGGATGAAAATCTGCATATTTATCCAATATCGGTTTTTGAATGCTTCCGATACCGTTGCCGTCTGTATCGGCGCCGTCATAGTCGTCGCTCCAATAATTGCCGGCGTTTCCTGTCCAGGTTTTGCCGCCGTAGGAAAGCGTCAGACTCTCCGGACTGTTGAAGGCAACAGCTGTCGGCAGTGTTCCGTAACCGGCAATATTTCCGCCCACGTTATCGAATATGTCATTCAGGTACACCGTATTTCCTTCTCCGGCGTTGTAAAGGTAAATGCCTTTTTGCGTATTTCCGGAAATTGTGTTTTGAGCAATGACGGCATTTGAGGTT
Source organism: uncultured Methanosarcinales archaeon (assembly GCA_964446755.1). GTDB lineage: Archaea > Halobacteriota > Methanosarcinia > Methanosarcinales > Methanosarcinaceae > Methanimicrococcus. The sequence goes on from CAYUQC010000012.1 coordinate 21,071, forward strand.
TCCGCTTTCCATAAACGGATTGCTTCACCGGCATTATTTGTAATCGTATTTCCTTCGATCAACGTACGGCTTGCATTTTCCAGACAAAGGATCCTGGAGGCATTCCCGCTGCCTGTAAGGCCGCTGATAGTGTTGCCGATGATTTGGACATCCGCAGCCGTCACATAAACGGCATTTGTAAATCCTGTCATGTTTTTAACGGTATTGTTTTTGAAGACAGCTCCGTCTTTTGAAAGCTTGATGCCGTCTTTATGTGTTAATCCGTCAAAAATACAGTTTTCAATGCGTGCATTCGTTGCGTTTGTTTGAAGGTTGATTCCGTTTGACCCGTTTTTAACCGTCACGTTCTGAAGGACAAAATTCTCTTTTTTCGGAATTATTGAGAATCCGCCCAAATCCAATATGACTGTTTCGGGGTTTTCACCTTCAATGGTTAATGTTTTTGAAATGCTGATGTTGGCAGCCGTTTCATAAGTTCCGGCGCGGATGAGAACGGTGTCACCGTCAGATGCCGCGGTGACGGCTTCCGGCAGTGTTTGAAAATCAGCGCCGGATCCGCCGACCGTCCATTCTTTGGCGGCAGCGGTTCCGGTCAGTGCGAAAAGAATCAAGAACAATATCATAAACGATCTGCCGATTATTTTCGGCATGTTTGATTTTTTAATATTTTTCATCGTTAAACCTCTTTAAATTTACAGATGGCAGCAAACTGTGAGACAAACGTTTGCTTCAAAACTTCCAAATCCGTAAACGTAAATAGGCGTTCTGATTTTTTCAAAAACGATAACTATATCACTGAAAAATAGAAACCGAAATTATACAATTCAAATGATGATGAAATCAAAAAAGATGAACGGGAATTCAGTTTCCCGTTCAAGCAGAATCTTATTTTTGTTTTTCAATATTTTCCGCCAGTTCAGGCCACTTCAGAACAGCGCCGTCCGTATCCGTCAGCGGTAACGGCGGGTGTTTCTTTTGGGTCAGCAAAGATACGGCGAACATCGCAATGCCCGAGAAGAGCCACGGGACGAATGTGAAATAAATTTCCCACTCGGCTTCCGGCGGAACAATGACCAGCGTTCCGGCTTGGATTGACAGGTAAACGCATCCGAGAATCGAGAATGTGATGCCGACAAGCATGGAGGCGATTCCGCCGGGAATATTGGCTTTTTTCCAGAACAATCCGCAGACGACCGCCCAGAAAAGACAGGCGAACAAAAGCGTAAAGCCGAAAATCATCAGATCATACAAACTGACCGCAAGCATACTGATACCGATACAGAACAAACCGATAACGACGACCAATATTTTTGTGATGCGGATTGCTTTTTTATCGGCTTCTTCCGAACGTTTGTCACCGACCGTTCCCGGAACCAGGACCGTTGAAATCACAGCGGCGGAGGCAAAGATTGTCGAGCTGGAAGTTGACATGATGGCTGCCATCAATGAGCCGATGAAGATTGCCATCGGGAGCGGATGAAGTAGTTTTTGAGCCAGCATCGGAACGATCACTTCTGAGTCATTGGCAAGAGTTGCCAATTCGCCGACCGAGAAGAATCCGAGCTGCATCATCACAATACCCAAGAGACCGATGAAAATCGGGCCGAGGCCGGCAACCCAGTAAAGACCTGCACCAGCAACAAGGCCGCCTTTTGCCGCCTTCTCATTCTTAGCTGTCAGCACACGCTGGGTGATGTCCAATGAAGCCAAACTGCCGAGACCCATACCGCACCAAGCCGCTGCCCAAAGCAGTACGCCTTTCAGCGTGCGTGTGATGCCGCTCGGATGATCCGGGTCGGCGGAGGGAAGAAGCGTCCAAAAGTCATTCGGCGTATTGTCTTTAATGATTCCGAGGCCGGAAATCATGTTGTCCAAATTGATTGCAAACGTTGTGCTGCCGCCGACCGCGATGTAGCATATTGCAGCGGGAATCAAAACTAATAAACCCAAAATGATGATGACGGCCTGAATGTTGTCGGTCCAGATTACCGCAAGCATGCCGCCCATATAAGTATAAATAATCACAATTCCGCCGGCCAGAAGCATGCTGATCCACGGTTCAACCCCGATAAACAAGTTCAGCATTTTACCGATGGCGACCATTTGAACGGCCGTCCAGGCGATCAGCGTCGGAACGGACAAAATAGAAGCAACATAAGCACCGCGTTTTCCGAAACGGATACGGTACATTTCACCGAGGGTTCCGATTTTCATCTTCAATAGAAGCGGAACCATGAATAAGGCCATAATAATAAGCGTAATGCCTGAAGCCCAAGGATCGGCGATCGTTCCCAAATTATATGAGTCTAAAGCTGCACCTGCACCACCCATAACTGTTCCGCCACCCCAGAATGTCGCGAAGAGCGTTCCACCAATCAAAAGAGCGCCGACATTTCTGTTTGCAACCAGATATCCTTTTGAAGAGGACGATCCGATTTTTTGAGTTAAGAAACCGATAATGAGCATTGCAATGAGATATATCGCAATGATAATGATTTCAATACCTATTTCCATAATTTCTCAAAGACGTAAAACTAAATTCAGGTTTTAAACATTGCGTCTCAATCCGGACAAATCCGTAAATTTAAGGATCTTAAATCCGTGCCGAAAATATCAAACGGGTCAATCCGGCAAATTCGGAGAAAACTTTTTAAACTGAACATCTCTTTTTCGGTCTTTTTTAAATATACTCTTTTTAATAAAGCATTTCTGCTGTCGGTTTTAATCTCATCTGTAAAAAAGGAAATGGAAACAAAGCGGTGCTTTGCTTCACTCATCAGATTGTTTTTAAGAAATCTTCAAAACGGTCCAGTGCAACTTTAATGTCATCACGGGACGTTGCGTAAGCGCATCTTAAATGTCCTGTGCCGGTTTCACCGAAAGCCGTTCCGGGAATCGTGATGACATGCTGGCTGGCAAAGAATTTATCGGCGAACTCTTCAGAGGTCAGTCCCGTTGATTTGATGGACGGGAACGCGTAGAAGGCGCCTTTGGGTTCAAAGCAGTCCAAGCCGAGTTTGTTGAAACCGTCTACGATTAAAACACGGCGGCGGTTAAACTCACGGATCATGGTTTTCATTTCTTCTTCACCGTTGCGAAGCGCTTCAATACCGCCGAGCTGAGAGGTAATCGGTGCGCACATCATGCAGTACTGGTGAATCATCATCATGGCTGCAATCAGGGGCTGCGGGGCTAAAATATAGCCGAGGCGAAGACCCGTCATAGCATACGATTTGGAAAATCCGTTCAGCAGAATCGTTCTTTCCTTCATGCCGGCGATAGCGGAAAAAGGCGTGTGGGTGCCGTCATACGTCATGCATTCATAGACTTCATCGGAAATGACAATCAAATCATGCTTTTCAATCACCGGGGCAATCTTCTCGTAATCTTCGCGGGTCATGACAGCTCCTGTCGGATTGTGCGGATAGTTGATGATGATCGCTTTCGTCTTCGGCGAAATTTTGGATTCCAATTCTTCCGGCAGAATCTTAAATTCATTTTCCGCCGTTGTCTTGACAACGACCGGAACACCGCCGCTTAAGACGATTTCAGGGACATATGCGACATATGTCGGCTGAACGATGAGGATTTCATCTCCCGGGTCCGTCACACAGCGGATGGCGATGTCCAATGCTTCGCTGACACCTGTCGTAACAAGAATTTCTTTCTCGGAATCATAATCCAAGCCGTAATCCCTTCTGTAGCGCTTGGCAATCTCCTCGCGGAGTTCGGGAACGCCGTAGTTGGATGTGTAAGACGTTTCTCCTTTCTCCAATGAATGGATGCACATTTCACGGATGTGCCACGGTGTAACGAAATCCGGTTCACCGACGCCGAGGGAAATCACATCTTCAATACCTGCCGCGATGTCGAAATATTTTCTGATTCCTGACGGCGGTACATATTTCATTTTTCCTGTAATGTATTTTGAATAATCGATCTGATCCACCTTTCTGGGGGATGATTTCGGTATTTGTGTCATAATGTTGTTCCTCACGGCGAAACTTGCAATCTTTTGAATTCTTCTTTCTCTTCCATAATGACGCCGTCTTCTTTGTATGTTTTCAAAATGAAGTGCGTCGATGTATTCTGGACCTGATCAAGCGTCGCTATTTTGTCCGCGACGAAGAATGCAACATCTTTCATTGATTTTCCTTGAATCATGAATTCCAAGTCGTAATCTTCTCCCGATAAAAGGCGGAGGGATCTGACTTCCGTGAATTTGCAAATGCGGTCGGCTAATTTCTGATAGCCGTGTCCGCGTTCAAGTGACACTTTCAGCTGGACAAACGCGTGCACGTACGGACTTTCCACTAAATCCCAATCAATGATTGTTTTATAGCTTCGAATCACACCCGCCGCTTCAAGCGTCCGAATCATTTCTCGAACATCAGCCGGCGGAATTCTGGTGAGTTCTGAAATTTCTTCGGGAGTCGCTTTCGCGTTTTGTTCCAGAATTTCAAGAACGTCCTGTGTTTGTTTATCCATTTCTGTTAACTCCTGTTTGAGTTTCTGCAAGTGCCCGCTTTGACTTTAATATGCGGGGCAGGCAATGAGTTTGCCGACTTGCCGTAAAAATAGAATGAATCAAGGTATATAAAAGGAACGAAGACGGGAATTGCTGTGTGTAAATTCTCGCGGATTATTTTCAATTATTTCTTTTGAGGGCATTTTTTAAAAATAATGGTTCAAATGTATAACCGCTATGCATCAAAATTATTTATTTATTAAATTCGACAAGAGTAAAATTCTTAAACTGTCAAAAATCACTTCTGATATTTTACCGATTTCTTTTTTGAGGCTTCTAAAACTTTTATATTGTTTATTGTTTTATCCTTTTTGTCCAAAAATCTATAATTTATGCCAAAGTTCATATTTGTGAAAATGAAATTATTCTTTATGTCCTCTCAAAACACGATTCAGTCAATTACTGTTCTGCCCGGTAAAAACAAAAACGGTTTCCGTGAAAACTTTTCCGAAATCGTTCTCATGCCCGGTGATGTTTTATCAATTGTCGGCGCGACAGGTTCCGGAAAAACCGCTTTTATCAATGATATTGAAGTTCTCGCGCAGGGTGATACCGTCACCGGCCGTACAATTCTTGTCAACGGAAAAAATCCGCCGGACGATTTCATCCGTGACCCTTCCAAAAAGCCGATTGCCATGATCACTCAAAACACGAAATGTCTGGCAGATCTGACCGTTCACGAATTTTTGCAAATGCATCTCCGTTCCCGAAAAATCAGTGATTTATCTCTTTTGGAGAAAACGGTCCAAACCGCCAACAAATTCACAGGTGAAAAAATAAATGCCGGTATGCGCATTTGTTCTCTTTCCGGCGGACAAACCCGCTCTCTTTTTATTGCCGATGCCGTCATCATTTCCAACACGCCGATCATTCTTTTGGATGAATTGGAAAACGCCGGCATTTTTAAGGAAAAAGTGATCGAAGAACTCCGGCTGCTCGGCAAAACAACGATTTTTGTCACGCATGATCCGTATGTGGCTCTTTTGACGGACCGGCGGATCGTTATGGAAAACGGAACGGTTAAATGTATTTTAGAGCCGGGAGGTCTTGAAAAAGAAGTTTTGTCGCGGATTTCTGAAATGGATAAAGAACTCTCGGCACTTCGGGAACGCATCCGCGGCGGTGAGCTTCTCAGTGAAATCAGCGGAAGTGTTACCGTATGACCGCCCGCCTTATCACCGTTGCCGGACCGCCGAGCGCCGGAAAAACAGCCGTTGTCCGTCAGATTCTTAAAAATCTCCTTCCCGATTCTAAAGTCGTTTATTTAAAAATCGATGTCGTTCAGGCCTGGGAAGACGAAGAACTTGCCGCAGAGTTTCACATCCCGACAAAAAAAGTATATTCGGGAGATATGTGCCCCGATCACACGGGCATTCTTGTTCTGCGGGATGCCGTTGAATGGGCGGATTCCGTTGATGCCGATTATCTCATTTATGAAAGTGCGGGGCTCTGCCTCCGCTGCACGCCCTACACAACACATTCATTCGGTCTTTGTGTTGTGCCCGCCGTCTCGGGAATGCATACGCCTCTGAAAATGGCACCCATGATTACTTTCGCCGACGCTGTTGTTGTCACAAAAATCGATTTGGTTTCCCAAGCCGAAAAAGAAGTTTTCCGGGAAGCTGTGCGTCAGGTCTCTTCCGAAGTCGACATCATTGAAACAGATGCGCTTTCCGGAACAAATATGCGTTATCTGATGAAGCGGATTTCGGAACTTCCGGAGCCGCAAACCGGTACCGATCAGCTTCGCGGTGTTCCGCCGCTCGGTGTCTGTACCGTGTGTGTCGGGAAAAAAGATGTCGGTTGGCAGAACCATTTCGGTGTCATCCGGCCGCTGGACGCGCCGGATAATCTGTTTCGGGGGGAATAACATGGCGTTTATGAATACATGGAAGCCGCCCGGAAAAGACTGCGGCGCCTGCGGTTTTCAGACCTGCCGCTCCTTTTCCGCCGCTGTGGCATTAAGCGAAAAGGAAAATGCGGACTGTATCTTTTATAAAGAGTCAGCTGCTCTTTCTCAATCAATTGCCGCTTCTTCTTATTCGGGAACGGATGTCACGGGAATGTCTTATGACTTTGTCATTCACGCTTTTCCGAATGAACCGTCCGCCCGAAAAATCATTCTGCCTTTCCGTGCCGACTTGACGGAGCGGCTGGATATCCGGCCGAATGATATTGTTCTCGGGCGTCCTGCCGGCGCGGGCTGCCCCGTTCAGCACGTGATTCGAGTCCGAGACGCCGATCCAATGACAGGCGTTATCACCGGATGCGTTGTCAGTCCGGCGGAAGCGCGTGACAACCCCGATGTTAAGGATGTGAAAATGTATCACATGATCGGATTTGAAGGAAATGTTCAGGTAATCAGAAATCCGCCCGAATTCGGAAAACGGTATTCTTTCCTGCCCGGATTTTGCATGATGCATCGGGCACACTCCGGTTTGGTCAATATGGTTTTGAACAAACCGTCCGGAATTCATGTGCGTGTCGAGGGGGTGATTGTTTTATGAACGCCACCGAACGGAACCGTGCGATTCGGGTGATGACGGCAGCCGAACTGAAAGATCTCATCCGCCTCGAAAACCCGCCGGCTTTTGAAAATGTTGACGCCGTCACCTGCGGAACATTCGGCGTCATGTCGGGGACAATGGCTGTTTTTTCATTTCAGGCGGCTGAAGCAGGTGTTTTTGAGAAAGCCGTTTCCGTCACAATGAACGGGGTTCCCGCAACGGTCGGTCCGTGCCCGAATGAAAACAACGGGTTCATTGATCTCATTGTTCTCGGCACATCCGTTTCACAAGAGAATCCCAAGTACGGCGGCGGTCATCTTTTTAAAGACCTTGTTTCCCGCCGGAAAATAAAAGCTGAAATTCAAACCTCTTCAGGTTCATTTACAAAAGAACTGGAAATAGATGAAATGAACACGGCGCGGCTTATCGTCACACGCGGCGCTTTTAAAAATTATTCCGCATTTATCAATGCGGCGTTTTCTCCGGTGTCAACTATCTTTTCCGTTCTGCCGCTTCAGGGGAACTGTGCGGAAATTACGGTGTCCGGCTGCGGAGAAATCAATCCGGTCCAGAATGACCCTTCTTTAAAATACCATTCTCCCGGAACCCGTGTTTTGGTCAACGGCGCCGAAGGCATTCTTCTCGGAACGGGGACACGCAGTACAGGTGAAAAACCGAACCTTTCGGCGGCGGCAGATATGTTTGACATGGACCCGGACTTGATGGGCGGTTTTGCCACATCCAAAGGCGCCGAATGCCTGACCTCTTTCGCAACCGTTGTCCCGGTGCGGGATGAAGAAACGTTTGCCGCTCTTCAAGTAACAGATGCCGGCATTTCTCTTCCCGTCACGGATGTTTCTTCCCGCCGCCCGGTTTCTGATGCCGTGTATGCGGATGTGTGGCAGGGAACGGATACGGAAATCACGGTTCGGAAAGAAAATTGCAGTTCCTGCGGCGAATGCGCGGCTTCTCTTTTATGCCCTGTCGGCGCATTGGCAAATCCGCTGATGATTTCTGAAAACTGCGTTTCCTGTTTGACCTGTACGGTTTCCTGCAAAAACGGCGTTTATTCGGCAAATGGCGGCACTGTTCTGATTGACGGAAGAAGTGTGCCGATCCGCTTGCGGCAGTCAGACCGGCGGCGCGGTGAGAAAGCCGCGTTGCTTTTGAAATCAAAAATAGAATCCGGCGAGTGGGTGATCTGATGGGTGATTACCAGCTCGTATGTGTCGGCGGCAATGAAACCCTGCCGCCGGGTTATTCTTCATTGGACTGCCCCAATCATTCCGGATTACTGCGGGCGGAATACGCCGTTTCCCGATTGAAAATCCGGCCGGAGCTGCCGGGATTATTCCGTTATATCGACTGGCTGCCGGTTCGGGAGCCGATTCCCACAAAAACGCGTCCGATGACATTTCAAAACAGTTCTCTTTCCAAAATACTCGGTTTGCCTCGGCTTTGGATGTCATTCACGGGATGGGCGCCGGAATACGGATGTTATGCGAAAACCGGCTCCTTTAAAGAATTAGAAGCGTGGCCGACACTTTCCAATCTTTCCAAAGCAAGCGGTCAATCAATAGTCATTGCATCTGCCGGAAACACGGGGCGCGCTTTTGCCCAGGCCGCAGCCGAAACCGGTCACTCTGCGGTTTTAATCGTTCCCGAAACATCGGTTCCGGCTTTATGGACGGTGACGGAAGCCGGAGATAATGTTAAACTCATTGCCGTTTCGGGGGATTATTCAGATGCCATTTCCGTTTCCGAACGTCTTTGCGGAACGGAGATGTATATTCCCGAAGGCGGCGCCAAAAATATTGCGCGGCGTGACGGTATGGGAACCGTTCTGCTCAGCGCGGCGGAAACGGTCGGCAAACTTCCCGACTTTTACTTCCAAGCTGTCGGTTCGGGGACCGGCGGCATTGCGGCGTGGGAAGCTTCCATGAGGCTGATCCGGGACGGCCGGTTCGGATCGTTTCTCCCGCGTTTATATCTGATTCAAAATCACCCGTTTAGACCGATGGCGTCGGCATGGAAACGCGGGAGCCGCTTCATTACCGACGAAGATATGCCTGATGCGGCCCGTGCTGTTCAATCCGTTTATTCTCCTGTTCTGACAAACCGCGCACCGCCTTACAGCATTGCAGGAGGCGTTTTTGATGCCATGACGGCCTGCGGCGGCAGTATTGATTCGGCGGATAACCGAAGTGCGAGAGAAGCCTTCAGGCTTTTCGAAGACATCACCGGAATTGATTTAGATCCCGCGGCAGCCGTCGCGCTGGCCGGTTTAATCCGAGCGGCGGAAGATGGAACCGTTTGTTCCGACGCGACGGTTTTGTTGAATCTGACCGGCGGCGGCGGCCGAAGAATACAAGAAGATCTCGGCCAAATCCCGCTGCAGTCCATGGCAACTGTTTCTCCTGATGTTTCTCTTGAAGACTTAAAAGAGGTTTTAATTTGAACGAAGAACTTGTAATCCGAATCTTGAAGGAAGAGGGGATTGACATTGCGGCTTCTCTGCCGTGTGATAAGAACAAAAACTTGACTTCTCTTCTTCATGAATCTTTTAAAACCGTCGGCTTAACACGCGAAGAAGACGGCGTCGGAATATGCGCCGGCGCTTTTCTGGCCGGTAAAAAACCGGTCCTATCGATTCAAAGTTCCGGCCTCGGCAACATGTTAAACGCATTGATGTCACTGGCATGCGTTTATGAAATGCCGCTTCCGATACTGGCCAGCTGGCGCGGCGGCGCGGATGAAACCATTGAAGCCCAAATCCCGTTCAACCGGAATCTGCCGCAGCTTCTGGAAGTGTACGGGATTCCTTTCCGCATTTTTTCCGACGGATCCGACTTGAAAAACCTGCGGGAAATCATTCGAACCGCTTATGAGAAAAATACGCCGGCGGTTGCGCTGATTCTGCCGTCCTGCTGGGAGCCGCAAGTCTATCTTCCCGGTACGTTTTCCGACAGGCAGTCTCCGCCAAGGATATTTCGTTCAAAGGGATTTGAAAAACCCGTTCTGCTTCGAAACGGGGCGATTTCAGCCATCGCGGATAACATTCCGGAAGACGCCGTCCTCATTTCCAACATCGGCATCCCTTCCAAAGAACTCTATGCCGCCAAAGACCGCGGTTTGAATTTTTACATGCTCGGCAGCTATACGCAGGCATCCGCCATCGGACTCGGATGCGCTTTAGGAACAAAAAGAGAGGTTTACGTCATCGACGGCGACGGCAGCCTGCTGGGCTCTTCCGTTCTGCCGGTCATTGCCGCTGAAGATCCGGCTAACCTGACGATTTTTGCGCTGGACAACGGCACGTTCGGAAGTACGGGAAATCAACTCACACCGGCGTATTCGACGGCGGACTTGGCGATAATTGCGGTTGGATCGGGTATTCAGAATATTTCCGCAATTTCCGAAATGAATGAATTCAAAGATGTTTTTTCACAACAAAAGACAGGCGTTTCTTTTATTCACGTTCCGATTCTGCCGGGAAATTCCGATGTCTCCAACATCCCGATTCCGGCTGAAGAAATCAAAAAGAGATTTATGGCGGCATTATCCGGTTTTTGAAATAATGTCGTCTGTTTTTGCCATCACGTCTTCCGTTGCACTGAATTCAAACGTCATATATTTGCCGTATAACATTTCTTCAACGAGGCCGTTGTCATAAAACCACGACAGGGCCGATGCGCCGTTTTCATTGTTCGGCAGTGAAACGGTCCGTGTCATCAGTGCCGGCAGATTCATACCGATCTCTGCAATCAAATCCGTTATTCCCATTCCCTTCTTAGCGGATATGAAAATCGGATTGTAAATCAAATGAGAAAGCTCTTCAAGTTTCTTTTTCCGTTCTGCCGGCTTCATTGTTTCGGATTTGTTTAAAACGGTGACGATATTGGATGTGCTTTTCTCCCACAGTGTTTCATGACTGATCATCAGCTTTTTGCGGATGTGCTCGACCGGTTCGCTGAAATCAACGACCAATAAAATCATGTCGGAGAAGTAAATTCCTTCCAGTGTCGAACGGAAAGCGTCCACCAAAAAGTGCGGCAGGTCTTCAATAAAGCCGACTGTATCGGTCAGCAGAATCTTTCGTTTGTTGATAACCAGCGCGCGTGTTTTCGGAATCAATGTCGTGAAAAACATGTCTTTGGATTCTGTCTGTTCATCCACGAGCGCGTTAAAAAGGGTACTTTTGCCGGCGTTTGTATAGCCGGCGAGTGAGACGATGAAAAAGCCGTTTTTATGGCGGTAAACACGGCGCGCTTCTTCTTCCAGATCGGCTTTTTTCAGTTCGGTGTTGATGCGGGCAATCCGTTTTTTAATGTCCTGTTCGTAGGAGTCTTCGTAATCACCGAGCCCGCCCCAGCCGGCGCGTTCTTCTTTTTTGGACAGCGAAACAAGCATTCGGGCGTTGGGCAATTCGTAACGCAGGCGCGCCAGTTCAACCTGAAGCTTGGACCTGTGCGTCGTTGCCCGCTCGGCGAAAATATCCAGAATCAGCTGAAATCTGTCCATCACGCGGCAGTTCGCACCCGCTTCGTTGCAGAGTTTTGAGATGTTGTAAATTTGAGATGTTGACAACGGGTCATAAAATATGACTCTGTCGGCCTTTTTATCCCGCGCGGCAATCGCAATATCTTTTGCTTTGCCGCTGCCGACATTGTATTTTCTGTCCGGGTAACGCTCCTGGGTGATCACATCGGTGACTTTGTCATTAAGCGCTTTTGTGAGTTCCGAAAACTCCTGAAGTTTTCTCCGGTTGTCCTCTGCATCCGAATCCGGGTCGGTACGCATGACCAAAATAACATTTTTGCGCGCGTCTCCGGCTGCTTCCTGGTAGGGAGTCATTCGTTCTCCGCTCCGTTTTCGTCCTCAATGTCGTGAATCCGAATATCCAATCCTGTTTCTCTCAGCAGAAGATTCCGCGTGCTGAGGGAAACATAATGCGCAAGCTCAATGGCTTTCCGTTCTCCGATGGATTCCTGATAACGGATTTCCCGGGTGAACAAAGATTTGGATAAATTTTCATCCAAATTAAACAGGTCGCCGCGCTCGACAATCAGTGCACCCTTTCTTTTAATTTTCTCGGCGGTTGTTTCAATGATCCTCACAATATCGGGCAGTTCGGGCGGTTTGCTGAACAAAAAAGCGTCGGTATTGATTTCATTGATTTTCTCAATGGAGGTCGGCGTGATTTCAAGAGAAGCGGCCGCGCAGACCATATAATAGCCCGCATCGATCCGATGCCTTCCCGAAATATCAACCGCTATCACCGTAAACATTTAATAAACCTGCCCTCTGTTTTACATTTTGATTCTTTCAAATTCGATATATTCGCGCCGGCTGCCGAGGTCCGCCGCGTAAATCATTCTCTTTCTGACGCTGTTGGCCAGGCGGACGGCGCCGGATGTTGCCGGCAGTTTAAATTCAAACTCCGGAGACACGGCGTGAAGCAAAAATTCGGAGTGCGGAATCTTATCCAATGAATCGACTTTACGGTAAACACGGAAGTGCGTTCCGAATTTAAAACCCGTTTTGGGAACAAATCCCTTTTCTTTGAGTTCTTTGTAAATCGTATATTTCTTCGAAAATTCCGAATCAATGAGGGATGCACGTTTCGAAAATTCTTCCCGCGAAAGGTTTCCGCCGTCCATGTCAAAAAGTTCCAATACCCCGTTTTCCGCCAAATACTGCGCTTCCGGCAGTGACAGTAAGAGACGGTCTTCATCCATCATTTTCCCGAAAAACGCTTTGTTGTAAAGCAGATCCGCTGTTTCGCGGTCAGCCAGAATCACACGCTCTTTAAACAAGACCGCTTTTACCGGTTTTTTTGTTTTAACTTCTTCCGGATACGGCAAAACCATGCCGCCTTCAAAACTGCCGACGGCGTCGGCGCGTTTGACATCATAAAATGTAATATCACTTTCTTCATCAACAACGGCAAGAATGAATTGTTTTCGGACATTCTGGGCTTCGTTCATCAAAGCCGTTAATTCGGAAAGCGCGATCGGCATTCTTTCCGACCGCACGAAAACATAACTCTTCGCCGCCGTTTTTCCCGGTTTTCCGCCGCGCGGGTAGACACGGAAATCCGTTGCCGACGACTGAACAAAGTAACCGCGCTCTTTCAAGTCCTTGTAAACGATGTATTTCAGTTCGAAAAAATCTTCCTGCTGCGCTGCAAATTGAATGAACGAATCAAAATCAAAGCTTTTTCCGTTTTTAAAAATTTCGATTTTACTGCGTGAAAGAAGGTAAGCGGCTTCCACAAAACGTAACTGAAGGCTCCCGTCACGAGGGCGGCCGAATCCGCCTGTTTCATAAAGTGAAGCAACCGCCTCCACATCGCCGATTACATAATTTCCTTTTATCTGTGTTTTCAAAAACGACACCTGTTTATAAAAATCAGTTTACACCAATAACATTAATTCAGGTTAAAAAAGCTTGGCTTGTTCAAAATAAATTCCGTTCACGAAAATTTAAAAGTAAAAAAGAAATGAGACGTTTCCCATTTCCTTTTATTCTTCTTCTTGATCTTGTTTTCTGACAAAGGCAAAAATGACGATTGCAAGCGGGAACAGATAAATTGCAATACCTGTTAACGGATTTCCCGGCAAGAACGGATTTTCATAACCCTGCGTCGGATCTTCTGCGTTCGAGCCTGCGTCATTTCCGTTATCATTGGTCTCGACAACAACCGTTCCGCCGCTTCCGCCTCCTTTCTCAAGGTTTTCAAAGTTTGCGTAAACGATCAGATCTTTTTGGATCGTCGCGGGCAATGATTCCCAACCGGTAAATCTGTATTTGAGCTCCCCGTTTGCGTCCGGAATGATATCCACAGAGGGACGGACTGCGACCGGAATGGCCTGTACACTGAGTGCGCCTTTTTCGGCTTTAAATTCGTATTGTGACGTAATCACGCCTTTGTGCCGGTCATCTTCACGAATGGCGAAAGTTACCGTAAAGTATTGCACTTCTTCCCAAGTGGCGTACAGAGTCGCACCGCCGTCCGGAATCAGGAACCCGTCGCCACAGCTGTACTGCGGTGTCGTTGCGCCGGGGGTTTCCGACCAGCCGGTCAGAACATATCCGCTTCTCTTGAAAGTCTGATTATCTCTCAACGCGTACGAGCGCCCTTCAATGACCGTGTCTGTTTTCGTTTCAACGGATCCGTCATAGTTGGCATTGTAAACCAAATTGACCAAAGCGTCGGAATTGGCGTAGACGGCTTCAAAATCGACGTTGCCGTACATTTTGATAGTGGATCCCGGATAATAAATAATACCGGTTTTATCTTTTTCCTGCCAGCCGGCTAATATCATTGAACCTTTTGAAAGCGCCGCGTTCTTAACGGGTGCCAAAGCGTTCACTTTGTATGTTTCTTCATCGACCGGAGTATTTCCGATGCCGCCGTTTTCATCGTAAACGACTTTGAATCCGGCGGTTTTGTATAAACCGTAAATTTCAACGTCTTTTTCAATGCTGTTCGAGAACGTATACGGGACCACCAATCCGTTGTTCAGGGTATGATACCATCCCTTGAAGACGCCCAAGTTTTCGTAAGGCGTGCCGACTTCCAGGAAATACGGGTCGGTATTCGCAGGTTGGCGCACGGATTCGCCCAATTCGATGTTCTGGACACCCAGCGGGGTGCCGCCTGCCTGATCAAAGAACGTTGCCGTTACGCCCGCGTGTTCCCATTTGGCGAACAATTCCAGATTTCTGTTCGGCATGACCGAATTTTCCATTTCATACGGTTTTTGGTATTCACGGTCTTCGAACCAGCCGACAAATACATAATCGGTACGTGTCGGGTCAGCGGGCATATGACTGCTGAGCGGCTCCCCTGACATGATATCCGTTTCACCGGAGACGGAATTGCCGCCCATCGTGTCAAAGTCAAGGCTGTAGCGGGTTCGGTCATAAAGAATGTATTGGTTAAAGTTTGTTAAGGGAATTGCTTCCAATTCTTCAGCGGTTGCGTTGAATTGAAGTGCATATGATGTCAATGCCGTTTTTCCTTCAATGCTTTTGGGCATGAACGCCGAGCCGTCTGAAATGGCAATTTGGCTGTATCGGGTATTATTAATGTATAATTTACCGTTGTACTCGACATAATCTATTCCGACGGTCCCCGTTTTTCCTTCATCGGGGAGAGCTTCAAACATATATCTTAAATATGTATCCTCGCCGCCGTATATCCAGGAACCTGTGACGGTGTAACTTGTTTCCGACCCGTTTCCGTAGCCGGAGTCCGGAAGCATTTCAGGTGTGACGGTAACCCTCTTCGAAACCCATATGACGTTATCCACAGCGGGATTTAATCCGTTAGGCGCCATCCATCCTTGAAATGAATACCCGGCGGCATCTGTGCGGTAAATGCTGAAGTTGTCGTGTCCGTTTAGAGGCCAAATGTCTTCGACAGCCATATTCACTTTCACTTCAATCGAATATTGGTCTTCGGGGTTCGTGGAATTGGTAAATGTTTTCTGAGGGGACCGGCTGCTGTCCGTCATTTCGGCCGTCGCGTTTCCCAGGTCAAAATATATCGTGTAAATCTTATTCGTATAATAAACATTCACGGCGGTTGTACCGTCCCCTTCAACAACAGCGGGCACGGCGCGATAAAATTCGCTGCACGGCGGTATTTCCGAAATATATTGTTCAACTTCTTCTTTTGTTATGATAAGCTCGGTTCCTGCCAACGCTTCTGTAACGTAGGAATCATGATAGACGTAATTTGACGGATCCATTTTATCAAATTGAAGTGGGAGACCTTCTTTTTCCTTCCAAACAATGACTTTGACTTCGGGTTTGTTTACGCTGTCCGGTTTCCAAATCGCATATAAAGTGAGTGATTCGGTAATCGGCGCAGAAAAGTCGTACGCGTTTCCGGCATGATTCGGGTCGGCATCCATGACTTTGCTCCAAAAGACGAACCGGTATCCGGTACGTGCCGGATCCTGCGGCTCATCCGCCTTTTCCCCGTCACCGATAAGCTGCTTGTCGACAGGCGTTCCTTTCATTGAATTGAAATAAATATAATAAGAGTTGTCATAAACCGGTCTCAGAACAATGTTGCTGTTGACGGGAAGACTGAAGTCATACATATCATACGTATTGTCGATCACCCAATATACAAAAACGTCATTGGTGCCGCTCGGGGGAGCTTCCGGAGGAACAACAAAGTCGTCAGCCTCCACAAGCCGCGTGTAATAAATGTCTCCATCCGCGTCTTTAAATGAAATCAAATGTTTGTCGGAGAATTGAGCGAACAAATTCAAATTTCCCGTGACGGGTGTTGAAAAATCATACAAATTTTCCGGACCGTTTTTGTCGACGGACCATCCGATAAATGAAACCATTCCGGCCGGTACTGCGGGAGCTATCGGTGCAGATGCCGTTTCGCCGTAATTAACGGTCTCCGTGCCGTATTGCGTTCCGTTGGAATAATATGTTACCGCCACCGTTGAGGGTGCCGCTGAAACCAAAGCCGGAACCATGCTCATGAGTATTATTACTATGAGTAAAACACCTGTTGCTTTTTTCAGGTTTTTTTGTTTCTCTCTCGTGTTCATAGCCTCTTCTCTTCCCCATCTCATTGAATTCGGTTGAATCTCATCTCTTTTAAAATATATCTTATCTTTACATATAAAATAAACAAGCTTTGGTGTTAGCTCA
>CAYUQC010000013.1:0-31142 GCA_964446755.1 uncultured Methanosarcinales archaeon
ATAAAAGGATATGTATTTTAAAAGAATATATATTTCGTTCATTCAATTTCGGTATCGGTAAATTGAAATTTATTTGTATTGGCTGTTTATGCTTGAAACAGGGTGACATTTATGATAGAAGATATCGTCTTATTAAGTCGGCTTCAATTCGCAATCACTGTCTTCTTCCACTTTATTTTCGTTCCGCTGACCATCGGTCTCGGTGCAATGGTTGCAGGCTTTGAAGTCAAATATTGGAAAACACAACAAGAAAAATGGAAAAAGTTGGCTCAGTTTTGGGGCAACCTTTTTAAAATCAATTTCGCATTCGGTATCGTAACAGGGTTTGCCATGACGTTCCAATTCGGAACGAACTGGGGTCCTTACTCCGAATTTATGGGTGACGTATTCGCCTCCCCGCTCGCTCTTGAAGCGCTCATCGCCTTCTTTTTGGAAGCTACATTCTTCGGTATCTGGCTCTTTACCAGCTATAAGAAACCCGCTCTTAAAGCGATTTCGATGGTTTTGGTATCTGTAGGTACCATGATTTCCGCCATATGGATTATTACGGCTAACGCATTTATGCAGAACCCGGTCGGTTATCAAATGGCGGCAGACGGGACCAAAATCCTTCTTTCTGATTTTGGTGCGGTCTTGGCAAATCCGTATTTATGGTACATGCTGATTCACACACTCCTTGCAGCTTACTTGCTGTCCGCTCTTTTCATGGTGGCCATCAGCGGTTACTTCCTGCTCAAAAAATCGAATGTTGACATGTTCCGCACTTCCATGAAGCTCGGCGTCTATGTTTTGATTATTTCAGCCATTCTTCTGCCGTGTCTCGGCATGTTCTACGGCCACTATGTCGGCGACGTACAGCCGGTGAAAGCCGCAGCCATGGAATCTGTTTGGGAGAGCGGGGCAGACAGGCCGATGTATCTGATCCAGATTCCGTCGAATTCGGGCAACATCGTCCAAGCAATCGGCATTCCGTACCTCGGAAGCTTCCTGCTGACGGGTGATCCGCACGGTGAGGTAACCGGATTGAATGACATTGCCGAGGAGGATCGGCCGCCGGTCGCAATCACGTTCTACAGTTTCAGAATCATGGTGATTTTAGGCATCATCTTCATTTTGGAAGCTTTAGCAGGCCTTTATTTGGTCCGCAAAGATCCGGCAATGGAATCTTCCAAGTCCCGGAAATACATGAAACTCATGCTTTACAGCATTCCGCTCCCGTACCTTGCAATTGCATTCGGTTGGGCAGTCGCTGAAGTCGGACGTCAGCCGTGGATCGTATACGGCCTTTACAGAACAGCCGAGGCGGTCTCCGCCATTCCGGCGATTCAGATCATCTTCTCGATGGGACTTCTGATTCTCTTTTATCTGCTTCTGTTCTTCCTCTTCCTTTATTTGATGGTCAGAGCCATCAGAGCCGGACCGGAGGTGAAGGAACATGCTTGAGTATGAACTTCTCATCAACATCTGGTTCATTTTGTGGTGCGTCATTTGGGCAATCTACCTGATGGCCGATTCCTTCTCGCTCGGTGCGGGCATGCTGGCAGCTTTCCTGCCGAAAAACATGGCTCAAACACTTCAGACCGCCAGATCTGTCGGTCCTTTCTGGGGCGGCAATCAGGTTTGGCTGATTTTAGCAGCAGGCGGAACATTCGCAGCCTTCCCGCTCATCTTTTCCAAGATGTTCACATGGCTTTACATTCCGATGATGCTTTTGCTGGTCGCGATTATTCTTCGCGGTATCTGCATTGAGCTGATTTACCACGACGAAAACGAAAAACTTCAGAAAGTCTTCCGCTACGGGTGGGCACTCGGCAGTTTACTGATTACGGTTGTTTTGGGCGTTGCTTTCACCAACTTCTTCAGAGGTCTTGTGATCAATGCCGGTTACGTCTATGAAGGCACGATTCTCGGGCTTTTCGGCGTCCACGCTTTGCTCGGAGCTTTACTGTTCGTTCTGCTTTTCCTGACATCCGGTGCGTTTTGGGTCGCTCACAAAACAACCGGCGAAATCTCGGAGAAATGCGGCAGTTTCGGCAAAAAATCTTCCATTGCGGTTGCAGCAGTTGCTTTGATTTACATCATCGCGCTCTTCAACACAGACGGATTTGCAGCTAACTACAACGCTTATCCGATTCTGTACGCTGTTCCGCTGATTGCGGTCATCTTCGCATTGGCATGTATCGCGTTGGCCGTTAAGAAATCCGATAAACCGCTTTTTGCTTTCATTGCAAATCTCGGTACGATTTTCTTCGGCGCGGCAACAGGCTGTGTGTCGCTTTACCCGTACATCCTGAAGTCGACGATTAATCCGGAATTCGGCGTCAGCATTTTCGCGGGCGCATCCAGCCAGCTGACGCTTTCGCTGATGTTCTACGCGGCTTTGATTTTCGTGCCGATCGTGCTGATTTACCAACTTTGGTCCTACACCAGATTCAAAGAGAAAACACCGGAAAACGCATAAATCATATCATAAAAAAATAAGGCGGAACCGGAGAAATCCGGACCGCCTTTTTTATTCGTTTTTTGCTACTATAGTGTTTTGATTTCAATATCGTATTGCTGTTTCACAATACCGTTTTTAACTAATTTATTATTCCGCGCATTTTAATTTTCATTAATCTGCAACAGGATAAGTTTGAATGTCCAGCGCTGCCGCCATCAGCGGACCGGCATCTTCGCCGAATTTGATGAAATGCGGCTCTTTGGTATGTTTGTCCAGCATTTCCGGGCTTGTCCACTGTTCAATCATCATGAATGTGTTTTCTTCTGCGCAGCTTTTGAAAAGCGCATAGCTGATACATCCTTCATCTTTGGGACTTGCAGCCAGCAGCGGCTGAACTTTTTCAAGGAATTCTTTTTCCGTTCCGGGTTTGATTTTAATAACTGCGTTGACAATAAGCATTGAGCTCACCATCTTAATGTAAAATCAGGGAGTTAATAAATCTTGCCGTGATTTGTCATTGATAAAAATGACATTTTCGGAAAATCAAAACGGCAACCTGTTCACATCACATTCATAAAAAAGTTAAGGGTTAAATAAAGAAGGTTAATCCTTCTCTTCTTCAAATTCAGCGTCAACCGCATGCGTCTTGGATTGGACGCGTTCATTGTGTTCGTGAGCGTATTGTTCCTGCGCTTCTCTCAACGACATGTATTCATTTCTTCTTTTCATCAAACGGTAAACGTTCCGGATGATCATAATCAGGAAAAGAGCGATCAAAAGGATTAAAATCCAGTCAACCCAAGTAAATGCTTCCCAGAATGCCATAAGTTTTCCTCTTATTTTCAATCGTTTTGTTTCAATTTCAATGGTTATGACCGTTAAGGCTATATTTAATTATTCTGTTTAAGGCAGTCGCAGATTCAAAACCTTTATTACTTTTGAATTCCTGTAAATGTTTCTTGTGTGCTTTGCGCAGCAGAATTTATGATAAAACAGTCGAGGGGCTGTGGCCTAACCTGGTAGGGCGATGGGCTCCAGCGGATATATGATGAGCAACGGGTCAACCGAGCAACTTCCGACGGGAAGATGCGATGAGGAACCGTTGGAGCGCTGAAGTGCGTTTGTAAGAGTGCCGTAATAATCGGCAATTCGGAGAGACCCGTCGGTTGTGAGTTCAAATCTCACCGGCCCCACGTTTTATCTTTATTTTTTGTTTTTAAAAAAGGAAGAGCAGGTGCTCTTTTCAATTCCGTTTTTATTCTTCATCATAACTTTGAATCGCCATTGCGAAAGCTTCCGTCACGGCCGTTCCGACAAGCGGCAAGCCGACAAGAACCGCGCTTTTCACTTCTTCACGTGTCGCACCCGCTTCTTTTGCCGTTTTCACGTGAAACGGAATACCTCCGGTTAAACGAAGCGCCGCCAAAACGGCGATATAAGCCAGTTCATCCGTTTTCGGATCCAACGCGCTGGCTTCGGCGTGTTTCATTGTCATTTCCATGAACGCTTTGCCGGAGTCGCCCGATTCTTCCATAAATATCTGAAAATTATTGCTGACATTTTTCAATTGTATCACCTGTTAAATGATTGAAATGAAATCTTTCATTTCAAATTATCTGTTCTGTTTTCTGGCTGCCGTCGCGTTTGCCATCGCAATCATATCACCGGTGTCGGTTGTATTTGTGACGACAATCATATTTTTCTCGCGGGCGATTTCAGAAAGCGTCTGCAGTTCTCTGAGGCGGATGGCGACCGGAATCTCGTCATACAAAGCGGCAGCATCCCGCATTTTCGTTGCCGAGATCTGCTCCCCTTCCGCCAAAATGATTCTGGAACGTTTCTCTCTTTCAGCCTCAGCCTGCTTGGCGATGGCGCGAAGCATGGAATCGGGAAGGCTGACGTCGCGGATAGTGACGGACGTGACGCGGATACCCCACGGATCGGTATCCCTGTCCAGAAGTTTCTGCAGATCCGTGTTGACTTTTTCACGCTGTGTCAGAACATCATCCAATTCCATCTGTCCCAAAACGTCACGCAGTGTCGTTTGAGCCAGCATGGCTGTCGCGTATTTGTAATCCTCCACTTCGGTAATTGCCATTTCCGGATCCATCACCTTGTAGTAAACAATCGCGTCGACGGTAATTGTCACGTTGTCTTTTGTGATGATGTCCTGTTTCGGCACATCAATCGTTACCGTCCGCATGTCGATTTTTTCTGTTTTGTCTAAAAAAGGAGTTGTAAAAAAGAGTCCCGGTCCCTTTACGCCGTTTAATCTTCCCAATCTGAAGATAACGACGCGTTCATATTCTTTAACAATGTGAATCATTTTTTTGCCTTGTTTTATATGAATTATTATTCCTCGGATTTTATTCCGATTCTTATATTCATTAGGCGGTTTCTGCTTATCATCTTTGCCTTTCCGCTTCTCAAAAAATATATACTCCTAAAACCTTTTTGAATTATGATTATCAGACAAGAAACCGAGCCGGATTTTCCGCAAATCTATGATTTTGTCAAAACCGCTTTTCAAACTGCTTATGTTTCGGGCGGAACAGAACAGGATTTTGTGAGCAAATTAAGAAACAGCGGCAATTATATTCCCGAATTGGCTCTTGTCATGGAAGACGAAAACGCGGACGGCAAACTCATCGGCCACATCATGCTGACGGAAATTGCCATTCACGGCGTCACATCGCTTCCGAAAAATATGTTTGAAATTCTTCTTTTGGCGCCGGTGGCCGTCGATATTGAATACCGGAACAAAGGGCACGGCTCCGATTTGGTTCGGGAAAGCCTGAAGCGTGCCAAAGCAAAAGGATATGCCGCCGTCATTTTGGTCGGCGACCCGAAATATTACGAACGGTTCGGCTTCGTTTCTGCCGGCAAATTCGGCATCAAAAATAAGCAGAATATTCCCGATGAAAATGTTCTGATTCTGGAACTCTCAACCGGAATTTTAGACGGCATTGAAGGAACGGTTGATTTTGATTAACCGTCCGTTTCAGTCTCTTTTTCAAACCTGTTCCTTGTCTTATTCGCAATTTTTACAAGCAGAAGCATGACGGGAACTTCCGTTAAAATGCCGACCGTTGTTGCCAGCGCAACGGGAGATGCCGTTCCGAAAAGCGCGATTGCGACGGCGATTGCCAATTCAAAGAAGTTGGACGCACCAATCATCGCGGCCGGCGCGGCGATATCATGCGGCAGTTTCAGAATTTTGCCGCCGCCGTAAGTGATGAAAAAGATTAAAAATGTTTGAATCGTCAGCGGGACTGCGATAAGTATGATATGCAGAGGGTTTGCAAGAATGATTTGGCTTTGGAATGCGAAGATGATAACCAATGTCAGAAGAAGACCGATGATTGTAATTTGGTCAAATTTTTTCAGAAAATTATTCTGAAAATATTCAGTTCCTTTCTTTTTGACAACATACATTCTTGTCAAAATTCCGGCTGCCAGCGGAATAACGACAAATAAAACAACCGATAAAATGAGCGTGTCCGTCGGAACAAAAATGTCACTGATACCGAGCAGAAAAGCCACAATCGGCGCGAACGCGATCAGAATTATAATATCATTTGTCGCCACCTGAACAACTGTGTAGGCAGGATTTCCTTTGACCAAATGACTCCAGACAAAAACCATTGCCGTACACGGTGCCGCACCGAGAAGAACGGCGCCTGCCAAATAATCTTTTGCCAATTCCGGCGGAATCAGTGCTTTGAAAACGACATAAAAGAAGAATGCGGCGATTGCAAACATTGTAAACGGCTTAATCAGCCAATTGACAACCCACGTTAAAAACAGTCCTTTCGGATTCTTACCCACATTTTTAATGCTTTGAAAATCCACTTTCAGCATCATGGGGTAAATCATAATCCAAATGAGAATCGCAATCGCAATCGAAACGTTCGCAATCTCGAATTTGTTCAGCGTCTCGGGAACCGCCGGCAGAAATTTGCCGATGAGAATGCCGATGACCATACACACCAAAACCCAAACCGTCAGATATTTTTCAAAAAAACCGATGCCGGATTTTTCTTTATTTTCAATTTCCACAACCCACACCTCTCAACAAACCACTCTATTCGCTCTTAATTTTTATTTGAGCAGCAACCGCATTTCTCTTCTTTTTCGGGAATTGAAACAGCATCCGCCAAAAACGCCGCCATTTCGGCAACTTTCTCATCGTTTAACGTATAACGCATCCAAGACCCGTCTTTTCTGCCGAACACCAATCCGCAGTCCGTCAGAATTTTCATATGATAGGAAAGCGTCGGCTGTGTAATATTGAATTCTTCCAGCAGGTCACAGGCGCAAAGCTCGGTTCCGGAAATCATTTTGATGATTCTCAAACGGGTTTCATCGGACAGCGCTTTAAACAATAATGCGTATTCTGCGGTTGAATATGTCATTTTATTTTCCTCTGATATTCTTTCTTTAAATTAATTGATAATTATCTATATTCATGTTTATCAATTTTATTACTCTTTTTCTTACTGGTTTTTCTAATCTCCTTTTCAGAATACCAGCTGGAAAAAATAACCCGCAAAGACGGCCATTCCGAGAACAACGGTCAAAAACGCGATAATCATCGGCGTTTTAAACATTGATTTCAAAAGAATCACTTCCGTTAAACTGGCGCCGGCACCGCCGATAATCAATGCCATGACCGCACCCAGACTCATTCCCTTTGAAACCAAAGCAGCACTGAGCGGAATTAAAGTTTCGACACGCAGATACAGGGGAATTCCGATGACCGCCGCAACCGGGATCGCGAAAAGGTTGTCGTCTCCGGCATATTTGGTGATCAAATCGCCCGGCACAAATCCGTGAATAACGGAACCGATTGCAACACCGAGCAGCAGATACGGGAACAAATTTCTGAATTGTTTGGAGGATTCTTTAAATGCGGTTTTAACGTTCATCCAAAAGGTCGGTTTTATATCTGCCGCCGCCGGCTCGGCAGGCGAACAGCAAGGTTTGACTGTTGTCAATGTGATTGGTTTTTTTTTCGCATTTGAATCGCAGCAATTGACGGGGTTGACTTCGTATTCAGGGATGATGTATTTTTCAAAACCGAGTTTACTCAGAATGAATCCGGCAACAATTGCAATGGTTACTGCAATGCAGGCGTAAGATACCGTTACTTTTAATCCGAATGTCACGATAAACAAACCGACAACGACCGGATTTAAGAGCGGTGATGTAAACAGGAAAGTGAGTGTCGGACCGAATCCGGCTTTTGCTTTTATCAATCCGCGCAGCACGGGAATTGTAGAACAGCTGCAGAACGGCGTCAGCATGCCGAGAAGAACGGCAAAAATATATCCTGTTCCGTGTTTTCCGCCCAAAACTGATTTAATCTTCGATTCGGGAATATACTGCTGAACCAACCCGACAAGACCGCTGATCAGGAAAAACAAAACGGATAACTCAACACCCAAAATAATGAAAGATTTCAAAGTTTCTTCAATCAGCGGCAAATATGTTTCAATCATTCTTTTTCCATCCCCTGCAATGTGTATAGATAACTGTCAATTTCTTAACGGTCATCATATTTATAATTGTCTATATCGATAATTTTCAATATACACTCTTTTCAAAAGAGTATTGAATCAGAAGAACCCATTTAATTCTATGAACGATGCAAACCGTGAATGGAACGAGCACTCTGCCGGGCAGGCAAAAATGACCAATTTTCAAACCGGTGCTCAACGTTTTTCCGTTCAGAAAAACACAGATTATATGCTTCAGAATCTGATTCAGGGAAATGTTGAGCGTGTCAAAGATCAGCTTGCCTGCCTGCCGTTTCCGCCCGGCTCCACAGTGCTGGACATCGGTGCCGGACCGGGAACATTGGCGGTGCCGTTGACTGCGGCCGGCTGCAAAGTAACGGCTGTTGAGCCTGCGCCGCCGATGCACGCGGCACTTGCTGAATACAAAAAATTGAAAGGGATTGAAGCCGATATCCCTGTCATTCCGAAAGTTTGGGAGGATGTTCATCCCGATGAAATCGGCGCATTTGATTATGTTGTTTCCTCTTTTGCTATGTCCGTTCCCGATTTGAACGCCGCGGTTTTGAAAATGGATGCCGCAGCTTTAAAAGAAGTTCATATTTTTTGGTTTTTAACAGACCCGCCTTGGGGCAGAATCAACGGAGCGCTTTGGCCAAAGCTTCACGATGAAGAATATTACGGGCGGCCGCTCGCCGATTTGATTTGGAACGCCTTGTATCAAAACGGCATTTACGCGGATTTGGAAGTACTTCCGCTGAAAGACGCACATTTTTATGAAACGTTTGAAGAAGTTTCGGCAGAGTATGTTGACCGGCTGGCAGCCAAGGAAGATTGGCAGATTCAGGCAGTTGAAGATTATTTGAAAAAAGTGTTTATTGAAGTTCCCGAAAAAGGGTTTACTTTGCCGGAAGACGGGGTGTACGCGCATATTTGGTGGCGGAAGTAACAAATTGCTTTTCCCGCTTTATTTTTAGAAAAGTACTTATCCATACATTCTTTAGTTCATTTATGATACCTTTTAAAGAAGATTTTAAACCCTCCCCGCAATACAAACCGTATTTGGCGATTTATACGATCGCTGTTGCCGTCCTTCTCTACGTTTTTACATTGGGATGGCTGGTTTTTCCGTTTTTGCTGGTTGGGTACAATGCGCTTGCAATCGGGTTGTTTTTAATCGTTTTGATTCTCCTTGTCGCTTTCATTCTGGTTTGGGTCCGGCTTTACTACAAATCTATCGTTTACCATCTCAACGATACGGAAATGACATGGAAACGCGGTGTATGGTTCAGAAAAACAGGCATTGTGCCGTACAACAGAATCACGAACGTTGATATTTCTCAAGGTCCGATCATGCGGATTTTTAAGATCTCCAATCTCCAAATTCAAACCGCCGGAAATTCGGGCGGCAAAGCCGGTTCAGAAATTTCAATCATCGGCGTTGAGGATGCTGAACCGCTGCGTGCCTTTATAATGGATTTCGTCCGCGGCGTGCCGCCGGTAACGGCTGTGACAGGCGGAGAAGAAGTCCCTCTCACTCAGATTTCTCAATCCGGTGCAGTATCTGCCGGTGATATGTCCGCACTGATTTCCGAAGTCAAAACAATTCGGCAGCTCTTGGAAGAACAAAAGAAATAATGTTCTTCTTATTCTTTTTTCCAAATCAGACAGTATTCCGGCTCGTTTGTCTCTTCATTTATTTTTTCGGAAACGATTTGAAATCCGTTTTTTAAATAAAAATGAACCGCACGGAAGTTTTTGGAATAAGCATCCAGTTCCAGTAAAGGATACCGCTTTTGGCACTCTTCAATCAGCTGCCGGCCGATTCCGCGCGACCAACGCCCCGGCAGAACGAATAAACCGGCGATGTATTTCCCCTCCGTGATGCCGATAAAACCCGATATCTCGTTGTTTTCTGAATAAACATAAATTTCGGCGGCAGGTAACATTGCTTTTACAGATTCGAAATGGCGGTTCCAATAGTCGGCCGGAATAAAATCCTGTCCGTAAATATTGGATTTCAGCCAAATCCCGGCAATCTCGGTGATTTGATCGGCGCGCGCTTTTTCAATCATCGGAAAAGTCAATCCCTTTCATCTATTTCATTTCTTTCCTTGCAATACTTTATATTCTAAAATCCGTTTTTTATTTCCAAGTGAAAAATTATGAGTGAAAAATGTTCTAATTGTTACGGCCAAGGTTACAATATTACAGAAACCGGCCCGTGTCCGAAATGCAGCGGCGTTGTCAGCACGGGAAAGCCGAAATCCATCAATCTGATGGACCTTTCCGATAAAAATCTCGAGTCTTTCGTGAGCGGTGTCTGTGAAACTTGCGGCGGAACCGGTATTTACGAGAAAAAGGAAAAATGTGAAGAATGCCGCGGAAAAGGCGAAATTTATAACTGCACACGCTGCGGAAAACAAATTCCTTACCTCAATGACAACGGCGAAGAAATCTGCAACGCCTGTCTCTCTTCCGGCTGCGTTCATAAGCTTGACAATTCCTGCGACTACAATGATTTGGCAAGCGGTAAGCTTTACATCGGCGTTGTTGACGGCGTTGTTGAAAATCTCGGCGCTTTCGTCAAACTTAACGACGGCATCAAAGGCCTTCTTCATGAGAAAAACTTTGACAGCGCCTGCTCTTCTTTAACCAAAGGCGACGAAATCATTATTCAAATTAAAAACATCAACCGCTCCGGCCGTGACGTTAAATTGGATTTGGTTCCGAAAAGGCCCGCCAAATATGAACTTATCGAAGTGGAAAAAGAATTCCCGCTGACCTCTGTCGGCAATATGACGTCCAAGGATAACGGCAAAACCGTCAAATTCGCGGGCGAAGTCCTTCAGGTGAAACAAACAGGCGGCCCGACGATTTTTACAATTTCGGATGAAACCGGTCAGGTTCCCTGTGCCGGTTTTTCAACTGCCGGGCAGCGTTCTTATCCGGAGATTGAAGCCGGAATGGCCGTTTCCGCCGTCGGTGAAATCAATATCCGTGACGGTGCCATTCAAATCGAATTGATGAGTTTGAAGAAACTTCCGGCGGATGAAGCAGCTGTATTGATTCAAAAAATCGAGGCCGCCGTCGATGAACGCGCCAAAGCGCATGACATTCCGTTCCTCGTTGAAAGCGAAGTTCTGGAAAAGCTGAAACCCGCCATGCTTCAAGCCGCTAAAGAAATCCGAAAAGCAATCCTGCGTTCCCGTCCGATTATTCTGCGCCACCACGCCGACGCCGACGGCATTACCTCCGCGATTGCCATCGAACGCGCCATTTTACCGCTGATCCGCGAAGCCGGCGGCCCCGATGCCGAACACCGCGCTTACAGAAGGTCTCCGTCCAAAGCACCGTTTTATGAATTAATGGACGTCGTGAAAGATGTTTCCTACGCGGTTGAAGATGAAATTCGTTTCGGGCAACCGATGCCGCTCATTGTGATGGTGGACAACGGGTCGACGGATGAAGATGTGCCGGCATATAAACACACGCAGGTGTACGGTATGGATGTGGTTGTCATTGACCACCATCATCCGCACGAATCGGCAGACGAATATTTGATTGCGCACGTCAATCCGTATCATGTCGGCGGCGATTTCGGTCTTACAGCCGGTATGCTGTGTACGGAAGTGGCGCGCATGATCCGTCCGGAAGTGAGCGACGAAATCGTTCATCTGGCAGCTGTTGCCGGTGTCGGTGACCGGTCGGAGTCCCCCGAATGCGCTCAGTACATCAGCATGGTGGCCGACAGATATCCGCCCGAACATCTCAAAAAAATGGCACTGTCACTGGATTACGAACAATACTGGCTCAAATTCGGAAGCGGTGTCGGGATTGTTGACGACATTTTAGACCTTCGCGACCACGATACACATCTCCGCCTCATCAATATGCTCTGCGAGCAAGCGGACGGTATGATTAAAGACCAGCTGGAAGTCTGCCTCCCGAACGTTAAGATGACAGAGCTCAAAAGCGGCGCGATTCTCAACACGATTGACGTTGAAAAGTTCGCTCACAAATTTACATTCCCGCCGCCCGGAAAAACCTCCGGCGAGATTCATGATATTATGTGCAATCAGAAATATCCCGACCGTCCCGTCATTACGCTCGGCCTCGGCCCTGACTTTGCCGTTATCCGGTCCAAAAAAGTGCTGATGAACATTCCGCAGATCGTCCGGGAACTTCGTGAAGAGCTCATCGGCAGCGGTGTGAACGGCGGCGGTCATTTGGTCGTCGGCAGCATCAAATTCGTGGAAGGCGCAGCTGATGTCGTGATTCCGAGACTGATTGAAAAACTCGCGGAAGCAGATGTTGAAAAATAATCACATCGCTCCTTTTCTTCTTTTTAATTTCATCTTTTGAAAAGCGGAGCGGCCGTTTATGAAATTATTGGTTGATTTGAAAAAAGAAAGAGATGAAACAAGATATTAAAATCAATATCTTGTTTCGGTTTTATTTTTTGATTATTCGTATTTATAGCCGATTTTCATCGCTTTTTCGATGGATGCGGAAGCATCGTCGATTTCAGCTTTGGTGAATACAAGTTCTTCTTTTCCGGTCTTGATCTTCAAACTGCCGCCTTTTGTTGTTTGACCGATGATCATGCAGGGCAAACCTTTCATAATGTCTGCGACTTTGTCGGCGGATTTCACGGTCAGAATCGCTCTGGCCGGAGATTCGGAGAACAAGAGATCGTCAGCGCGGCTAATGCCGAGTGCTGTTAAGTCGACATCGGCGCCGACATCGGTAAGCATGGACGCGAGCGCTTTTGCCAAACCGCCGCGTGAAACGTCGTGAGCGCTTGTCACGGCGCCGGAGGCACAGGCTTTGGCAATCGCTTCAACGACCTTGTCATAGTTTTCGGGGACTGTCGGAACAATTCCTGCACTTTCCATGTTCATGACGCGGTAATATTCGCTGCCGCCGAGTTCCGCTTTGGTGGTGCCGATCAAAAGGACGGTTTCGCCTTCTTCTTTGAAGAAGGAGGAAGGGACCGGTTTTTCAAAACTGACGATGCCGAGGACGCCGATAGCGGGTGTCGGCAGAATGGCCGTATCGAATTCAGCGCTTTCATTGTAAAGGGAAACGTTACCGCCGACAACGGGGATGTTCAGCTTCTTGGAAGCGTCAGCCAAACCGAGAACGGACTGTTTCAAATACCAGTATTGTTCAGGCTTGTTCGGGTTGCCGAAGTTGAGATTGTCCGCCAGACACAGTCCTGTTGCACCTTTAACGGCCAGATTCATCGCATTTTCAATCACAGTCATGACGGAGCCGGTGTACGGGTCCAACAGACAGACGGCCGGCTCGCAGCCGCAGGTCATGGCCACGCCTTTCTTATCGGTCACTTTGATGATGCCGGCATCTCCGCCGCTTTCACCGTAAACGATCGGAAGCGTTGTTTTGCCGTATTTTTCCCAGACCGGTTTACGGGATGCAAGGTTGTAAGAGGAAAGCATGGTGAGGACGCAGTTTTTCATGTCGGCCGGAAGTTCGGGTTTCTTGGAAACCAAAGTCTCACTGCGGGCTTCAGGCGCTTGGGAAGGCAGTTCGCATTTCGGAACGCCTCTGACGATGAAATCGACGGGAATCTCGGCTTCGATTTTGCCTTTGTATTCGATTCTGTAAATGCCGTCGTCTGTTAAATAACCGACATCGGTTGCCAAAACATTATGCTTTTTCATGATTTCCATGACAGCATCCATATTTTCGGGTTTGATTTCGGCAAGCATGCGTTCCTGTGTTTCGGAAAGCATGATTTCATAAATTTTTAAATCGTCAAAAAAGAGCGGCACATCATCTGCAATTAAATGGAATCCGAAACCGCCTTTTTCCGCCATTTCAACGCTTGCGCCGGCCAGACCGGATGCGCCGAGGTCACGGCAGGACTCGACAAGTTTCTTTTCAATAATTTCAATGGTCGCATCGATGACGCGTTTTTCGAGCTCTGCATCGCCGGCGGGAATGGATTCTCTGGCCGGGGTGTCGTCTTCTGACATGTCTGCGGAAGCGAACGCTGCACCGCCCAGGCCGTCTCTGCCTGTCTTTGATCCGAAAAGAATGAATCTGTTGCCGACAGTTTTCGAGATGGAGGTCATGATATTTTCTTTTTTGCCGAGACCGACGCAGACGACATTCACAAGCGGGTTGCCGTTGTATCTTTCGTCAAAATAAGATTCACCGCGGATACCCGCAACTTTAATCGTTTCGGAGTAGTCGGCGGAGCCCTGGAGAATGTTGTCGAAAATCCATCTGTTTTTGTCGGCATCCAGCGGGCCGAGATAAAAAGGCGCGAGAACCGCAACAGCAGGCGTTCCCATTGAAATAACATCACGGACAATGCCGCCGACACCGGTTGCTGCGCCGCTGTAAGGGTCAATATAGGACGGGTGGTTGTGGCTTTCCATGGCGATGGAAAGAACATATTCATCGTCAAATTTAACGACTGCCGCGTCATCGCCCGGGCCGATAATGACATTTTCACCGTCTGTTTTGAAGTTCTTCAGGAGCGGCCAGCTTGAACGGTAGGAACAGTGTTCGCTCCAAAGATTCAAGAAAATGCCTTCTTCCAATTCGTTCGGCTGACGTCCTAATTTTTCAACAACAAGTTTGAGATCTTCTGCGGGTAACATGTATTATTGAGCCTCTTTTCGCGGTTAGAATAATAACAATAACTAGAAAAATTTCAGATAAATTTGAACGGTTTTCCCGAGCTTGCAGAAACAAATCGGTTAAACATTTTAATTTACAAAAATAAAAAAATCCCGCTTCTTTAAAAGCCTTCCCGTAGGACGAAAAAACGCCTCCATTTGTCATAATTTTTATTGACAAAAGGAATTCGAAATCACAGCGGGTTATTTTTCAATCCGGAAAATATTACTATAATATATCATGATTGTTTTGTTTTTTTATTTCTTTCAAAATAAGAATGAAACACATTTTTTGCCGCAACTCGCTGAAAAGCCGTCCGTTTGCGAACGCGTTGATTTTTTTACATATCCTCCGATATAGTATCTAATATTTATATTTCCGAAACGTTTTGATGTCAAAAAAGGCTTAATTCATGAAACCGATGTCAATTAGAGGCTTAAAAAATGGATATTCAAAAAATACTGGAGCAATACCGCCGCGGTGAAATCAATTTGGCGGAAGCTGAAGAAACCATTCGGTCAATGGGGTTTTTGTCGGTATCGGATGTCGCTCGTGTCGACACTTTCCGCTGCAAACGGACAGGTGTTCCGGAAGCGGTGCTGGCCGAAGGCAAAACGGATGAAGATCTGACGGCGATTGTCCGTGCGCATGCGGATGCCGTCGGCCGTGTTTTGGTGACACGCGTTTCAGCATCCCAAATGGAACTTCTGGAAGCGGCTTTTCCGAACAATATTCAGAAAAGCCGGGCGCAGACAATCTGTGTTGTTCATTCAGATGCCTGTCCCGAACCGCCGCAAAACGGCGGAACTGTTGCGATTATTTCTGCCGGAACCGTTGATATCAAAGTCGCCGAGGAAGCTAAAATGACCGCGGAGGAAATGGGCTGCAAAACCATTGAAATTTATGATGTCGGTGTGGCGGGCTATCACCGTCTCATTTTGGAAATGGAAAAACTCAGAGAAGCACGCCCCGATGCAATTGTCGTTGCCGCCGGGCGTGAAGGCACGCTCCCGACTGTTGTTGCGGGAATTATTGACGCGCCGGTTATCGGTCTTCCTGTTTCTTCGGGTTACGGGGCAGGGGCGAACGGTGAAGCGGCGCTTTTGTCCATGCTTCAATCCTGTTCCGTCATCAGTGTCGTTAATATTGATGCGGGATTCGTTGCGGGAGCGTATGCGGCACGGATTGCCAACCGTATGCAGACAGCCCGAAACGGTATGCACGGGGGAAACAGTCAATGAAAGCGATCTATTTTGAACCGTTTTCGGGAGCTTCGGGAGATATGATTCTCGGAACGCTGATTGATTTGGGCGCCTCGGAATCCTTTATTAAAAAACATATCGAATCGCTGGCAAATGTTTCAATGACGGTTCAAAAGGTCAACAAGAAAGGTATTGCGGCAACAAATGTTTCAATTTCCGAGGATTCGCCGAATAACGGACGCCATTTTTCCGAAATCTGCGGCATCGTTTCAAGCGCGGATCTGCCGGAAGAAGTGGAGAAAAATGCGCTTGCCGTTTTCAGGATTATTGCGGAGGCCGAATCTGCGGTTCACGGAAAACCGCTGGAAAAACTGCATTTTCATGAAACCGGGCAGAACGATGCAATCGCCGATGTCGTAGGAGCCTGTTTGGCTTTTTATGATCTCAAACAAAACCCTGAAACCGCTTACAATGAAATCATCTGCGCCGGCTTGAACGTCGGCGGCGGTTTTGTCAACTGCTGCCATGGCCGTCTTCCCGTTCCGGCACCGGCTACGCTTGAAATATTGAAGACGGGCGGCCTTCCTTTCTATTCCGACGGCAACCGGGAGTTACTGACGCCGACGGGTGCCGCGATTCTGTCGCATTTTGCCGTTTCCGCACAGCTTCAGACAAGCAAAACCGTTCGCATCGGATACGGTGCGGGAGATGCCGAAACAGAATCGCCGAATGTTCTGCGCGCTTCTTTGATTGATTATTCCGGCTGTCTGCCGCTTCAAAAAGACCAAATCGAAGTATTGGAAACGAATGTGGATGATGTGACCGGCGAAGTTCTCGGCAATCTCGTTGAAAACCTGATGACCGCCGGTGCTTTGGATGTTTCCGTTTTTCCGATTTATATGAAAAAAGGGCGTCCGGCGCATATGATTAAAGTCATCTCAAAAATAGAAGATTCGGAGAAATTGGCGCGGCAAATCATCCGTGAAACCGGATCGCTGGGCGTCCGTATCATGCCGACCAAACACAGATTATCCGTTAAGCGCGAAATCGTTTCAACTGAGGTTACATTCGGCAGCCGTTCTTATGAAATCCCGTTTAAAATTGCCCGCTTCAATGACGGCGAACTTATAACAGTTTCAGCCGAATATGATAATTGTAAACAGGTCGCGGCTGAGGTCGGATTGCCGCTTCGGGCGGTTCTTCAGCGCGCCGAGGAAGCCGGACGCCAAAAATTCTCCTGAATTCTTCGAATCTTTGTTTATTTTTATTATAATTTATTTTTTGACCGGTGTTGTTTTTTATTCTTGTCGTTTACATCAGTCATTTGTGCATCTGATATTCTTTTTTTTCATTTTTGAAATCGGGCGGCGGTTTATGTAAACAGTTAACTATATATACACCTGCATAATTAGTGGGAAATAAGGTTAGGTAAACATAAGTTGTTTTACACTTTTTTGTCTGACGACACAACCTCCGTAAAACAATCCTTATCAAACCATTAAAGCAAAATGTTGACCCCCAACAACATTTTGATTCCTGTTATCCGCCGGCGACAGATCCCCAAAACATAATCCTCCGGCGGTTTTTAAACCTCACGTTTTTTCAAAAAAATCCATTTTATTTTTCGATATTTATCGGCATTTGTCATTTTTCGGTTCTTTTCATCATTTTAAAAATTCAATTAAAATTGAGTTTTTCATTTTTTATATTTTTCATGATATTTTCAAAAACCGGTTAATTCAAACGGATGCAAATATCGGAAGCTGTCGCTTTTGGGTTGGGTTTAAAAAAAGAGTTAACGGGATAATTTCTTCAAAAAATCAAAGACATATCCGCTTCAAAACCGACGACAGCGTATCCGAGTTCAAAAGCCGCCAAGACACCCGGATGCAGTTCGCCGAACACGCCGACCTTTTTGCCGCCGGCATAAATATCCGCCACTCTTCCGGGGAGGAAGGCAGGATCTTCGGATTCCTTGAGTTCGTATTCCGTTTCCGTTTCTCTTAAAAATGCATCAACAACTTCGGACATTTCCGTAAAGTTGGCTGAATGGTGGATGGAAACCGCTGCAATTTTCTGCTTGTTTTTAGCGTTCACAGCCGCTTCACCGACTTCAAAAATCTTCTGGGGCAGTTCTCTATGGCGGTTTAATGCTAATATTTCCAAAAGACCCGGCAGAAGCGTGGTGCGGATCATTGTCTGGTCCTCACTGATCGGATGCATCACATACGTCACGTCATTTGTCACGGGACGGCGCATGTTTTCGAAATGAATCTTTTCGCTTGTCAGTGTAAACGGCATGACCTGGCTGTACCCGAGACTGATCATCGCTTCGCTGGCAGCCAGTCTTGAAACGGAAAGCGGGTTTGATTTGCCCGCCGTGTAATTTTCGGGCAGTTTTGACGGAATATTGGCGTAACCGTAACCGATAGCCACGTCTTCAATTACGTCATATTTGTGTAAAATATCGGCGCGGTAAGCCGGAATTAATACGTCGAATGTGACGGGACTTTTTGAGATCACAGAGGCGTCAAAGCCCATTTTCGAAAGAGAATGAATGATTTCATCGGCGGATAATTTAAACCCGAGGTGGGTTTCGATTTCTTCCTGCGTAATGACCTGCGCCGACGGTTCCAAATCCGGAAGGAGTGTTTCCGCTTCTTCTTTGTCCGCGCTTTCATCAATGATTCTGACGGCTTCAATGACACCGCCGCGTTCGGCAAGAGCCGCCGCAACAATATTGAGTGCCGTATACACTTCTTTGCTTGTGCCGGTCACGTCAATAAATAACTCTTTGGTTGATTCCGTAACGGTTGTCAGTGTGCCGTTAATAATCGGCGGAAATGACAAAACGTTTCCGTCCGCGTCTTTGATGACGGGATATTTGTTCATGTCTTTAACCAGATGGGCGAACTTAACCCCTTTGGCGTGTTTTTCCAAAATTTCCGCCATAGTCATCTTTTCCGTGTGGTCCAGCGGAACGAACGCATAATCCGGTGATTCTGTGGTGTATGTAAAGGGGGCGGTAATGCGGCTCATGTCGTGAACGCCGATGGAAACTTTTTTGCGGCCGCGTCCGAGTGCCCAGTGCAGATCTTCCTGCAGGTCCATGAGCGATTTAATGGATGCGGATGTGAATGACAGTCCGCGGACGACAGCGCAGCCGAGAACGGGACGGATGTCTTTAACTTCCTTTTTAATCGTGATTTCAACCTGCGGCGGTTTAACGGTATATTTTTTGAGGCCGGACTCGGTGCCGAAAAAAGCTTTCATTGCGCGGGAAACGCCTTCCACGCTGTAAAGGTCAGGGCGGTTCGGGAAAAATTCGATATCAATCGTTTCTTCTTCGACACGTTCCACTTCGGCGCCGATCATAGAGACATTGTCGATAATTTTCTGACGGTCAATGCCGGAAAGCGTCTCCAGGTCTTTTGAATCAACAGTAATAACAGGCATAATGAATCAAATTTGAGTTGTATTAATAATAATAATGTATTCAATGAATCGGATTTATTAAACGCTTCCTTTGATATATGAATTATTCCGTTTGTTTATTTTCTTCTTTTCCCGGATTATTTTGCGGCTCTTATTCTTTCTTCTCTTGCCGTCCGTTCATTTTTAAAGACCGACGGTTTTTTATAGAACTTTTATCAGTTATTTGTTAGATTTCTAACACGAAATTTCATCTTTTTCAAGTTATTTTTGTTTTTAAAACATCGCGATGCATCTTGAAAATTTTGTCTTTATTTTAATTATTCCATTATTCAAAATCAGGAGACATAAGAATGGCAAAAACAGGTCCGATTATTGTCTTAGACCCGGGAAAAGAAAGAACAAAAGGAAATGACGCGCTCTTTATGAACATCAACGCCGCAAAAGCCGTGGCCGGTCTTGTTCAAAGCACGCTCGGCCCCAAAGGTATGGATAAAATGCTGATTAATAAAATGGGTCAAGTCAGCATGACAAACGACGGCGTCAATATCTTAAAAGATATCGGCATCGAACATCCGGCAGCCAAAATGATTGTCGAAGTGGCACGGTCCGTTGAATCCACTGCCGGTGACGGAACAACCAGTTCCGTTATTTTTTCGGCCGCCCTTTTGGACAAGGCTGAAAAACTTGTCAAGAAAGGCATTCACCCGTCTGCAATCGTGAAGGGGTACAGGATTGCCGAAACCAAAGCGCTTGAGCTTTTGGAAAATTCCGGCGTTGATGTGTCAAAAGGAGACCGCGAAGACATTTTAAAGAAAGTCGCCATGACCTCCATCACCGGAAAAGCACCGGATGTTCACAAAGAACTCTTGGCGGATCTTTGTGTCAAAGCCGCGGAAATCGTTGAAGAAAACGGTTTTGTGGATGTCAGAACCAAAATTATCCGCGTTGTCGAGCTTCAGAGAAGGACCGAAGAATCCGAAGTCATTGAAGGCATCGCGTTAAACACCGGCGCGCTCAGCAGAAAAGCGCCGAAAAGAATCGAAAATCCGAAAATTGCTCTTCTGGATACCGAAATCATTGCCAATAAAACCCGGGCCGGCTCCGTGATGGTTGTCAGTTCTCCCGAAGAACGCCAGAAAATCATCGACAGCGAAAGAAATGATTTGATTTCAATCGCCAAAAAAGTCGTTGATGCCGGCGCAACCGCCGTTTTCTCAACAAAAGTCGTCAGAGGGCCCGTTTTGGAATACTTTGAAAAGCATGATGTCTTCGTTTCCCGTCCGATGGAAGAAAAAGACATCGAAAACGTGTCTTATGCAACCGGCGCTAAGATTATCCGCAACCCCAAAGAAATCACGGAAAGTGATTTAGGCAGCGCCGATTTACTCGAACGTGACACACGAAACGGCGGCGGTAAAACGTACATTCGCGGCGGCCGCAACTCAACGGTTGCAACCATCGTT
This sequence comes from uncultured Methanosarcinales archaeon, assembly GCA_964446755.1. GTDB lineage: Archaea > Halobacteriota > Methanosarcinia > Methanosarcinales > Methanosarcinaceae > Methanimicrococcus. Next base: position 20,714 of record CAYUQC010000013.1, read on the forward strand.
GTCCGCGGCGAGACGCTTCAACACGCCGACAGCGTTGACACGGCGCTTGACGATGCTCTTTGGGTAATCAAATCCGTCATTGAAGACGGTAAGATTGTTGCCGGTGGCGGTGCCAGTGAAATGGCAGTCGCACTCGGCCTTTCTGCCTATGCCCCGAAGGCGGGCGGTTACGACCAGCGTGTCATTGCAGCATACGCGGATGCTTTGGAAGAGCTTCCGAAAACACTTATCCGCAACGGCGGATTGGATGTCATTGATCTGTCATTGGCTCTCCGCGCCGAACAGACGAAAAATAAGAACGCCGGCATCAACGTTTTTACCGGAAAAATCACAGACATGCTTGAAGCGGGTGTCGTCGATCCGTACAGGGTGAAAGCCAATACAATTAAGGCGGCAACGGAAGCTGCGATTATGATTCTCAGAATTGATGACATGCTCCGCGCAACCATCACACGAGACATTCCGGATGCGCCGGCTTCACATATGGCAGCCACTTACAACGGAATGGCTCCGCCGCAGATGAATGACCGCAGATAATCCCGAAGACTCCTCTGAGTCTTCAACTCTTTTCTTTTTTGCCCGTTTTTGTTTATATGAAGAACTTTTATATTTTAAATGAATGTCTTCTCTTCGGTTTTTGAAAATTAAAAAAAGAATGAAACCGGTCAGTCCGATTTCAGTTATTTATTCTCTTAAATTCTGTCAAGGTTGACGACACTCACGCTTTCCGCATCGGGGAGCGCGTTTAATGCATCTTCGACAGGTTCAATGCCGCCTTCATCATCTTCCACAATGACGGTCACCATCAATGCTTTTAAACCGAACGCAATGGGCTGTTCGATAATTTCGCCGTTGAGTTTTCCGCTTGCAGGGATGGCTGCTTTGATTGCTTCTTTAAGTGCGTTTAAGTCTGTGTCAGCATCTGCCGGCATAACTTTAATGGTTGCTGCAACACCGCTCATAATTTCACCTTTTTTATAGTTAATCTAAACTCTATATTTCTCTTCAGTCTCGCTCAGGGTCCGACGAATCCGCATTTGGTGCATTCGTAGGTGTTGGCAAGGACACGGCAACCCTGGCATCTGCCGATTCCGTCGCCGCATTTCGGGCAGGGGAATCTGACGCTTCCGTCTTCGACGAGATTTTTGCCGCATGTTGTACAGTTATCGACTTTAGTCATCTTCTATCTCCTGTTTGATTATTGATAAAATTAAAATAGAATTCATAAGACTGCAGGCATGAAAGCCGTCAGCCTGAATGTCTGCAATAATGACTCTGAAAAGATATCTTATGATTTAAAGTTTATTGCAGAATTGTTTTTCCAGACGCGTTTGATTTTGCCGGTTTGTTTGAATATGAAAAATGATTCGGGCAGTATAAGGCTAAATTTTTAATAGTTGTATTCCTATCCATTCATTTACTTCATTGGCCGGTTCGCCATATTTGCCGGCTTTGTTTTAATTTCACACAATTCATCAGGTGGTGTTTTTATAGCGCCGAGAAAATATACCGAGAAAAAGAAATCGAGTCTTCCGAAGCTTCCGTCATTTAAATCTAACTTTAAAAACAGTTATCTCAGAACGTTTTTAATTTCATTGGCAATGGCCTTTTTCCTTGTCTTTTCCATTTACGGAATTTACGGGATGATCTCCGAATGGGATAATCCGATTCCGATTGCGCTTGTTTTGCTGATTTTTGCGATCTTATTCGTTATCGGTTATGAATTCTTCAATTCACGTTTTGTCCGGCGGACCACCGCATTAGTTGTCGCTTTTCTGGTTGCTTTCTGTTTAACAATCCTTATTATGGCCCTTGTTAAATTCGTTCTGATGGTTCTTGCAGGCACCGTCACGGACATCGGCTGGGAGAAATTCGTTATTGCCGTCGCCTTCTGTATGGTCGGCTCCGTCATCATTCTAAAGTACTTTGAAAATTTCTGATTTACAGGTTTGCTGTAAATCTTCTTTTTGTTTTCATTTTCGATTTTTATTCATTGTTTTTTATTTATTCTATTTATTTACTTTATTTTTTTGTTGTATTTTTATTTCTATTTGAATACTAACTTAAAGTTATTGTTCTATCTGTATTCGTTTCTTTTCAAACATCTGTTCCAAAATTCGGAACATTTATATATCTTTGATTTGTTGTATGATTTGTTCAATTATTATCCCTTTGGAATTTAGGATGAAAAACATGAGTTACACAGAATATGATGATGAAGCCGTTTCCCAATCCGATTCTGCCGAATCGGCGGAAGACGATTTTTTCACGTCAGAATGCATCCCCGAAGAGGACGGCGGAACAAATGCCGAGACCGGTGATAATGCCGGGCAAAGCGAGGCTGTCAACTCCGATGCTTTGTCGGAAGAAAACGCCGCCTTATTAAAACGGGTGGAAGATTTAACTTCTGCATATCTTACACTTGCGGCTGACTTTGAAAATTACAAAAAACGCAATCAAAAACATATTGAAGATATCAAGAGATTTGCAAGCGAACCGCTCATGTTAAACATGATTGAAGTGGCCGATAATTTCGAGCGTGCGATTGCATCTGCCGAAAAAGAATCGGCGGACAAGGATTCTTTGATGGAAGGTGTCAAAAACACATACCGTCAATTTATGAGTTATCTTGAATCAAACGGTCTTTCAAAAATCTCTTCAAATCCGGGTACGGAATTTGATCCGCATCTTCACGAATCCGTTGCACAGATTCCGATGGCGGACTGTCCGGAGGAAACGATTGTTGAAGTTTTCAAACCCGGTTATACGCTGCATTCCAAAGTGATCCGACCTGCCACGGTAACGGTTTCAACGGAACCCGATGAATAAAATACGCATTTCATTTATGTCATTTCACACATTTCATTCAATTTACAATTATAAATTCAAAAATAAATTCAAAAACATTTCAGTAAAATCTTTACAAATCAAAAACAAAAGGTGACTATTTATGGCAAAAATCTTAGGCATTGACTTAGGCACAACCAACTCGTGTATGGCAATTATGGAAGGCAGTGAACCGACAGTTCTCCCGAACGCAGAGGGCGGCAGAACGACACCTTCCGTCGTCGGCTTCTCCAAGAAAGGTGAAAAGCTCGTCGGCCAAATCGCGAAAAGACAAGCTGTTTCAAACTCCAAGAATACCGTCCAGTCTATTAAGAGACATATGGGTGACGCAAACTACAGAGTGACATTAAATGACAAGGAGTACACACCGCAGGAAATTTCCGCAATGATTCTTCAAAAATTGAAGACCGATGCGGAGGCATACCTCGGCGAAACCATTACTCAGGCCGTCATCACAGTTCCCGCATACTTCAATGATGCTCAGAGACAAGCAACAAAGGATGCCGGCACGATTGCCGGTTTGGAAGTTTTAAGAATCATCAATGAACCGACAGCTGCTGCTTTAGCGTACGGTCTTGACAAAGAGGAAGGCTCCAAGGATCAGAAAATCCTCGTGTACGACTTAGGCGGCGGAACATTCGACGTTTCCGTTTTGGAAATCGGCGACGGCATTTTTGAAGTCTTGGCAACCAGCGGTGACACAAACCTCGGCGGCGATGACTTCGACAACAGAATTGTTGACTATCTCGTAACCGAATTCAAGAAATCCCACGGCACGGACTTGTCCAAAGATCTCGCAGCTCTTCAGCGTCTGAAGGATGCCGCCGAAAAAGCAAAGATTGAACTTTCCGGCGTGACCACCACCAACATCAACTTACCCTTTATCGCGCTCGGCCCTGACGGGGACCAGCTCCACATGGACGTTGACATTACCCGCGCGCAATTCGAAAAGATGACCGAGGATCTTCTGGATAAGACACTCGTCTCCATGCGCCAGGCATTGGAAGACTCCAAACTGGATATTGACAAAATCGACAAAGTGATCCTCATCGGCGGTTCCACAAGAATGCCTGCTGTCGTGGAACTCATTGAAAAATTCACAAACAAAAAGCCGTATAAAAATATCAACCCCGATGAAGCTGTTGCTGTCGGCGCAGCGATTCAGGGCGGTGTTTTAACGGGCGACGTGAAAGATATCCTCCTGCTGGACGTTATCCCGCTCACACTCGGTATCGAAACGCTCGGCGGTGTTTCCACCCCGCTTATTGAGAGAAACACGACTATTCCGACCAAAAAGAGTCAGATCTTCTCAACTGCCGCAAACAACCAGACGTCTGTCGAAATCCATGTTCTCCAGGGTGAGCGCAGTGTGGCTTCCGGCAACAAGACGCTGGGCAGATTTATCTTAGACGGCATTCCGCCGGCACCCCGCGGTATCCCTCAGGTCGAAGTGACGTTTGACATTGACGCAAACGGTATTCTTCATGTGGATGCCAAAGATCTCGGCACCGGCAAAAAGCAGTCCATTACCATTCAAAAACCGGGCGGACTTTCGGATGAAGAAATTGACCGCATGGTTAAGGATGCCGAACTGCACGCCGAAGAAGACAAGAAGAGAAAAGAAGAGATTGAAATCCGCAACAATGCCGATTCTCTCCTGAACGCGGCCGAAAAAGCCGTTTCACAGGCGCCTGCGGATATTGTGACGGAAGACCAGAAAAAAGCTGTTGAAACCGCAATGGCTGAACTCAAGACAGCTCTTGAAGGGTCCGATATTGAAATGATTAAAGCCAAATCAGAGGCTTTGGAAACGGCCGTTTATCCGATTTCTGAAGCATTGTACAGAAAAGCGTCCGAGTCTGCTCAATCGGCAGGTTCAGATGCCGGAGCCGCTCCCGAGTATGAAGAACCGCAGGCAGAGTACACTGCCTCCAACGACAATGTCGTTGATGCCGAATATGAGGAACCGGCCGAATATAACGATGCCGATGACTATGAAGAGCCTGTCGAAGACGGCTCAAACGACGACCGAAAAGAATAAGCAGAGCGGTGTTCGCCTGTGTAAAAACGAGTATGAGGAATAAAAATTGATTAAAGGACTGCAGGACTTTTGTTCTGCTGCCTTTAATGCAACTAATCTGCAGCCGTTTTAATTCTACGGCAAAATATTTCAACAACTTTGTTAAATTTCTGGTAAAGTTCTCAAAACTTCTTCCGGGAATTTAATAAATTCTTGCTGAAATTCGGCAGGCTTAAAAATGACTGTTCCGTTCCGGAATCGGTCTTCATCTCTCACGCTTATTCGGCTGTGAGGCAACTTCGGATCATTCAAAACGATATATGCAAACCCATGCAACCAAATATCATGCAACCACCCTGTAAAACCAAACCAAATTTGAATGAATTCCGGATTACCGTTAATCACGTCGGATAATATCAAAAACGCTCACCCAAAAACACAACAAACAACATTAAACCAACGAAACAAAAAACCCTCAAAACGAAAAAACATCCCAAAACGAATAAAATAGAACCATTGTATGAAAGATATCCGCCGAATTCTCAGCGGATATTTTCATTAGGTAGGTTATTTGACGGGATTTGATGTTCGTGTTTTTGGGTAAATCCTGTCGAATGCTTTTCGCATTCAGGCTTATAATAAATATTTCACCTATTTCAATATTTCAGGTCATTATACCAGTTTAAGCGAGACAAATGCCGATTTTGTTTAACCTTTTATCGTCAATCATCGAATAATTAATCACCTTTCACTCGGAATTTCTCTCGTTTTTTGAATCTTATTCAGTCATCTGCCGCAGTTCAAAGAAAGTTCGATTTAATCCGGAAAAGTTTCCATCACCTTTATTTACCGCTAATCATCATCATCATTACATCATTTTCAAAAAAGGGTCCTTTATGACAACAAAGAAAGATTATTATGAAATTCTCGGCGTTTCAAAAGACGCAGCAGACGACGAGATCAAAAAGAGTTATCGCAAGCTTGCAATGCAATATCACCCCGATAAGAATGATTCTCCCGAGGCGGAAGAAAAGTTCAAGGAGATTTCAGAAGCCTATGCCGTTTTATCCGATTCGGAAAAGCGCGCTTCTTACGATAAGTTCGGACATGCCGGATTTGACAGCCGTTACTCCGAAGAAGATATTTTCCGCGGCGCGGATTTCAGTGATTTCGGCGACATTTTCGGGGATATCTTCGGTAACATTTTCGGCGGCGGATTCGGGGGAACCCGCACACGCGGACCGCAGCGGGGCGCTGATTTGCAGTATGAGCTTCGCCTGACATTGGAAGAAGCCTATAAAGGAAAGACGGTTGACATTGAAGTTCCGAAAATCATTACCTGTGACAAATGTTCGGGAACCGGTGCGAAAGCCGGAACGATCGCAAAAACCTGTCCCGAATGCCGCGGCAGCGGAACAGTTTCAAGAACCATTCAAACACCTTTCGGCAACATGATTTCTCAATCCACCTGTCCGACATGCCACGGCAGCGGCCAAATGATTGAAACCCCGTGCCCGAAATGTTCCGGTAAAGGAAAAGTACGCGCGACAAAGAAAATGTCTGTCGCGGTTCCGGCCGGCGCGCCGAACGGTATGCGCCTGCGTTATCCCGGTGACGGCAATGTCGGCGACCCCGGCGCTCCGTCGGGCGATTTATACGTGATCGTCCGTGTCGCGCCCGACAGCTACTTCGTCCGCGAAGGGGATGACGTGTACGTCAATGTCGATTTGAACTTTATTCAGGCGGCTCTCGGAACGGAAATCACGGTCAGGACACTTGGCGGCGACGTGACAATGACGGTTCCAGAAGGCACACAGAACGGCAGCACTTTCCGTTTGAAAGGAAAAGGTTTCCCGCATGTGAACAGTAAATCACTCGGCGACCAATACGTGACGGTCAATTTGATTACGCCCGACAAACTGAATCCGGAACAGCGCAAGATGCTTGAAGATTTCGCCAAATCTTCCGGGTTCGAGGCGACAACTAAAGCCGGCGCTAAAAAGAAAGAGAAAAAGGAAAAGGGCGGATTCTTTAAGAAAATTAAAGAATCACTTGAAGATTAAGTTTCAAACAAATGAATTAAATGCGGTATTTTTCCGCATTCTTTTTTTCTTTATTTTGCGCTTATCATTACTTTTTCATCTGCTTTGCCGCAGCCATTTCTGCCCTGTCAAAGTAAATGCTTTTGCCGGACATGGAAAGCGGAATCGCATAAGCGCATTCGGCATCAATCATTCCGGTTTTGCAGGCGGCAGCGCCGGCGGAATACATGATTCGGTTGTCCAAACACATATCTTTAGCTTTGGCGGCGGCGGAACCGAGCGCAATTCCCAAATCAACGGATTTGACGGAACAAATCGGTCCGGTAAACGGTGCTTCTTTTGTTTTCTCCTGCGATTTAAATTCGGCGCAGGTTTCAAAGCCGCATGTGCCGCAGTTTAAGCCGAGAGGCCTGGATTCCTTTAAACCGATCATAATAACGGCATCCGAATTTCTCAGATTTTCGGCGTCGCGGATGAGAAATGCGCCGAGTTTCCCGGCCAGATTTTCCATGGCAGCAGCAACTTTTTCGACTTCTTCCCCCTCTAACAGGTAAGTCACAATGTTGTCAAAACCTTTCGCTTTCGGCGCCGTCCGCGCCGCGGCAAGAATTTCCAAAGCCATCTGATGAACGGCTTCTTTTTCGCAGTTAACTCTCATGAATCTGAAAACGAGCCTGTTTCATATGAGTTTTTCGGAAAAATGAAGTCAAAATGAAAAATAAAACAGTTTAATATTCGAACCGCTTATCTTGGGTCATGTTTGATGATACGCTGAAAAATTTCAAAGAATTAACCCCGCGCGATTTCCGCATTTTAACGGGTATTGAGATCGAAATGAAAAATTATGAGTGGGTCCCCGTTCCCGAACTGAAGAAATATGTCGGTCTGCCTGCAGAAAAACTGGCTTTTCATTTAGAGCGCCTGCGCCGCAAAAAGATGGTCGTCGGAACGCTTGATCCGTACGAGGGCTACAAAATTTATTTTGAAGCATACGACGCGCTGGCGCTCCATACATATGTTCAGCGCAAAACCATTGCTGCCGTCGGCAGTGAAATCGGCGTCGGGAAAGAATCCGTTGTCGTTGAAGTTCTGAAAGAGCCGGAAATTGAGATTGCCGAACCCGAAGTTTTAATCCTCAAACTGCACCGTGAAGGAAGAACCAGCTTCAAGCAGGTCAAAAGAACACGCGAACATTTGGTCGGCAAAGAACACTTCTCGTGGATTTACGCCGCCCGCCTGGCGGCCAAACGTGAGTTTACAATTATGAAAAATCTGTATCCGGATATTTCCATTCCGAAGCCGATTGATCAGAACCGTCACACGATTATCATGGAAGTTGCCAAAGGCAGTGAACTTTCCAAAACAAAAGTCTTGGATCCTGAATGGTATTTGGATGAAATTCTCAAACAAATCCGCTTGGTTTATTCCAAAGGAATCATCCACAACGACCTCAGCGAGTACAATATTTTCGTCTCCGACGAAGGGGTCCAGCTCATCGACTGGCCGCAGTATATCACTAAAGACCATCCGCATGCCGAAGAATTGCTGCGCCGTGATCTCGAAAATGTGCTGAACCACTTCTCTAAAAAATATGCGGTTTACCGCGACGCCGATGAGATTCTGAAAGATATTCTGGAAAACACGACTTTTGAAGGCGATATCACCGGCGAGCCGGGCATTGAAGATCTGACGACGCCGGAAAATCTGGCGGAGGCTGAAATGATGACCGCGGATGATTTTGAAGAAGGGGAATTTGCCGGAGATTTTGATGATTTTACGGTTCAGGATTAAATTTTTTTAAAAAGAAAAGATTTGGAATTTAATCCACCAGCAGAAGTCCCCACCATTTCACTTTGTCGCTGACAGGAAATTCGAGTGCCATATCCACATTTTGAAGTGTTCCGACAACGTCAACGCCGACCGCTTCCATCGAGGGGCGCGCCCGGTAGGGTGTTTTGCATTCGCCGCCCGTTTTGACGCAGGCATCGCAGTAATGGCAGCTGCCACCCGTAAATCCGGCTGCGAATCTGTATCCTTTTTGAAGGGAAACGCCTTCAAGCCTGAGCAAAATATCAGATAAATCTTTTGATTTTTTGCGTATTTCATTGGACACTTCTTCAGAATCAGCCAAAGAGGCCGGTTTAGGCGGATTGTCATATTGTGTTGAAACGAGAAGTGCAAATCGGTACAGCTTTAAATATTTTCTGAATTCGTCCGGTGTCGGCACATTCGGGGGACATACCAAATCGCCGTAGTGGCGGCAGAGGGGAACAAAGCATTTCAAGCGGACGCGGTCATCAACAACCACGTCATCACAGTCAATATAAAGAGCTTCCATCGCGCCGGCTTCTTTGGCGGCCTGAAGCAGAACCGTGATATTTTCTTTATCCCCACGGGTGAGCTTGTCTTTGTTTTTAATTTTTCCTTTTGACATTTTTTTCCTCTGTTTTTCGTTTTTATTTCGCAGTTTTTCCTTTCCCGGCGGGCTTGTCAATGATTTTCAAAATATCTCTGGCATACAAACCGAGACGGATATAATCATCTTCTTCGAGCGGTGTGTGGTGCATAATCGCATTTCTGATCGGATCCAGCTCCTTTAAGCGTTGGATAATCCATCCGCGGTCCGGAAAATATTCTTCAAAAGCATCCCATGCAAACGGATTATTGATGATTCTGCGGTAATCGCTGAAACTGGCATAATTGATAAGCGGCTCTGTCGTGCTTCTTTTTTTATCCGCGTTTGTCCGGTCATTCATAATTCGGCGTTCGTTCCAGCGGTCCGCTAAAAAACTCATGTCGGTGCCTTTCCACCACTCTTTCCCGAAACGCGCTTCAACGCGGTCGGAGACAAACGAGCGCAGTTTTTCTTCCAATTCTTTTAAAATCAGGTAACTGCTTTCGGAATCAACGGTTTTTTCCGAAACCGGCTTTTTCACGGTTTCCTGCCCGAGCTTTTCTATTTTTTCCGTCACCGGTTTGATTGCTTCTTCTTCCATGTATAAATTTTTCAAATCATATCTGACAGTCAGCTTGGAATTCGCGCCGTTCGGGGGTTTCACTTCTAAAATTTCCACGTCATATAACCGGTCAATCCGGGTTTTCATGGCAGACGTAACGGTCGGCATTTCGGATTTCAAACCCATGTCGGCATGAACATCACCGGCAATAAGCGTGATTTTATTCTGCCCTTTTAATTTGGCCGGCTTAAAATAATTCTGGTATATGTAGAGGCGGACGTTGTCCGCCTTTGTCATATTTTTTGATAATTCAACGGGCGTTTTCGTTTTCGGCGCGGCGGCCTGCGGTGAAGAAACAGCAGCAGTTTGTTTCGATACTGTTCTAACAGTCGGTTTGACTGCTGTTTTTGCTGCCGGTTTAGCCGCTGTTTTTGCTGCCGGTTTGGCCGCTGTTTTTGCTGCCGGTTTAGCTGCCGGTTTAGCTGCTGTTTTTGCTGCCGGTTTAGCTGCTGTTTTTGCTGCCGGTTTAGCTGCCGGTTTAGCTGCTGTTTTTGCTGCCGGTT
>CAYUQC010000013.1:31242-36702 GCA_964446755.1 uncultured Methanosarcinales archaeon
GCTGCCGGTTTAGCTGCTGTTTTTGCTGCCGGTTTAGCTGCTGTTTTTGCTGCCGTTTTTCGCGCAGGTGTTTTCTTTTCGGCTTCGATTTCTTCATTCTTTTTGAGTGCAAATGTTCTTCTTAAAAAATTACCAACACCTTTTTTCTCTGCCATAATTTCTCTCCAAAAATAATTAAAAAATATTTCTCCGGTTAATAAAAATAATTTGAAAAATTTTTGCTTGTTATTGAAACTGTCTTGCCGTAAACACACTTTCAATTGATTTCTTATCCATAGAATAGGTCATCAGATATATAAAAGGATAAGGGCGGATACATGACAATAAAAGGAAGAAAAAAGAGCACGGGTGTGAATAAAAAGAAAATAAGAAAATGATCGGGAATCAATCATTTCGGTGCGTAATAACATCTTTTCGGAGAGTCGACAAGTTCTTGTTTCTTTAAAGACGCAATGATTTTGCTGACTTCTTTGCTGTCGATGCCTGTTGCTTCGGCAACATCGCCCGGCCTGACGGGTTTTCCGATGGATTTCATTGCTTTCAGAACTTTTTCTTCTTCAGGGGTCATTTTATTTCCTCCTATTGAAAATTTGAAGCGAACAAAAATTGTTCTTTGGTACTATTCTTTCTCTGGTTTTTATATTTATTCATTTGCTGCCGCCCTGTCGAGCGCATTTAATATCAGCGTGATGCACTGACTCGAGAGCAGCGAAATCGGACCGACGGAAATTTTGGAGGCGTCTGCGCTTTCAATGGTTTTTTCATCTTCTTCAAAAACGCCCTGATTATCGCCTAAAATATAAACGCCGTTTTCCAAAAGTGCCGCGGGTCCGGTTTGAATCATCTCCAAAATATCTTGTCCGTCTTCTTTCAAATAAAACAGCGGCCGTTCTTCTTCCGTAAACGCGTTCAAAAGCTGCGCTAAATTTCCGTATCTGACAAAAACGCCCGGCGTCGATTGCTTCTCAATTTCGGATGCGTCAACTAAAAGTGCTTTTTGAATCAGCGACCCCGAACTTCTCTCATCCGGATTCAGCGAGCGCATGGTTTCGCCGTTGAATCTGACGATTTTATCGGGACCCGGCTCTCCTTTTAAAATCAGCCAAACATTGATGTCGCGTCTCATCCCGAATGAAATGAAAAGCGCGGACGTCACGCAGCGGCACAAAACATCCATTCTTCCGGCAGAACCCGGGAGATCGTTTAAAGAAATTTTGCCGCCGTTGACAGCTTTGTTCCCGATAATGACAAAATCTTTCATAGCGGATAATCGGAAATGAAAATATAAAGCCGTATCCGTTCGGTATAAGGCTGCTAATCCGAAAAAAGAAGAATGTGATTTCTCACATTCTCGTTGATTATCTTCTGTTTCCGAAAATGCTGAGCAGCTGGATAAACAGGTTGATGAAGTCCAGATACAGTGTTAAAGCACAGATTACGGCCAGATTCTGTGAATACGGCGCACCGTACTCAATGGATCTTCCCATCTCTTTTATTTTCTGAGTATCATAAGCGGTTAAGGCAGCGAAGATAATCACGGCAATGATACTGATGCCCAAATCGATCCATACAGCCGTACTCGGGACAATCATATACAGTAACATGTTCAGAATCATTGCAATAATAATGCCGATTAAAGCCATAATTGCAAAGCGGCCGATTGTACTCAAATCTCTTTTCGTGAAAAAGCCGAATAAACTCATACCGATAAACATGCCTGCGGCAACAACAAAGACAACGAATACGGACGAAATTGTATAAGACATTATTATCGCTGTCAGCGTAATTCCGTTCAGCAGGGCGTAAAGAATAAACGCGCCCGCAGCTAATGCCGGCGACATGGATTTGATTTTCCAGCTTAAAAGAATAACAACAAGCAGTTCAAGAATCAATAAGATGAAATAATACGGTAAAAACATTGCCTGAAGCGACGGGCTCATATAAATTGCATATGAGACAACCGCCGTGATTAACATTCCTGCAAACATCCACATATAGACTTTTGACAGAAACTGATTTCCGGAAGCATCCGGAGCATAGTTGTTTGAGCTCATTAAATTAAACCTCCTAATGGGGTAACGTTTTTGAGAACGTTTTTGACAATTCATTCTGTATGCTTAAAAACTGCACACATGATTCTTGATAAATAGGTACTTCCTTTTATAAAATTTATTGAAGCGCCATGAACAAAAGATTAAAACCGAAGACCGCATACATTAATCAATTGAAGGGAAATTAAATGATTTTTGCAACCATTGACGTCGGATCCAACGCCATCCGGCTGCTGCTGACAGATGTTCATACCGTTGAAAACGAAGTTGTTTTTGAACGCATGACGATGCTTCGCGTTCCGGTACGTTTGGGAGAAGACGCTTTCTCGCGCGGAAAAATTTCGGATGATAAAGCAAAAATGCTGGTTAAAACCATGTGCGGTTTCCGTCAGATTATCGACGGGTTCCAAGTCGCCGACACGATGGCGTGCGCCACATCCGCGCTGCGCGAAGCGAAAAACGGTAAAGAAATCGTCAGGCAAATCAAGAAAAAAACCGGCATCGATTTGAAAATCATTGACGGAAAAAGGGAGGCGAAACTGATTTACGCCAACCATATCGAAAAAAACTTTGATCCGCGTTTTTCTTACCTTTACATTGATGTCGGCGGCGGCAGTACGGAAGTAACTTTTGTCGGTGGCGGCAAAAGGAAATCCAAATCCTTCGATGTCGGATGCATTCGTTTAAAAGAAGGATTCGTTTTGAAAGAAACCTGGAAAGAAATGGACAAATGGCTGAAAAAAACGGTTCGCGGAACCGACATTGTCGGCATCGGCAGCGGCGGGAATATCCGCAGTCTGTACCTGCTGGCCGGGAAAGTCAACAACGAACCGCTCCAAATGTCTGATCTTGAAGAAGTTGATGAATTGCTTCATAATTATACTGTTGAAGAACGTGTTACAGAACTCGGGTTAAAACCGGACCGCGCGGATGTCATCATTCCTGCCTGTTACATTTACCGCCATATTCTGGATGTCTGCGGCATTCAGACGATTTATGCGCCGATCATTGGTTTATCGGACGGAATGGTGCATGAGTTGTATTCAAAACACAAGAAAAAATTTATGGAATAATCTTCCCTTTCTCTTTTCACTATCTTCCTTTCTCTTCTGTCCGTTTTACTTCCTTTTTCTGAATACTTTCACCTCGGTAATTAAAGCTTAATATGATATGTGTGTAATTTTAAAATTCAGTTGAATTTTTATTTTCTATTATTATAAAAACGAATGCAGTGAAATCATGGATTCAAAAAAAGATTTGGAAATTAAGACGCGAAAGCGCGATTCTCCGCCGTTGAAACTTATTTCGGACATGACGCCCAAAGGTTCTCAGCCGGAGGCTATCGCCCGGTTAGCCGAAGGTATCGACCGCGGCGACCGCTGTCAGACGCTTCTCGGCGTGACCGGTTCCGGAAAAACGTACACGATTGCAAATGTAATCGAAAAAGTTCAGCGACCGACACTTGTTATCGCGCATAACAAAACATTAGCGGCGCAACTCTATAATGAATTCAAAGAGTTCTTCCCTGAAAACCGCGTCGAATATTTCGTTTCTTATTATGATTATTATCAGCCGGAATCTTACATCCCCGCCAAAGATCAATATATTGAAAAAGATGCGCAGATCAATCCGAAAATCGAGCAGATGCGTCTTGAGGCGACCGCATCGCTGGTTTCCCGGCGCGATGTTATTGTCGTCGCGTCCGTTTCCTGTATTTACGGTCTCGGTAATCCGGAGCGTTTTGAGCAGATGGGCGTTGAGGTCGCCGTCGGTATGCATATGAAACGCAATGATCTGATCGGGCGGTTGGTGGACAGCCAGTTTGAGCGCAATGACTTGGAGCTGGCGCCCGGACGGTTCCGCGTCAAAGGGGATACGGTTGACGTGATGCCCGGTTATTATGAAAATATCATCCGGATCGAGTTTTTCGGAAATGAGATCGACAAGATTTCCGAAATCGACGGCTTGAATGCAACGAAAAACTTTGATATGGAATCTTTTTTCATCTATCCTGCCCGCCACTATGTCGTTCCGGACGGTGTCAGAGACCGTGCCATCGAGGATATTCTGGTCGAATTGGAAGAGCGTCTGCCCGAGCTGGATATGCTAGAAGCGCACCGTTTAAAGCAAAAAACGCTTTACGATATGGAAATGATTCAGGAAACCGGAAGCTGTAAAGGGATTGAAAACTATTCGATGCATTTTGACGGCAGAAAACCGGGGGAACAGCCTTATTGTTTGATTGATTATTTCCCCGATGACTTTTTGGTCGTCATCGATGAAAGCCATCAGACGCTGCCGCAGATTCACGGGATGTATAACGGTGACCGCGCCCGTAAAAAGTCTTTGATCGATTACGGTTTCAGACTTCCGAGCGCTTTTGACAACCGTCCGCTTCGTTTTGAAGAATTTGAAAAATATATGAAGCACACGATTTTTGTATCGGCAACACCCGGCGATTATGAAATCGAACAATCCGCCCAGGTCGTGGAACAGGTGATCCGTCCGACAGGGTTGGTTGACCCGATCGTTGAAGTCCGGCCGATTAAAGGACAGGTCGATGATATTATTTCTGAAATTAACACAGTGATTGCCAACGGCGACCGTGCGCTTGTGACGACCCTGACCAAACGGCTGGCGGAGGAGCTGACGGAATATTTGGCGGAAGCCGGAATTAAAACACGGTACCTGCATTCTGATATTAAAACGATCGAGCGGACGGAAATTATCCGGAATCTCCGCCTCGGCAATTTTGATGTACTGGTCGGAATCAACCTTCTCCGAGAAGGGCTTGACATTCCTGAGGTCGGATTCATCGGTATTTTGGACGCGGATAAAGAAGGATTTCTGCGTAATTCCAGAAGCCTGATTCAAATCATCGGGCGCGCGGCGCGTAATTCCAACTCTAAAGTTGTTCTTTATGCGGATAAGATGACGGATTCCATTAAAAATGCGATGGGGGAAACTGAAAGACGCCGCAAACTGCAGATGGATTTCAACGAGGAGCACGGAATTATTCCGCAAACCATTCGAAAACCGATTCGTGAACAAGTCGCCGAAATCTCGGATGTCAAATACGTCCCGAAAGCGGAAATTCCCAACCTGATTATTCAGTACGAATCCGAGATGAATTTAGCCGCGGAAATGCTTGATTTTGAGCGGGCGATTCAAATGCGCGATATTATCCGGGATCTGGAGCGGAAATTACGCGGAGAGCCGGAATCCCGAAAAGGCGCGGACCCAGGAGCCGATTCTTCAGGCACCGAAAAAAAGGAAGGTAAGAAAAAAACTCGAAAAAGAAAGGCTGATGCCGAGTTAAATGAAAATTAAGGGGAAATGATATTCACAGTTTCCCCCGATTTCTATATTTTATATATTCTATCTAAAAACGGAACGGGGAAATAAGTTC
>CAYUQC010000014.1:0-35389 GCA_964446755.1 uncultured Methanosarcinales archaeon
GATGTTTTATTTGCAAAAATTACTCCTTGTATGGAAAATGGGAAAGGTGCAGTTGCTAGAAATTTAAAGAACAATATTGGATTCGGATCGACAGAGTTCCATGTTTTTCGACCAATAATTGGTGTTTCTAACAGTGAATGGTTGTACCGTTTATCTACCCTTTCTTATTTTAGAATACTGGCTGAAAAAAATATGTCTGGAAGTGCTGGACAAAAAAGAGTTCCAAGTTCTTTTTTTGAAAAATTTTCTGTCCCTCTACCTCCAATTGATCTGCAAAACAAATTTACTGCCATCGTTCAAAAAACCGAAGAACAAAAACAATGTGTTCAAAAATCAATTGATGAAACACAATACTTATTTGACAGCTTAATGAGTGAATATTTCGATTAATTTTATTGGAAACAATAAAATAAAAAGAAAGTTATTTCACATTAATCTTATTTCATTTCTTTTCGGTGTCTCCTCATGGCTTCAAATTTTGACTTTCTTCTGGAAAAACCCGAATTTGATTTTTTTGCAACGGCTTGCGTAGATGCTGAAAATGTACTGGCGACATCGTCCGCATCGGCGGCTTTCGGATGTCGGCGAGCACTTGAATTGGCGGTGAAATGGGTTTATGCGGCGGAGAAATGGCCGCTGCCTTACAGTGACAATCTGCAGTCTTTGATTCACGGACAGCCGTTTCAAAGAGAATTTGACCGAAAGAATCTGTACAAATTCAAATATATCATCCGTCTCGGCAACAATGCCGCGCATTCCAATAAGTCGGTTGAGGAAGACGAAGTCATTTTGGCGCTGTCGCATTTGTTTGAGTTTATCGAGTGGATCGATTATTCGTTCGGCAAAAGTTATGAACTTCGGGCGTTTGATGAAAAAAAGATTCCGAAGAAAACGGATCTTGAGACCGATGAACGTTTCCAGTCCGAAATTTCAAAAATGGAGCAGGAAATTTCGGCGCGTGACCAACAGCTCAGCGAAAAAGACGGCATTATTGCAGCTCTGAAAGCTCAGCTGACACTTCGAAATCCAGAACTGGCTGCCGAAAAAGATCGTCATCAAAAAGAACGGATTTATCAAGTTGTCGAACCCGGTGAATTTGAGACGCGCAAAAAATATATTGACGTCGATTTGAAAATGGTCGGCTGGGTCTTCAATGAAAATGTCAGTCGGGAAGTTGAAGTCATCGGAATGGACGGTAAAGACGGTCAACGCGGGCGTGTTGATTATGTTCTCTACGGCAAAGACGGCAGAGTATTAGCCGTCGTTGAAGCGAAACGTTCATCCAAAGATCACAACATCGGCAAGCATCAGGCAAAACTCTACGCTGACTGCATCGAGGCTGAAACCGGCAGAAGACCTTTCATCTTCCTGACAAACGGGTTTGAAACTTCTTTTTGGGACGGAGACAATCCGCCTCGCGAAGTCAGCGGTATTTTCGGTCAAAACGATTTGGAAAAATTAATGATCCGGCGGGAACAGCGAAGAAATTTAGCCGAAATTGAAATCGACGAAAGTATCACCGACCGTTACTATCAGAAAGAAGCCGTCATCGCCGTTCGCGATGATGTTATGAAGCAAATGCGCCGTCACTTGTTGGTTATGGCAACCGGAACCGGGAAGACAAGAACCGCTGCAAGTTTAGTGGACGTTCTCTCACGCGGCGGACACATCACAAATATTCTTTTTTTAGCTGATCGTAATGCCCTTGTCAATCAAGCCAAAGATGCCTTTAAAAATTATCTTCCGACCATGTCGCTCTGCAATTTGGTGACCAACAAAGACGATAAAAATGCCCGCATTGTTTTTTCCACTTATCCGACGATTTTAAACGCAATCGATGACGAAAAGTCCGAAGACGGCAGCCGTTTCTTTACACCGGCACATTTCGATTTAATCATCATTGATGAAGCGCACAGAAGTATTTTCAAAAAATATCGCGCAATTTTCGAATACTTTGACAGTCATCTCATCGGTTTAACGGCAACTCCCAAAAATGAAGTTGCCCGAAACACGTACGATTTCTTTGAAAAAGAGCCCAACGTCCCGACTTACGCCTATGATTATGAAACCGCTGTTGAAAAAGATCACGTCTTGGTTCCGTATCACAATTTTGATATGGGAACCAAATTTTTGACAGAAGGCATTACATACAACAAATTGTCCGAAGCCGACAAAGAGCGGTATGAAGAAGATTTCGGTGATGATGACGGTAACATCCCTGATTCCATTTCTCAAAATCAACTCAATAATACCGTTTTTAATGAAGATACGGTTGACAAGGTTTTGCAGACACTCATGGAGAAAGGGATCAAAAAAGGCGGCGGTATACACCTCGGTAAGACAATCATTTTTGCACAGAATAACCGTCATGCTCAATACCTCATTGAACGGTTCGATAAACTTTATCCGCAGTATAAAGGTGAATTTGCTAAAAAAATCACTTACGAAGAGAATTATGCCCAAAGCATGATCAATGATTTTAAAGTCAAAGATAAAATGCCGCAAATTGCTGTTTCGGTAGATATGCTTGACACAGGGATTGATGTTCCCGAAGTCGTTAACCTGGTCTTTTTCAAAAAGGTTTTTAGCAGAACCAAATTTTGGCAAATGATCGGCAGAGGAACACGTCTTTGTGAAGGATTGGAATGTTTTGATCACAAGAGCGGCGGATATGAGAAGAAACAGTATTTTTACATTTTTGATGTAATGAACAATTTTAAATTTTTTGACGAAAATCAGAATATTCCGGAATCAAATGAAGTCAAAGCAATTCCTGAGATGATTTTCTCAAAACGCGTTGAATTGATATTCAATTTACAAACCGAAAAATATTCCGATGACACCTCTCAAAAACTGAGACAAGAACTCATCCAAACAATTCTTTCACAAATTAATGCTTTAAATCCTGAATTATTTACGGTCCGCAGACAGCTCCGTTATGTTGAAAAATTCAAAGAAGAGAATGCTTTTGTTTGTTTAACAGAAACCGAAAAAGCAGATTTAATCGGCAAAGTTGCTTCTCTGGTTTATTCGGATGACCCTGATGAATCTGCAGTTGCATTTGATAATCTCATTTACGGCATGATGCTGAATCAAGAAAAATCGCCTCAATTCAATGCATCCAAAAAGACAGTGATGAAAATTGCCCGTGACCTTATGCAAAAAGCAACAATTCCGCAGATTCGTGAAAAATTAGAATATATCCGGCGGGTAGAATCAGACTCATTCTGGCATGGTATTTCAATTCTTGATCTTGAATATTTACGGGTTGAATTAAGAAATTTGTTCAAATTTATTATTGAACCTGGTCAAAAATCAATCGTATTTACAAGGTTGACAGATGAGTTAACAATTCAAGACGGAAAATCGGCTGACATTTCTATTGATCTGGAAAACTACAAACGAAAAGTCACACGTTATCTTGAAGATCACCGTGATAAAGAAGTTATTTTCAAGATTCGACATAATATTCCTTTAAATAATTCGGATTATGCAGAATTGGAAAATCTTCTCACAAACGAACTCGGAACAAAAGAGGATTATGAAAAAGAATTCGGAGAAATACCTTTCGGCTCACTCATCCGGCAAATCGTAAAATTAGACGAAAAAGCTGCTAAAGACGTATTTTCAGATTTTATGAGCCGACATCCGTTGAACCAAGATCAAATGCATTTTATGAATCAGCTGATCCAATATCTTTGTCATAACGGCTACATTGACAAAATGACTGATTTGCGTTTGCCGCCGTTTGACAAACCTGTCAGTTTCATGAATCTGTTTGATAGTGAGGAGCGAAAAGAATTAGCAGCGCTTATTTCTCAAGTCAAAAGCAATACATTAAAAACAGAATAATCAAAATGCCTCAGGACTCATAGGGCTCATCACAAAAATCAGCTCAAACTTTCATCATCGGCATTTCGATCTGATCAAATTTAAATCAGTTTTTCAATTTCAACTTTCATTTTCATCGCTTCATCTCTCGGATTTTCTGCATTGTAAATGCTGCGTCCGACAATCACCCAGTCCGCGCCCGCTTTAATTGTGTCCGCAGCGCTGCCGCCTTGGGTGCCGACACCCGGAGATATGATTTTCAAATCATCACCGATGGCGGCCCGCAGTTCTTTCACACGTTCGGGGCGTGTTGCCGGAGCAACGATTCCGAATGCGCCGTATTTTTTGGCCAGGCCCGCGATTTCTTTCGAAATTTCATCCGTGAAGAAGTAACTTCCCCCGGGATGGCTCATCTCGGAAACGACGAAAACTTTTCCGTCAAAAGCGGTTGCCGTTTTGACGCATTCCGTTAAACTGTCGGGACCGGTAAAACCTTGGACAATAATGGCAGCACAGCCTGCTTTGAAAACGTGTTCGCAAATCAAATGATCCGTATTCGGAATGTCGGCTACTTTAAAGTCGGCAATCACCGGCGCGTATTTTGTCAATTTTGAAACAATCTGAAGTCCTGTTCCGAGAACAAGCGGATATCCGATTTTGACGGCGTCCACCAAATCGGCGACATCTGCCGTAATTTCAAGCGCACTTGCTTCATCCGTCACATCCAAAGCCAATATGATGCCTGTTTTTCTTTGAAATTGTCCGCTGTTTTTCATCATTTCTGCTCCGATTTCTTTTTCAATCTGGATCTGGCCGCGCCAACCATCAGCGGCAGCGTAATCGTCGCGTCGGAATAAACGGTCACCATCTTGGATTCCGCGTTGGTTTTGCCCCAGGAAACCGCTTCATCCAGCGTCGCGCCGGATAAACCGCCCGTTTGCGGTGTGTCCATCGTCAGCTGAATCGCATAGTCAAATTCACGCGGCGTCACAAGCATGGTTTGGAAAATGAAATTTTTCGGAACGCCGCCGCCGACAAATACCGCTCCGGCTCTCTCGGCTTCCCAGCAGATATCCATCAAATCATGCATGTCACCAAGCGCGTCAATCACAAGCGGGTTTGTTTCTTTGTAAAGCCAGGACTGAAGGCCGATAACGGAATCGGGAAATGCCGGGCAGTAAACCGGAACGTTCATGTCATAAGCCGCGCGCAGAATGGAATCCGGGTTGTTGATGTTTTTTCCCATGTGGCGCATGAATTCAACAATCGAAACCGGTTTTTCCGTCGGTAGTTCTGCGATGATTTCCTGCATGAAGCCTTCGAAGTCTTCAAAATGGTTATCGGGCAGATAAACATCATAAATGCGGTCGATTCCTTCTTCCCGAAGTTCGATGTCATTGGCGTTATCGTCTCCGACGAAATGGGGCATATAAAGACCCTCAAGCGCGTCATGAACCATATTCGCGCCGGTCGTCACAAGCACATTGATATGCCCGTCACGGATCAAATCCGCAATGATTTTGCGCATACCCGCGGGAACCATCGCGCCGGCTAAGCCGAAAAATTTGACCGCTTTCTCATCGGAAAGCATTTCCGTATAGATATCCGCCGCTTTTCCGATTCTTCTGGCACCGAATCCGCAGCCTGCGAGTGCGGCAACGAACGTGTCCAGATCCATATCCGCCGTAATTTCGGCGGGCACGACGGGTTTAACTAATTTGCTTTGCCCTTCCGTAATATGCATTTCAATTCCTCTGAAATTGTATTTGAAATAAAGTTGAAAATTCGATGAAAGAACTAACAAAACAAACAATTTAAATCAACCGATTGAAAAAAACAGTGTTATTCGGTTGATTCATTCTTTCGGTTTTTCAAAAAGGCTTTCGCGATTTTTTGCGTCTTGGGACTGGCGCCGCTTAAATTGGATTCGGCAAAGAGAATCAATTGTATTTTATCACTGTAATTCTCGTAAACAGCATCAAATGACTCAATTGCTGTTCCCGCTAAAAATGAATTCTGCCGGTTGTTTCTTTTTTCTTCTCTTACGTTCCCGATGATTGCGCAGACAATCTTTTCTGAAAGCTCCGGTTTGTAAACGGCGATCAGCGCCGCGTTTTGAATGCAGATATCCGCCGTTAAAAATTTCACGTCATCCAGCAGTGAAAGGTACACGTCAATACAGCCGTTCATTTTATTTTCGGTGTCAACTTTTGAAAGCCGTGCCAAGATCGACAGCGCAAAATTCCGATGATAAGAATTCTTATGTTTGAGAAGCTTTTCGATGTTCTCCCAGTATTTATACATCAGATCGGGCGCAGTTTCAGATACCGCCTCCGCAATGTAGTAACAATGGTAGTAAACCATGATGTGCTGATGCGTCAGCATTTCATTGACTGCGAAATCCCGAAATTCTTTATCTCTCACAGCCGCCGCGGTAAAGTGCGGCAAATCAAAATTCGGATCCGATATTTCTGCGCGAAGTCTCTCTTTATCCATACTGTCCGCTTCCGGCATTTAATTTTTCAAAAATAAAAAAGGAATTGATTTTGCGGGAAATGCAAAATCAGAACTGAACTTTCGGCGCTTCTCTGACTTCTTCGGGTCCGGCGTCGAAGAGTTCTTTTTTCTCGAAACCGCCGATTTTCGCAACAATATTTCTCGGAATCGTTTGAATCGAGTTGTTGTATTTTGTGACGGTGTCGTTGTAGAATTGACGGGCGTAAGCAATCTTGTCTTCCGTGTCTTTCAGCTGTTTTTGAAGATCCTGGAAGTTGGTGTTGGCCTTCAAATCCGGATAGGCTTCCGCAACGGCAAAAAGGCTTTTCAATGTCGATGTGAGCATGTTGGACGCTTCCGCCATTTCATGAGGCGATTTTGCGTTCATTGTTGCGTTTCTTGCCGCAATGACTTTTTCCAGCGTCTCTTTTTCATGACCTGCATAGCCCTTGACGGTTTCGACAAGATTGGGAATCAAATCGTATCTTCTTTTGAGTTGGACTTCAATTTGACTCCAGGCATTGTCCACGAAGTTTCTGTTTTTGATTAAACCGTTATACATCGCAGCAACCGCGACGAGGATAATCAAAAGCAAAACGATTAAAACAATTGCAATAATTGTACCGGTTGCCATTTTTATTTCTCCTTTTATTTTTCAGTTTGTATTCCAAACCACCTTATTCACTTATTTTAGCGGTTATGATTCTTATATTCATCGTCGGTTCAAAGAAATAATCAGGTTTCAGCGGGCACCGCCGAAACCGCCTCCGAAACCGCCTCCAATGCCGCCGCCTCCGAAACCGCCGCCCGGTCCGCCGCCACCGCCGCCGGACTGCGGCGTTGAGGCCGAATAGGCATTTCTCATTCCTATGTAGAAGAACGGATAGTAGTAAACGTATCCGAAACGGCTGCTTTGCATGCTTCCGGCAGGGGTTGCCAGGTTCATATTCTTCAGCGCTTCTTCCGCGACACCGAGCGCCATGGCATAAACAATGTAATGATCCCAAATAATCACTGAAGCCGGCGGGTATTTTTCAATCAGGGAATAATCCGTCAGATATTTTTCAAAATTTTTCCATTTCAAGTAGAAGACGCGTCCGTCATCCGTCCACCGTCCCATTGATTTTTTGAAAACGAACGGGTAAGCGACAAAAACGATTCCCAGAATACCGGTGAAGATACATATTGTCGTTACAACCGAAGTCAGCGGATAATATGCGACCGGCGCAATGATTTCCGCCATGAAATACATCAGAATGGCTTCAATGACCACAACAATACCGAGGCTTCCGATCAGACGGTTGCCTTTGCTGTCAAAGTAATCATCAAAACGCGCTTGTTTTTCAACATCCGCGTTCCATTTATTCAGGAAGTTGTAGAAGGCGTCATTGGCACCCAATTTCTTTTGGAATTCTTTCCAGTCAATTTCGTCATTAACGGCATATCTTCTCAGGAAATTATAAACGTCCGTTTCGAATTTTTCAAGTTTTGAATCCGCAGGGTTCTCAAATTTCAACACAACATTTTTTTTATCTTTACCGCTCCGGCTTATGCTGCTTCTTTCCTGGATCGATAAATAATCGCGGTCCACCAAACTCATAATTGTTGAGACGAAAGCATCCATATTCGGTTTGCCGTGTCCGACAATAACGGCGTTGACCATGGCGGGTTTCGTGTCCGTCGGAATTTCGCGTTCATACAATGCGCCGTAATTTGTTTTAGGCTCTCTTCCATGCTTGTAATAAATCCAAAAGACGCCGCCAATGCCCGCGATTATGATCAGGAACTGAAGAATTGTCAGATAAACCGGATAAAGTTTTTTTTTGGCGTAGGCTTCTTCTTCTTCCAAAATCTTGTCCAGTCCGTTTTCATTGATGAGAGTCACATATCGGCTGTCCGGATTTTCCATGCGCGGATAAAGGACACGGATGTCCATCCATGAATAGGCCTGAACGTACTGTTCCCGAACGGCAGCGTGGATTGTTTGTGTATTTGTTTCATTTTGAACCGTCGAACTGTCCGTCACATTCACTTCGGGGTGGCTGAATACAAGATAAGAGCTGTTGCCTGAAACGGTTTGATACGGAACGCCGCTGATTGTGACGTTTGCTTCAAAAACATCCGCAGCTTCACTCCATTGGTTGCTTCTGAGCATATAATTGAATTCGGTTATATCATTGTAAACATTGATACCGCCGTAATATTCATATGAAAAAACAAAAACCGCTTTTTCGGGGTTCGGCTGCGGCAGGCTTGCCGTCACTTCATACCCGTATGAATTTCGGGCGTAATTAAAGGTTGAATTCTCATATCCTTCCAAATAACCGGTAATGTTATGAATCGATGTGTTTTCCGATTGAATGATGACGTAATATACTTCCCGGTATTGGTCGTCCGGGCCGGTTTCAAAATCGTAGTACAGTTTGTTTGTCACATGCGTAACACCGTTTTCATCAACCGTGACGTCTGATGTGATTTTGTCAAAAGAATAAGATTTTGCCGCTGCTGTCGACGTTATCAATAAAACGGCCGTAAAAACAGCCAATATAATAAATACTGTTTGAGACAGTTTTCTCTTTTCCGGAATCATGTTTTCCCATTTGTTTTAATTGTTTAGAAATTAGAATGTTAGGTTTATATATTTTAGTTAATAAGGTTAAATACATTAATTGTAACTTAACTTATCACATATTCTAATAAAACTTATCTCTTTCAACGAGGAATTTAATCTATGGCAACAAAACCCGTTTCTTCAAAAGGAACAGCTCAAAAACCCAAAAAAAGCGGCCGTGCACCCAAAGAAGAATCACAGACAGAAAGCACGCAGATGTTTGCCGCCGTTTCAAGTCAAATGCGCCAGAGAATTCTTCAGCTTTTAGCCGAAGAAGACATGCACATTTCAGCCATTGCCCGTAATCTGGGCATTTCTGTTCCCGTTGCTTCCAAACACATAAAAGTTCTGGAAGATGCCGATTTAATCGAGCGGAAGATTTACGGCAAAACCCATGTCTTTTCGCTGAAGAAAAAGAATTTTACGGGGGCCTTTGATCCGTTCGCACCCGTGAAACGATTGGAAGTCGATAAAGGAACGACACTCATGGAAGCCTTCAAAACCGTTTCCGTGGTTGAAGTCAAAAATATCGACGGCAAAGATTTCATCGTGGCGGCTGACGGCGAAGAAGGATTTTATATCTATGAGGTTAACGGGAAATTCATTGACAAGCGTGCCGAAGATTTCATTCTGGAAGAGGATTCGATTGTCGAATGGAAACGTCTCGAACCCGTGACCAAGAAAAAATTGATTGTTTCCGTGAAAAAAGAGGATGACAAAGAAAAAAGAAAAGGGTATTATGAAAGCCTGATTTAATCAATTTTCATTTTTCTCTTTGCTTGTTTTTCTTTGAACGCGTTTTTTCTTTTCCACTCTTTTTCTGAAAATAATGCTGATTAAAATTAAGGCGACTGCGGCCAAACCGATTACCAGAATGATATAAAGCGGTTCGGAAACGACATCCGGTCCAATATTATTGCTTTTGCCGGGGTTGTTCGGTTTTTGAGGAATCGAAGGGTTGTCCAGAACAGCCGTTTCAAATGTCCAAGCCGTTTCTTCCGTATACCGTGTGTCCGTGTCTTCAAACTGGTAGATGTGGGAAAAACCGACAATCACTTGGGAATTGTTCAGATAAAGTTTATCAAGCGTCAGCATCAAGATTTCCGTTTTATTGTCTCCCGAACCCCTGTAACATTGGACGGTTTCCCCTTCCTTTAAAACGACGCTTCCCATTGAAATATTATTGCTGTAATTGTTGCGGAATTCAACCAAAACAGTGTCAGACCCGAATCCTTTAAGACTGATTTCATAACCCTGCTGGAATTTCAGAACGTCTCCGTCACGCATGATCTGATAGTCATCCGAAATCAAAATGGCCCGCTGTTCTTCTCCGGCACATGCGGGAAGAACGGCAGCGCACAGGAACAGAAATATTAAAAATAAAACAGAAAACCGTTTTGGAACGGTCTGCATCGTTTTTTGAAATACAATCGGTTTGAATCGGATTGTCTCATCTCCGTTTTTCATTTTTAAGGTTCTTATTTTTTCGTGTACATGCACCGTCCGGCAATAATTTCTTCAATTTCGCCGTCCGTTCTCTTCAATAGGAGCGCGCCTGTTTTTGAAATGCCGACAACCGTTCCTTCCGCAATTCTGTTCGGCATGCTGACGGTTACTTCACGGCCGATCGTATCGGAAAGCGTGATGATCTCTTCCATGATTTCACTGAACGGGCGGGTGCTGAAGCGGATGTATTCCTGTTCCATCTCAAAGAGAAGTTTCTGCAGAAATTCAACGCGGTCAATACTTTTTCCGCCTTCGTCGCGAAGCGTGGTGGAGTTTTCTCGGAGGTCTTCCGGAATATCTTTCAGGCTCATATTGGCGTTGATGCCGATGCCGATCACGACAAATTCAACGGTATCGATTTCAGCGTCCACTTCCGTTAAAATGCCGGATACTTTCTTGCCGTTGACCAAAACGTCATTGGGCCATTTGATTTTTGCATCAAAGCCGTATTGTCTTAATGTTTTGGCAACACTGAGGCCGAATGTCAGTGTCAGGCGTGAGGCGGCGCTCAATGCAATGCGCGGTTTCAAAATGGTTGAAAACCAAATGCCGCCTTTCGGGGAAGCCCATTGCCGGCCGAGACGGCCGCGGCCGCCGGTCTGCTGTTCAACAACGATAATCGTTCCTTCTTCCGCTGTCGGCGCAAGTTTTTTGGCGATGTCGTTGGAAGAACCTGCCTCATCATAATAGTGAATGTTTTTGCCGAAAAGTGTTGTCTTTAAACCCGAGAGGATTTCTTCGGGGTAAAGCAGTTTGGGGACGGATTTTAAAACATAGCCTTTTTTCGGCGCCGATGAAATTTCATAGCCGTCGTCTTTTAAGCCCTTAATATACTTGCATACCATCGTTCTTGAAATGCCGAGCTCTTTGCCCAGCTCTTCGCCCGAAATGGCTTTCCCGTTAGCGGCTTTAAATGCGTTGATAATTTCTGATCTTTTGCTTTTCATCCCGAGTTTCCCCCGGCTCTTTGGCCTTTAAGCACCTTCTAGTTTCATTTCCAAGTTTATATAAATTTGGATTTGTTAACCAAATAAATCAGATGCGTGACAGCATCCGGTTATTTCTTTTTCTTTCCTTTCCTTTTGTTTTCGATTTCCGCGATGTTTGCAATATAACTGCCCACAGCCGCCGTGATCGCGGCAACCACAACTTCGTCGTTGTCCAAAGCGGAAGCAAGCGTTGCGCCTTTTGCGGAATCCCTCTTCAGAATATCGTGAATGGCATCCACAATATTGTTGTCGTCGATGAATTTGGTGGAAAGATTTCCTTTGCGGAATTCTTCGTTTTCCATGACCGCTTTATGGAAAGGAATATTTGTTGTCACGCCGATGACCACATATTCATAAAGCGCGCGCTTCATTCGGGCAATCGCTTCATCGCGGTCGGCACCGTAAGCGCACAATTTGGAAATCATAGAATCGTAATACGGTGAAATGGTATATCCTGTGTGAACCCCGCTGTCGACGCGGATGCCCGGACCGCCGGAGGACCGGTATCTTCTGATTTTTCCGGGAGACGGCGCAAAATCGTTGAGCGGATCTTCCGCATTGATACGGCATTCGATTGCATGACCGCGGATAGAAACATCTTCCTGCTTCATGCCGAGTTCCATGCCGGCCGCAACGCGGATCTGCGCTTTGACCAAATCGACGCCTGTGATGAGTTCCGTGATGCCGTGTTCGACCTGAAGGCGTGTGTTGACTTCGAGGAAATAATATTTACCGTCTGAATAAATGAACTCCACCGTTCCGGCATTGGAATAACCGACCGCTTTGGCGGCGCGGATGGCGGCTTCGCCCATTTCTTTGCGGAGTTCGGGCGTCATGATCGGTGACGGCGCTTCTTCAATCAATTTCTGATGGCGACGTTGAATGGAACACTCACGGTCACCCAAATAAATGACATTGCCGTAATTATCGGCCAAAATCTGAATTTCGATGTGGCGCGGGTTTAAAATATATTTCTCAATGAAAACGGATGAATCTCCGAAAGCGGATCCGGCCATTCTCATGGTTGATTCCAGCGCTTCTTTGAATTCGTCTTCGCTGTTGACGACACGCATACCGATGCCGCCACCGCCCGCGGACGCTTTAATCAAAGCGGGATATCCGATTTCTTTTCCGATGGCAATGGCTTCCTCAAGATCTTCGACCGCATCTTCCGTCCCCGGAACGGTCGGAATATCTGCCGCTTTTGCGATCTTGCGCGACTCGATTTTGCTGCCGAGTTTGTCAATCACGTCCGCGGACGGGCCGATAAATACAATGCCTTCTTCCGCACAGCGACGTGCGAATTTTGAATTTTCCGACAGAAAACCGTATCCCGGATGAACGGCATCGCAGCCGGTTTGTTTCGCGACTTCGATAATTTTTTCGATGTTCAGATAACTCTGGCTTGCCGGCGCTTTGCCGACATAAGCCGCTTCATCCGCATACATCGCGAAAAGCGCTTTGTTATCGGCATCGGAGTAAACGGCCACCGTCTTTATTTCCATTTCACGGCAGGCGCGCATGACACGAATCGCAATTTCACCGCGGTTTGCGACAAGGATTTTTTGAAACATTTCTGTTCCTCCGCTTACTCGATAATCATCAGCGCGTCGCCGCCGGAAACCGTGTCTCCTTCGGCAACGATAATCTCTTTGACAATGCCGGATTTCGGTGCACTGACTGCGTTTTCCATCTTCATCGCTTCAATGACGCAGACAGTATCGCCCTCATTCACCTGTTCTCCGACTTTGGTTTTAAGAGACAGAATCATTCCCTGCATGGAGCTGACAACAGCTCCCGGTGTATCGGCTTTAGATTTCTTTTCGTCCGCCGCAGGAGCCGTGCTGTTTCCTTTGTTTCCGCCGTCCGCAGCAACAATACTGTATCCCGTCGGCTCGACTTTGACGTCAAAAACGCTGCCGTCCACTTCCACGCGGTATTCCGTCGGGATGCCGGAGGCGTTGGTTCCGTTTGACGCCGGCACACTGCAGCCGCAGACCAATTCTTCTTCTTCGGCTTCGCCTTTGAGGAATTTCGGCGCGATGGCGGGATATAAGATGTAAGTCAGAACGTCTTCTTCGGATTTGGCAATGCCCATTTCTTCCGCTTCTTTCTTCATCTTTTCATATTCCGGCGGTATCAGGTCTCCGGGGCGGGCCGTAATCGGCTGTTCGTCACCGATGATGAGCGAGATCATCTCCGGGGACATCGGGACCGGTGTTTTGCCGTAATAACCGCGGGCATAATCTTTGACTTCTTTCGGAATCACTTTGTAACGCTCACCCATGATGACATTTAAAACGGCCTGTGTGCCGACGATTTGGCTGGTCGGCGTGACGAGCGGCGGATAACCGAGTTCTTCACGGACGCGCGGCATTTCCGCCAAGACGTCCATGTATTTGTCAAGCGCGTTCTGTTCTTTCAATTGAGACACGAGGTTTGAAAGCATGCCGCCCGGAATCTGGTAAAGAATAACGTTGGCGTCAATTGTTTCGGAAATCGGGTCGCAGATGGAATTGTATTTGTCTTTCAAATTTCTGAAAAACGGCGTAATTTCATTGAATTTTTCAAGTGAAATGCCTGTGTCATATTTTGTTCCCATGAGTGAAGCGACCATGGCTTCCGTCGGCGGCTGCGAACTGCCCCAGCCGAACGGGGAAATGGCGGTGTCAATGATATCCGCGCCGGCTTCAACAGCCGCATAATACATAACAGGCGCCATGCCTGA
Source organism: uncultured Methanosarcinales archaeon (assembly GCA_964446755.1). Taxonomy (GTDB): domain Archaea; phylum Halobacteriota; class Methanosarcinia; order Methanosarcinales; family Methanosarcinaceae; genus Methanimicrococcus. Next base: position 14,162 of record CAYUQC010000014.1, read on the forward strand.
GGTGCAGTGAGAGTGGACACAGATCGGAATGGAGACTTCTTTCTTCATACCGGCCACAATCTCGGAAGCGGCCGCGGGGGAGAGAAGACCCGCCATATCTTTGATGCAGATGGAATCACAGTCCATTTCTTCGAGCTGTTTTGCCATTTTAATAAATGTCTCGGGGGTGTGAACCGGACTGATGGTGTAACTGACGGTTCCCTGAACATGCGCGCCGACTTTTTTGGCTGTTCTGACAGACGTTTCAATGTTTCTGAAATCGTTAAGCGCGTCAAAAATTCTAAAAATATCGATGCCGTTTTCGTAAGCTTTTGTAACGAATTTTTCAACCACGTCGTCGGAATAATGGCGGTAACCGACCAGGTTCTGGCCGCGAAGGAGCATTTGCGCGGGGGTTTTCTTCATGCGCGCTTTGATGTCGCGGAGTCTCTGCCACGGGTCTTCGTTGAGGTAGCGGATGCTTGTATCAAATGTTGCGCCGCCCCACATTTCAAGCGACCAGTAGCCGACATCATCTAATTGTTCAACGATATCCAAAATATCGCGTGTTCTCATGCGCGTTGCGATTAATGACTGATGTGCGTCACGAAGAGCGGTTTCTGTAATTTTAACGGCCATAATATTCAGCCCTCCCAAATCTGTAAGAAATATTCAATCGTTTTTCATTTCTATCTGTTCGGTTGCCTCTTTGATTTCTTAAGATGCAAAAACAGAATCGGTTCATTAAAGTGAAACAAAAAAGAATGTAAACTATAAATAAATTACCGCCGAGTTTACAATAATCCAAACGAATACCTGCCTCTTGATTTTAGATAATCTTTCTAATCTGTAAGGAATGAAATTGACGGGAATTATAAATTATTACTAGTAGTAATAAATACTGTTTTATATTATTACATTTTATCATTATGAAGCTTAACTGAAAGAGGATTAAATTATGATTTCCAAAGACAAAAGACAGTTTAAATTTGAAACACTCCAGGTTCATGAAGGGTGGGAAAAACCGAATTCTGCAACCGATTCAACTGCCGTTCCGATTTATCAAACCGCAGCATATGTTTTTAACGGCAGCGATCACGCAGCTGCACGGTTCAGTTTAGAGGATGCCGGCAATATTTACGGCAGACTGACGAATCCGACACAAGATGTTTTTGAGAAAAGGATCGCCGCATTGGAAGGCGGCACGGCGGCACTTGCCGTTGCGAGCGGCGCTGCCGCTGTGACATACGCGATTCAGAACCTGGCGCAGGCCGGCGACCATATCGTTGCTCAAAAAACAATTTACGGCGGCACTTATAATCTGCTTGCGCATACGCTGCCCGAATTCGGAATTACGACGACTTTCGTTGATCAAAAAGAAGAAGGCGGGTATGAAAAAGCCGTCCGCGAAAATACAAAAGCGATTTTTATTGAAACGCTCGGAAACCCGAATTCGGATGTTGCCGACATTCAAAAAATTGCGGATATCGCGCATGCGCATCACATCCCTCTCATCGTTGACAACACGTTCGCAACGCCTTATCTGCTCCGGCCTATCGAACACGGTGCCGACATTGTCGTTCATTCGGCAACGAAATTTATCGGCGGACACGGCACAACACTCGGCGGCGTCATCATTGACGGCGGTTTTGATTGGGATGCTTCCGGCAAATTCCCCGCTTTCACCGAGCCGAATCCGAGTTATCACGGAATCGTCTTTTCAAAAGCTGCCGGATCCGCCGCATTTGTGACAAAAGCCCGCGCAACTTTGCTTCGGGATACGGGCGCGGCGATTTCTCCCTTCAATTCCTTTTTGCTTTTGCAGGGACTGGAAACTCTTTCCCTGAGAGTGGAAAGGCATGTTGAAAACGCATTAAAGATTGTTGAATTTTTAAATAATCATCCGAATGTCGAAAATGTCAATCATCCGTCTCTTTCTGATAATTCGGATCACGAATTATATCTGAAATATTTCCCCAAAGGCGGCGGCTCCATTTTCACGTTTGAAGTGAAAGGGACGGAAAAAGAAGCAAAGGCATTTGCGGATAAACTTCAAGTATTTTCCCTTGTCGCAAACGTCGCCGATGTCAAATCGCTGGTCATACACCCCGCTTCCACAACGCATTCTCAGATGAATGAAGAAGAATTGAAAGGTGCGGGAATCCGGCCGAACACAATCCGTTTGTCTGTCGGTATTGAGCACATAGATGATCTCATTGACGATTTGAAAAACGCGCTCGCGTAATCCGGAGGTAAAAACGTGCCGATTAAAATACAGGACGGTCTTCCGGCACATCAAATTCTGAGCCGGGAAAATGTGTTCATTATGAACGAATCCCGTGCGTCGTCGCAGGACATACGCCCGCTCAGAATCGCTATTCTGAATCTGATGCCGAATAAAATCGAGACGGAAACGCAATTGCTGCGCCTTCTCGGAAACACGCCGCTTCAGACGGAAATCGAGCTTTTGCAGACGGCGACCTACAAGTCCAAAAACACGTCTCAGGAGCACCTGCTGAAGTTTTATAAAACCTTTGAAGATGTGAAACACCAAAAATTTGACGGCTTAATCATAACAGGCGCGCCGGTTGAGAAACTTCCCTACGAAGATGTCGAGTATTGGGACGAGCTGTGCCGCATCATGGAATGGAGCAAAACGAACGTTTTTTCAACGCTTCATCTGTGCTGGGGCGCACAGGCCGCCTTGTATTATCACTACGGTGTTCCCAAACAGGAAACCAAAGAAAAAGTATTCGGTATTTTTCCGCACGTTCTGACAGATAAAAATCATTATCTGTTTCACGGGTATGATGATATATTTTATGCACCGCATTCCCGGCATTCGGAAGTTTCCGCCGCGGATATTCAAAAAACACCCGGGATTTCAGTTTTAAGCATTTCCGAAGAGGCCGGCGCTTATATTGTCGGCAGCAAAAACGGGCGGCAGTTTTTCGTCACGGGACATCCCGAATATGATACGGACACTTTAAAGAAAGAATATGAACGCGATTCGGCCGCCGGCCTGGCGGTTTCAATCCCCGTCGATTATTTCCCGAACGATAATCCGAAAGAAACGCCGATTTGCCGCTGGAAAGCGCACGCAAGTTTGCTTTTCTCCAACTGGCTGAATTATTTCGTCTATCAGGAAACACCGTATGATTATATTCAGAATTTAAAGAATGATGAATCCGAATCTGTAAAAAATCGCTGAAATGGAAAGCGGAACAATAAATATAATTCGTTTTAAAACCTTTACGGTTTATCTGAGAGGTATTTGAAATGAAAGTTATCGCAATCAACGGCAGTCCGAGAAAAGACGGGAACACGTCAGTCGCGCTCAAAATGATGAGTGAAGAGTTGGAGAAAGAAAACATTGATGTTGAAATCATTCATGTCGGCGGTGAAATTATCCGCGGCTGTAAAGGGTGTTTTTACTGCGCGGCATCCGAAAACAACCAATGTGTGATCAAAGACGATCCGGTCAACGAAATTGCGCTTAAAATGCGTGAGGCGGACGGACTCATTCTCGGTTCCCCGACATATTACGCCGGCATTTCCGGGACCATGAAATGCTTTTTGGACCGGGTTTTTTTCAGCAGTTCGCGTTATTTCAAATACAAAGTCGGAACGTCCGTTGCCGTTGTCCGGCGGGCGGGCGGCGTGGATGTCACGCATCAGCTGGATAATTTTCTGAATCTTTCCGAGATGATCACACCGCCGTCCCAATACTGGATGATCGGTTACGGCCGGGAAAAAGGTGAAGTTCATCAGGACGGCGAAGGCGTTCAAACCCTCCGGAAAAATGCGCGTGCAATGGCGTGGCTGATGAAAGTCGTCGATGCCGGCAAAAAATCTGTTCCGCTGCCTGAAGACGAACCCAGAGTGATGACGAATTTTGTCCGCTGAAAAACGGAGGCAGCATTGAATTATCTTAATCAATCATCAGAGTCAGGAGATTCAAATGAACTTTAAAAGATGCAGATTGCTTAATCATTCTCTCCGCCGGTTGGAATATGAATACAATCCGGTTCCCGGCGCCGTTAATATGCAGATCAAAACCGGGACAAACGTCAAAGTCCCCATCGGCGATTTGAATAAACCCTGTCTTCTGGAATACATGGTTGAGATCACGTCGGAAGAAAACACTTTGACTTTGAAGTGCATTTCCGTTTTCCAATTTAAAGTGGACGGCGCCGGCAATGACTATGATGTCGAAGAACTGCGGCAGTATGTCGCGGAAAACGGAAGCTCTGTCGCTTACAAGAAAATGTCCGACATTATCAAAACAATCACGGGTTATTCAAATTCAAATCCGTTTAATCTGCCGCCGTATCGGGAAATTATGAAAAATCAAAATTAAACCTGTAAAGGAAAACAATTTTTAAAATAAAAAAGAATGCGGAGGTAGTTTGATACTTCTCCGCGGTTTAATTTAATGGTTTTCCAAGAGGGCGTGTTTCGTATCTCTGGCGATAACCAATTCTTCGTTGGTGGGAATCACCAAAGTGCGCACTTTTGCGCCGTCTTTTGAGAAATCCGCTTCCTTGCCGCGGACATTGTTTTTCTCGGAATCCACGTCAACGCCGAGGTACGTCAGGTATTTGCACACCTCTTCGCGGGTTTCGATGTGGTTTTCTCCGACGCCTGCCGTGAATACAATCGCGTCCACGCCGTTCATGGCGGCGGTGTAACTGCCGATGTAGCGGGCGATGCGGTACCAGTATGCGTTCAAAGCAACTCTCGCCAATTCGTTTCCTTCCGCCATGGCTTTATCGAGGTCTCTGAAATCACTCGATACGCCGGAAATGCCCAAGACACCGGATTTTTTATTCAGAAGGTCCAACGTTTCATGCGCCGTCAAGTTTTCTTTCTGCATAATGAAAGTGACAACCGCAGGGTCAATATCGCCGCTGCGCGTTCCCATTATCAGTCCTTCCAAAGGCGTTAAGCCCATTGACGTGTCCACCGAATGGCCGCCGTCAACCGCACAGATGCTGGCACCGTTGCCCAAATGGCAGGTAATAATTTTCAGTTCCTCATACGGTTTGCCTAAAACCTCTGCCGCCCGCATGGAAACATATTTGTGGCTGGTGCCGTGGAATCCGTATTTGCGGAGCTTGTGTTTTTCATAAAATGCATAAGGAATGGCATACAAATATGCTTTTCCCGGCATGGTCGCATGGAAGGCGGTATCAAACACCACAACTTGCGGGACATTGGGCATGATATGTTTACAGGCCCGGATGCCGGTCAGGTTTGCCGGATTATGCAAAGGTGCCAATTCGCTGCATTTTTCAATGATCTGCTCTACTTCATCGGTAACCAACACCGAATCCGTGAAATATTCGCCGCCGTGCACAACGCGGTGTCCCACAGCAGTGATTTCGTCCATGGATTTTATGACGCCGTGGTTCGGATCAAGCAACGCGTCCAACACGATTTTAACGGCCGCTTCGTGGTCGGGCATAGGAATTTCAGCTTCGTATACAGAGTCGCCGCGGTCATGTTTTAACAGACCGTCGATACCGATGCGTTCGCACAAGCCTTTGACCAGTACGGTTTCGGTATCCATGTTTAAAAGCTGATATTTAAGCGACGAACTGCCGCAGTTTAAAACCAATACATCCATTTAATTGTCCTCCGAGATTGATGATTTTTCAAAAATTATTCTGTTATGGCCTGTACGGCAGTGATTGCCACCACGCCGACAATGTCTTCGGCGGTGCATCCGCGGGAAAGGTCGTTGACCGGTTTTGCGATGCCTTGGGTGATCGGTCCGTAAGCTTCCGCTTTTGCCAGCCGTTCCACCAGTTTGTAACCGATGTTGCCGGAGTCCAAATCGGGGAACACCAGTACATTGGCTTTGCCGGCAATCGGGCTGTCGGGTGCTTTTTGTTTGCCGATTTCGGGGACGATTGCCGCATCCAGTTGGAATTCGCCGTCCATCAAGAGATCCGGCGCGGCTTCTTTTGCCAGGCGCACGGCTTCCGTCACTTTATCCACATCTGCATGCTTTGCGCTGCCTTTTGTAGAATGGGACAAGAACGCCACTTTAGGTTCCGCAACCACCAATTTGCGGAAAGATTCCGCCGCGCTCTGGGCAATGGCGGCTAATTCTTCCGAATTCGGATTCTGCACAAGGCCGCTGTCCGAAAACAGAAATACGCCGTCTTCCCCGTAGGTGCAGTCCGGCACGACCATGATAAAGAAACTGGATACGAGTTTGACACCGGGCGCCGTTTTAAGAATCTGGAGGCTGGCACGCATCACATTCGCAGTCGAATTCACGGCGCCGGCAACCATGCCGTCGGCAATGCCTTCTTTCACCAGCATACATCCCAAATACAGTGAATCCTTTTTGAGCAAGTCGGCAGCTTCCTCAAGGGTCATGCCTTTTTCTTTGCGCAAGTCGGCCAGTTTGGCGGTCAGGTTATCCATCTCTGCATAGGTTTCCGGATCAATGAACGTTGCCTTGGAAAGGTCCAAGCCTTCCGCTTTGGCGAGAATCTCGTCCCGGTTGCCGATTAATATGATTTTTGCGATGTCTTCGCGTAAAATTGAATCGGCTGCTTTCAATGTACGAATGTCGCCGGTTTCGGGAAGCACAATCGTTTTTCCTGCTTCCTTTGCACGCTGTTTAATGCTTTTTAAAAAATCCATAGTCTTTTCTCTCCTCGTTAATCATTCTGAAAATATATCCGCAGATTCGGGCAAAGAACAGTTCTTTCAACACAGCGTTTCAATGCGCTGCCACTGTCTGTGCCGATCAAAAGAATGCCGTAACGGCGCGGCGGTTCGGGTTAAAACATATTGAGCCTTTTCTCCTTTTATCTCAGCGGAATTCTGTAAATGCCGCTTCCCAAGTGGGTTACTATATCTTATCTTGGTTTGATCGCTCAAAATAAACAGACTTTTAAAAATGGTTTGGCTGCATGAGGAATGCAGTTTTTCGTTTTTTGGTTATTTTCGTTTTTCTGATATTGTTCGTTTTTCCCTGATGCGACAATATCTTGTCACATTACCTCTCCTGCGGCGGCGAATACTGCTCGGCGCAGGTATGTAATGAATGTATGTGTAAATCAGCCCCTCTTATATAAACATGATTGCAGGAACGGAATGTAAATGATAATTAAATGACAAATATTTTTACGGGATTTTTTTAAAAGCATAGATTCATAAATATAAATTTCTTCTTTCATCTGTTTTAACTCTCAAGGAGACTAAAAATGGAAACTTTAGATGCACTGATTACAAGAAAAGCAATCCGCAAGTACAAAAAAGAACAGATTAAAGAGACAGAACTGGATACGATTCTCCGCGCGGGCGGAGTCGCTCCGATCGGCATGGGTGATTACGCTTCCATTCATTTAACGGTTGTTCAGAATCCCGGTCTCCTGAAAAAAATCTCCGCAGGTGTCAAAGCGGCTGTTCCCGGTATGAAAGTCGAGGACCCGATTTACGGGGCGCCGACCGTGGTGATTGTTTCTTCCGGTCCGAACGAAAGAATGCCGACAATCGGTGATTTCAACGCCGGGTGTATTCTCGAAAACATGATGATCGCGGCAACGGATATCGGTGTCGGAAGCGTTTTTATGATGTCTACGGTACTGGCGTTCTCCGACAAAAAGTTAGCTGAAGAACTCAAAATTCCGGCAGGTTTCAAACCGCTTGCAGCCGTTGCTTTGGGATACGCCGACGAACCCGTTGCGCCGAAAGAATTGAAAAATCCGTATGAAACAACGTATCTTCGCTGATATCTGATTTCGTTTACAAAGTTATATATCACTGCGAAAAAATGTTGTTATCAGGAGGAATTTATTTATGACGATTACAGAAGCAACTGCAGCAACCTGGGATACGCTTATCTCTAACAAAGAAAAACCCGTCATGACCATGTTTTACATGGAGACTTGCCCGCACTGTGAAAAAATGAAACCGGTTTTTGCCGATCTTGATAAAAAATACGGCGGCAAAGTTTCTTTTGTCCGCATCAATGCCATGGAATACTTGGACATTACCAAAAGATACGGCATCGTCGCAGCGCCGGGTTTTAAATTTTTCAAAGACGGCAATCTGCTCAATGATGACAATGAAGTGATGAAGCCCGAGCAGTTGGAAGCGATTGCAAAGGATTTGGCAAACGGAGAATTGTAATTCTCCTTCTTTTTTATTTTTCAAAAACGGGCTCTTTTACACTTATTTCTGGAAAGCGGAGCGGCCCGCGCGCAGGCGGCATCATAAAGGCCGTTTCCGTGAGAAACAACCTTTTTATTTACATACCGCTTTTTCCCAAACAGATATTATGAGTTTCCGCGATTTTATTGAAGACTTAAGAAAAAACGGGCGCTTGACAGAAATTGAAAAGCCTGTTTCCAAAGATTACGAAGCGCCGATTTTAGCGCATGAACACAAAGGACCCGTTTTTTTCCGTAACGTTGACGGTTCCAAAGCGGTTATGAATCTTCTCGGAACGCGCGAAGAACTCGGCGCCATGCTGGGCGTTCCGAAAGAAGAAATTATTCAGCGTCTGGCGGACATCGTTCCGAACGGCGACGTTGTTGTTGTCAAAGACTCGCCGACGAAAGAAGTTGTGATTGAGGAAAAAGATGTCGACCTGTTTCAAATTCCCATCATGAAACATTTCGAAAAAGACGGCGGCTTGGGATATATCACGGCCGGTATTGTCGTCTCGGAATATGAAGGCGAAAAAAATGCGTCCATTCACAGGTTAATGGTCGTTGATAAAAATACGCTGGCAGCCCGTCTCGTTCCGCCGCGCCACACTTATGTGATTCATAAAAACGCCTGTGAAAAAGGCGAAAAACTTCCGGTGGCAATCGTTCTCGGTGCCGACCCTGTGATTACTTACGCCAGCACGACACGTGTGCCGCTGTCCAAAGAGTTTGAATATGCGGCAGCGCTTCGGGGCGCACCGGTTGAATTGTTTGAGTGCAGCAACGGCATTAAAGTGCCGCACGCCGAATATGTGCTGGAAGGGTATCTCGATCCGCAGGAACGTGTTTCAGAAGGGCCGTTTGTCGACATCACCGGAACATACGACCACGTACGCCCCGAACCCGTTATCAAAATTACGAAGATTTACTGCCGGAAAGATCCGATTTATCATGGGATCCTCCCGGCCGGTGCCGAACATTTGCTGATGATGGGCGTTCCGTACGAGCCCAAGATTTACAAGGCGGTCAGCGAAGTTACAACTGTTTCCAACGTCGTGCTGACAGAGGGCGGCTGCTGTTATCTGCATGCGGTCGTTCAAATCAAAAAGCAGACGGAAGGGGACGCCAAGAATGCGATTATGGCGGCTTTCGCGGCGCATACCAGTCTGAAACATGTGGTTGTCGTCGACGATGATATCGATATTTTCAATCCGGATGATGTCGAATTCGCGATTGCGACGCGTGTCAAAGGTGATACGGATATCATGATCGTGACAAATGTGCGCGGCAGTTCGCTTGATCCGCGCGGCGCGCCGGACGGCACGACAACCAAAGTCGGCATCGACGCGACAAAAGTTCTGGCGCATAAAGAAGATTTCGAACGCGCGAAGTTTCCCGTTCTGAAAAAATAATCTGTCGGATGAGGTGACAAAATGTATCTGACAAAAGAAGAAGAAAAAACACTTCGCGGCGACGACGGCGAAACGCTGCGCAAAATGATTGAAATTCTCGTCGCACTCGGCGATATTTACGGTGCCGACGCACTGATTCCGATTAAAAGCGCGCAGGTTTCGGGCGTTTCTTACAAGACCATCGGCGATGCCGGTCTTGAATGGATTTCCGATTTGAAAGGCACCGTCCAAGTGCCGACCGTTTTAAATCCGGCCGGCATGGATATGAACAATTGGGAACGCCTCGGTATTGACCCCAAGTTTGCCGCCAAACAGATTGAAATTATTAAAGCGTTCGGCAGTTTCGGCATTGAGCCGAAATGCACGTGTACGCCTTATTATTTGAACGGTTTTGATGTTCAGTATAAAGACCATTTGGCATGGGGCGAGTCTTCAGCGATTTCCTTTTCCAATTCCGTTCTCGGCGCGCGCACCAACCGCGAAGGCGGACCCTCCGCGCTTGCGGCCGCTTTAATCGGTAAAACACCGGATTACGGTTATCACAAAATCGAAAACCGGAAACCGAATTTTGAAATCAGTGTTGATTTTGAAACCGCAGGCTCCGATTACGGTGCGCTCGGGTATGTCGCCGGCAAACTGGTCGGCAGTAAAATCCCGCTGTTCAAACTGAAATCTGTGCCGTCAAAAGATGAAATGAAAATGCTCGGCGCAGCAATGGCCGCATCCGGCGCCGTGGCGCTTTACCATATCGACGGCGTGACACCCGAAATTACGGATAAGGAATTTGTTTATGAAAAACCGGCGGAAAGCATTGTTATTGATCAAAAAGACATCCTTGCCGTCTATGAAACATCCAACGATTCAACAATGAGGCCCGACATTGTCACCGTCGGCTGCCCGCATTGTTCTAAAGCGGAGCTTGAACAGCTCGCGGTTTTACTGGAAGGCAAAAGTGTTGTTAAAGAGTTTTGGATTTTCACTTCCCGTGAAGTGGCCGAACAAAACAGACTGCTTGTTGACAAAATTGAAAAAAGCGGCGCAAAAGTTGTTTGCGACACCTGCATGGTTGTTTCGCCGGCCGCTAATTCTTACGGCTGCATGATGGTTAATTCCGGCAAAGCTTACGCTTATGTGCCGAGTATGTGCGGACTGAAAGCCACATACGGGACGGCGGAGCGGTGCGTTAAAGAAGCGACGGGGGAAGTTTGAATGAGTCAGATTATCAAAGGACGGATCATTGCGCGCGGTCAGGCTTCCGGAAAAGTGTTGATGACCAAAGACCCGATTTCCTTTTTGGGAAACGTCAATCCTGAAACCGGCGACGTTGTTGATCCGGCGCACGAGCTTTTCGGACAATCCGTCAAAGGAGCCGTTTTGGTTTTTCCGCAGGGAAAAGGATCAACAGTCGGTTCATATGTGATTTACCAGCTTAAAAAGAACGGCGCGGCACCTGCTGCTATCATCAATCTGGACTGTGAACCGATTGTCGCCGTCGGCGCCATCATTTCCGAAATCCCGATGATTGATCAGCTGGAAATCAATCCGTATGACCTTCTGAAAAACGGCGACGATGTTTTGGTCAACAGTGCCGAAGGGTTTATTGAAATTTTATAATCGGACGGGTATTTGAAAATGAATGCGGAATTGAAACGGAATGAAACTCTCCTCCCGATCCATTTCCGCTATTTTAAGAAAAACACTTACAGCTATTCTGCTTTGATTCCCGTTCTTCCTGATATTGATTTTGTACAGGTGCCCGGTTCGGGAGTAATGCTTTACAGTTTTTTTACCAATCAAAAAGAAGATGTTTTTCGGGAAGTTATGATGGCTCGGGCCTCCGGGATTCCCGCCTTTTTTGTTGCGGGCGGCCCGCATCCGTCGGGTGCGTCGGTTGAAACGCTGAATTTTTTTGATGCCGTTGTTATCGGCGAGGGTGAAGAAACGCTTCCCGCTTTACTCTCTCAGATCCGGTCCAACTTCAAAAACGGTACAGATCTCCGAAGCGGGATTGAAAATATTCCGGGGATTGCATTTAAAAATGCCTTTGATGAAGTCGTTTTTACACCCGAGCGGCCGGCCGTTCAACTGGATTGTTATCCCTGCTTTTCACCCGACAACATCTGGCGTCCGCTGGAGATTTCCCGCGGTTGCCCGCACCGCTGCAAATTCTGTCAAACGCCGCAGATTTTCGGGCATCAAATGCGGCACCGGAGTGTTTCCGAAATCGTCAAATATGCGGCTTATTATGATGATTTGCGTTTTATTTCTTCCAACGCGTTTGCTTACGGCAGCAACGGCGTGACGGCAAAACCCGGAAAAGTCAAAGAATTGCTGTCTTCGCTTTCGGGTTTGGAAAACAAAAGAATCTTTTTCGGCACGTTTCCGTCAGAAGTACGCCCGGAATTCGTGACGGAAGAGATGATTGATTTGGTCGGGAAGTATTGCGTCAATGACGCACTCAGCATCGGAGCACAGTCCGGAAGCGATGCCGTTTTAAAAGAAATCGGGCGCGGACATTCCGCAGAAGATGTTTACAATGCGGCAGAATTGTGTTTTGATAACGGGATAACACCGATTGTTGATTTCATCATCGGCTTTCCGAGCGAAACCGAAAGCGATCAGCAGCAGTCTCTGGATATGATTGATCGGCTCTGCCGGCGCGGCGGTGAGGTGCGTGCGCATTATCTGTCCCCGCTGCCGTCAACAGCATATGAAAACATTGTTCCGTCGGAAGTTCATCCTGATATATCCAAACAGCTCGGCAAATTGGCGCTTGGCGGCAAGCTGAAGGGCACTTGGGAAAATATGAACAAAATTGAATAAATCAGAGCTTGTCTTCTCTTTTTTAATGAAACTATAGATAAAATATATATAAGATGCCTAATATAATTAGCAAGGAATGGAAACGTATTAATAGAACGTTTTCATTAAATTATGTATGCAGTGACATTTATAGAAATATATAGCTGTCTTGTTTCAACTATTATTCCTATTTGGCTGATATTTGAAATAAATATCTTGTATTGAAATAATGTCAGTGTCTGCAGATTCAGGCAATAATTTTATTCATGCGGTGATCGCGATTCAGTTATTTTATTGCCGATTCAAAGATTTAAAAACAAATTTGTAATACTTGTAAAAATATTAAGGAGTCATTGTTATGGATTTTGATATTATTACCTCCGGTCTTAAAAAGGGCTGGGAAGTCTGGAAGAACAATGCTGTCGCATATGTTGTCGGCATTATTCTTATGGTAATTGTTGCCGTTATCGTTGTTGCTGTTGCAGCTTTATTAGGCGGTGCTTCAGTTGCCACTGCAATTCAAACAGGTTCAACTGCTGGTTTAGGTATGGCAGTTGTCGGATTATTAATTTCTTTGGTCGTTTCCATTCTTATTCTCATGCCGCTCGGCTTTGGTGTCACTTATATGGCAATTAAAGGCTCCCGTGGAGAAAAAGTTGAAATCAAAGATATCTTCTATTCCTTCCACAAGGGCGTGTACGTCAGAATGTTGATTTTCGGAATTGTTTATGCAATCATTTTCGGTATTTTGGGCATGATCCCGATTATCGGTGGTCTTCTTGTCTTGATTATTGAATTCTTGCTGTTCTTTGCAATTTATATCTACATCATGACACCTTCCGAAAACATTGTTTACGCATTTAAGGAAAGTTTCAATGTTGTCAAGGACAACCTTCTCTTAGTGCTTGTCGCGTACATCGTTTATATCCTTCTCATTGCCATCGGAGCTCTTTTGCTCGGTATCGGCCTTTTGGTCACAATGCCGATTGCACTTATCTTCGTGACATCTGTCTTGAAAACTCTCAAGCCGGACCTCAGAGACGGATCAGAAGTCTGATGAACTGAAAATTATACAAAAATTAATTCGGAATCCGTTCATTCGGGTTCTGAATTTTTTTTGCAACTCCAATTATATAAAAATATATACTTAAAATTAAAAAAATATTAAATATTGTACAAAATAACTGACAGGAGACTTAATTATGGGTACAGTAACCGAATCTCTTTCTAAAGCTTTCGGAGCTTTTAAGAGAAGTTGGGTGGCATATATTGTTGCCGGACTTCTTATGATCGTCATTAATCTCGTTTTAGCATGGGTCTTAGGAGTCGCCGGCGTTTACGCAATTTTCGGCATTACAGACTTATCATTCGCCAGTTTAACCAATATGGATTTGAATACTGTCGCTGACACCTTTACCGTCACTATTCAGAACTTAACGCGCGGCGAAGTCGAAGCGATCGGCATAACGGCACTTTTAGTTGCGCTCGGTGCCGTTTTGGTGACACTTTTGATTTCAATTCCGCTGACATACGGCATGTATTATATGGCTATTAAAGGAACCCGCGGCGAAAAAGTCGAAATCAAGGACCTTTTCTACGCTTTCAGATCCGGCCGCGAATATGTCAGAAGTATCATTTACGCCATTCTTTGGGCAATCATCATTGCTGTCGTTGCAATCATCGCAGCTGTCTGTTTCATGATCAACTATTGGCTCGGCCTGATTGTCGGTATCCTTCTCTTCATTTTAGTGTATGTGTTCTGGTTCTTCACGCTCTACATCTACATCATGACACCTTCCGAAGGAATTGTTTATGCCATTAAGAGAAGTTTCGCAAACGCCAAAGGAAACTTGCTTTCCACACTCATTACTGTCATTTTGGTGGCCATCCTGACAAGCATTCCGATTTTAAGAATTGTTCTTGAACCGTACGCTTACATTTACGCCGCCTACGTCCTGAAGGACATCGACCCCACATTGGTTGACAATTCCGGCCTTCAGCCCGGCATGTAAGCAACAAATCAAATGAAAATAAGATTGCGGCATTTTGCCGCATCTTTATTCTTTTTTCTGTAATCTTTTTATAACCGGTCTGTTTTACTTAATTAAGGATTACAGAGGGCTGTCAATGATTTTTCCGGATGAATACAAAACAATCGGATGGACGGAACAAGGGAAAACCGTTCCGGATTCCAATAAAGTTTATTTCTTATCTCAATACATTCTCGAGAAAACAGGCACCGGTTACAATTTATATGAAATCGAACACAAAGGGTCCGGTTTTCTGCGAGAACCTGTCGGGACAAAATGCATCGCGGATGAAGAAGAAATTCTGGTTTGCCCTGAAGAGTTGAACATTAAAAACCGCACTTTTCTGATTGAAGCCGCCGCCAAGTTTCTTTCAGCCGAAAATGAACGCCGCAAAATTTCAGGTCAAAAGTCAGCGACAACGGTCGTTTTTAAAGGGTTCGACAAACATCTGACTTTTGTGAAAGACCCTGATGTTTCCGAAATATCGGAAATCGAAATCATTGATGTTTTCCCGCCGGAGCCGCCATGGCTTTTGAATTGTCTTCAAAGAATTAATGCCGCTAATCTTTTCGGTGACCTTCAAATCCGTTTTGTTGAAAAAACGGCTGACCTGTCGGTTTACCAAGGAGACAAAACCATTTATCCCTGCCATTCTTCCGGCTTAAAAGGGAAATTTTTAGATTCCGATCCTTTGGATGAAAATGAAACCGGCTGGACATTGGTCGGGTGTGATACGTCCCGCCAAATCATCCAGACTTTGTATCCGAATTTAAAATATACGTTTATTGATATGTGCCCGATGCGTTCTGTTTTAACAAAACCCGAAAAACCGTTTGTCATGCGCTGCTGTAAATCGGAAAACTCGGGCAAAATCGTCCGGATTAACGGTCAGACCGGCGTTATTGTTCATTGGGGCGCGGGGGAATGGCAGATTGCCGAAAGTGTCCGGAATTTGGCGCTTGAACTTCGAAAAAATCAATGAATTATGTTTAATCAATGAGGTTGTCACATGAAAAAAACCGTGTTAATCACCGGCGCTTCAAGCGGATTCGGTTGTGAATTTGCCCGAATCTTTGCGGCGGACGGATATGATTTGGTTTTGACGGCCCGAAATGAAAAAAAATTAAGAGCGCTGGCGGCCGAATTAAAAGATAAATGCGGCACGGAAGTTTTTATCATTGTCAAAGATCTGTCTCAAAAAGATGCCGCGCTTGATATTTTTAATGAGACCGAACAGGCCGGGATTGACGTGAATATCCTTATCAATGACGCCGGATTCGGTGATTACAGCCGGTATTCTGAAGCCTGTTGGGAAAAGCAGTATGAAATGGTGAACGTCAACATCATCGCGCTTATTCAGCTCACCCGTTTGTATCTTCCGCAAATGGTCCGAAGAAAAGACGGCAAAATTCTGAATAT
Organism: uncultured Methanosarcinales archaeon; assembly: GCA_964446755.1. Classification (GTDB taxonomy): domain Archaea; phylum Halobacteriota; class Methanosarcinia; order Methanosarcinales; family Methanosarcinaceae; genus Methanimicrococcus. Next base: position 29,978 of record CAYUQC010000014.1, read on the forward strand.
GGCATCCATGGCCGCTTTTGCGCCGGGGCCGTACATGTCGGTTTATTATGCTTCCAAAGCTTTTGTTCTCTCTTTTTCGGAAGCGTTGACCGGCGAGTTAAAAGGAACAGGCGTTACGGTAACAGCTGTTTGTCCCGGTCCCGCAGCAACAGGATTTGAAAAGGTAGCCGGAAGCGGCGCACGTAAATTGTTCAGCGCAACTAAAAAAGCTTCCGCCAAAGAGGTGGCTTTGTTTTCCTACCACGCGCTGATACGCGGGAAAACGGTTGCCGTTCCCGGTATCATGAATAGGATCTCATCAGTCGGGCAGCGTTTTCTTCCGAGAAGCGTTCTCAGAGCAATTATTTTGAGACTGCAGGGCGAAGATTGAAAAAATCAGTAAGGGATTCTCTTCCCCGAAGCGTCACGGTGATATTTCCCGAATTCCGAATCTACTAATGTTTCCGCCTTGAAAACAGGTCCGTCTTTGCAGACGCGGACGCCGAGCGTGTCGATGCAGCAGGCGCCGCAGACACCGATGCCGCATTTGAAGTAACGTTCCATGGAAAATTCGGCTTTGGAAAGCGCTTCCTTTTCAATCAGGATTTTCATGACGAATTTCATCATCATTTCGGGGCCGCAGACATATATCCGGTCGAATTTTGTCAAATCCGATTCCGCCAAAACGTCGGTCACAAATCCTTTTCTGCCCTTGGTTCCGTCGTCGGTTGTGAGCAGAATTTCTCCGGTTCTGCCGAAACGCTCTTCAAAAATCAAATCGGCTTCACTTCGCGCGCCGAGAATTACGGTCACATCAGCGCCGGTCTCTTTTGATTTCTCAGCCAGCGGTGCTAACGGCGCTGCGCCGATACCGCCGGAAATAATCAAAACTTTATCCCCCTTATCGGGGAGCGTAAACGGATTGCCGAGCGGGCCGCGCAGGCCGACGCTGTCGCCGACTTTCAATTCAAAAAGCGCATTTGTTGCGGGGCCGACCGTCTGGAACGTCACCCCGTTCTTGCAGGTGCAGCCGAGCGGAATTTCATCGACGCCGCGGATCCAAACCATGCAGAAATTGCCGGGACGCATGTTTTCAAAGTCATGGTCGAAAAGAAGCGTTCTTTTGCCGGTTTGCGTTTCATCGATAATTTCAATAATTTTGGCGTTTACCGGAAAGCCGCCCGAAAAGCATTGACAGTTTTCAGTCATTTCATTTCCTCCTGTGCGCCATACCGATGAGCTCATCGAACGCATAACCGTTTTCTTTCATGAATTGCTGCGCGCCGGTCCATATGCCGGTGAAAATCTGCTCATTCTCATAAACGGCCGAACCGATCTGAACCGCAGACGCACCGGCCATCATCATTTCAATCATATCTTCAAAACATGAAATGCCGCCCACGCCGATGACCGGAATTTCCAAAGTCTCATACAAATCGTAAACACATTTGACGGCAACAGGTTTCACGGCAGGTCCGGAGATGCCGCCCGCACGGTTTCCGAGAACGGGCCAGCCGGAATGAATGTCGATTACCATTCCGCGAACCGTATTAATAGCAACAACCGCATCGGCACCGCCGGCTTGAGCCGCAAGCCCGATGTCTTTGATGTTGGCGACATTCGGTGTCAGTTTCACCCAAACGGGAATGTCGACAGCATTTTTAACTGCCGCTGTGATCTCTTCCACGTGGCAGGACCGGCTGCCGATGTCGGCGCCGTAACCTTTGGCATGCGGACAGCTTAAATTCAACTCAAAAGCGTCCGGTTTGGACGGCATGAGCCCTTCGGCAACGGCAACGAAATCTTTCGAGTCGCCGCCGAAAATACTTGCGATAACAGGTGCACTGTTATTATTTTTGACAAATCCGATTTCCTGATTGAATTCGCCGTAAGAAGGATTCGGAAGCCCCATTGCATTCAAATAACCGAATGTTTGCCCTTTGCCGCCGCAGGCGTTAAGTGTAATCATGGTGGGATTGGAATGTCCGTAAACAGGAACCGGACCGATTGATTTTGTGACAACGCCGCCTGCACCTTTTTGAATCACACGCGTCATAGACGCGCCGGTAGTTCCGAGAATGCCTGCCGCTAAGATGGTCGGATTTTTGAGTGGAACGCCTGCCGCTAAATAAACCATATTTTTCCCTTTTATTTCTTCTCTTTTAATTCCTGAATATAGCAAATAGCCTCTTCCGCAAGTATTTTTCCGCCGGAATCCGCCAGATATTTACCGAGTTTTTCGGCTTCTTCTTCCCAATTACCGGCCGGGATTTTTTCATCCACTTTGATACTTTTCGTGCCGTCACAGGAAAGAACTTCAGCACGTACACGAATTTTCTTGCCGTTTGATTCATATTTTGCGTAAGCGCCGATAGGTGTTGTACAGCCGCCTTCCAAATCTTTAACGACAATTCTTTCAATTCTCGTTTCGATTTGGGATTTTTCGTCATTCAGAAGCGCAACCGCTTCGACAGCGGGTGTTCCCGCAAGCGCGACAACGGCAACCGTTCCCTGATTCGGGGACGGCGTAAACATGTCAATGTCCAGGCGGGTACGGACTCTGTCGGTCCAGCCCATACGCTCCAAACCGGCTTCGGCCAGAATGATGCCGTCATATTGTCCTTCTTCGAGCTTTCGGAGGCGCGTGTCAATGTTTCCGCGCAGTTCTTCAATGACCAAATCGGGACGGTAACGCAAAAGCTGCGCACGGCGGCGCATGGAACTTGTACCGATGACCGCATTTTTCGGAAGCTCATCAATGGTTAAGCCTTCTTTGGTCAGAAGCACGTCATAAGGAGAGTCACGCGGTAAAACGGCAGCTGTCACCAGTTCGTCCGGGCGGATCGTCGGCAGGTCTTTCATGGAATGAACCGCAATTTCGATGCCTTCTGCAATCATCGCGTCGTCCAGTTCGCGGACGAACGCGCCGACACCTGTTGAAACCTGATAAAGCGGCCGGTCTGTAAAGCGGTCACCGTCGGTTTTTATGATCTGCTCTTCCGTTTCAATTCCTTTCTCTTTTAATAGAGCGGCGACTTTTCTCGTCTGAACCAGCGCAAGCCGGCTTCCTCTTGTTCCGATAATCATCATTTAATTTCCCTTTTATTTCCGTTGTTTGTGTTCATCTCAAAAAGAAGAACCAAATCAAAACGCCCGCCTACAATATTATTAAAGCGGCAATCAAAACCCTTTTCCAATATTGTTCCACAATTGTCTGCGGCGTTTTTCTGTATCTGATCGTAAAACCGTGATTGCAGCCGATGCAGAGATATTTGTCCCCTGCGCCTCTGCCGGTTTGTGTCGGTTCCACATCCGTCATACGGCATGCCGGACATGTGATATAATATTCCATTCCGCTCTCTCTGGTTTCTTCGATTAGGTTAAATTCTTTTCAACCGCTTCAGCCGTTTTGCTGAAGTCTTCATCTGTGTGCGCCAGTGAAATGAAATTTGTTTCGAATTGGGACGGCGGCAAAAAAACGCCCGAATTCAGCATCTTACGGAAAAATTCCATGTATTTGGAGGCATCACATTTCAGAACGTCCTGATAGTTCAGCGGTTTGCCGCCGAAGAAAATCACGAAGAGTGAGGAGATACCGCCGACATAATAGTCCGGCTTTTTATCGCCGACAACATCCGAAAGCATTTTTCTGAAAGCATCACCGCGTTTGTTCAATGTATCCTGAACTTTGTTTTCTTTCAAATAATCCAAAACGGCGATACCGGCAGACATGGAGCACGGGCTTCCGCTGAACGTTCCTGCCTGATAGACGGGGCCGTTGGGAGAAATCATTTCCATTATGTCTTTTCGGCCGCCGAAAATTCCGACCGGCATACCGCCGCCGGCAATTTTGCCGAGTGTCGTTATATCCGGTTTGATTCCGAAATATTCCTGAGCGCCGCCCGGCGCCAAACGGAAACCGGTAATCACTTCATCAAAAATTAACAGAACATCATTCTCCGCCGTTACCGCGCGGATTTCTTTCAAATAATCACCTTCCGGCAAAACCGGGCCGATGTTGCCGAGAACGGGTTCCAGTATCACGGCGGCCATATCGTTTCTGTTCTTCTCAATGACTTCCGTCATTTTTTCAATATCATTATAAGGTACTTGAAGCGTATGTTCCGTCACGCCTGCCGGAATTCCCGGGGAGTTCGGCTCCCCGTGCGTTGTCGCGCCGGAGCCGGCTTTCACCAAAACGGCATCGTGAGCGCCGTGAAAACCGCCTTCTATTTTGATAATTTTATTCTTTTTCGTAAACCCGCGCGCCAAACGAATAGCACTCATCGTCGCTTCCGAGCCGGATGACACAAAACGCATCATTTCAATCGACGGATATAAATTTGTAATACGCTCCGCCATTTCAATTTCCAAGGCGCTCGGCGTGCCGTAAAGCCATCCTTTGTTCAATTGATTTTCAATGGCCTGTCTGACGACGGGCGGATTATGGCCCAAAATCATCGGGCCGTAGGCCATGCAATAATCAATGAAAGCGTTGCCGTCTTCATCATAAATCTTGGAGCCGTTTGCGGAAGCGGTATAAAACGGAAACGGTTTTATCGCGCGGACCGGACTGCTGACGCCGCCCGGAATCAATGTTTTTGCTTCATTATACAGTTTTTCGGATTTATTAAATTTCATATCGTCACCGTTCATTTTTCCGCTATCATCACTGCCAGTTCTTTGGCATAATAGGTAATAATCATATCACCGCCGGCTCTTTTCATGGAAAGGCAGGCTTCATAAAAGGCTTTCTTCTCATCCAGCCAGCCGTTTGCGGCAGCCGCTTTAATCATCGCATATTCTCCGCTGACCTGATACACAACGAGCGGCAATCCGAATTCCTGTTTTATTCTGTAAACAATATCCAAATAAGGCATTCCCGGCTTGACCATCAGCATGTCGGCACCTTCCAAAACATCCAGTTCGGTTTCGCGGACGGCTTCATCGCTGTTAGCCGGATCCATCTGGTATTCCGAGCGGTCACCGAAGCTGAATCCGGAGTCGGCCGCATCTCTGAACGGGCCGTAAAAAACGGAGGCGTATTTTGAAGAATAAGACATAATCGGCGTGTTTTCAAAACCGTTTTCATCCAGCGCGGACCGGATCGTTTCGATCATGCCGTCCATCATCCCGGACGGAGCGATAATGTCTGCGCCGGCTTTGGCGTGGCTGACGGCAATTTTTCCCAAAGCCGAGAGCGTCAAGTCGTTAACAACATCATGCGTTTCAAAATTCACGATACCGCAGTGTCCGTGATCGGTATATTCACACATGCAGAGGTCGGTAATCACAATCAGCTCCTTCCCGAATTCCGCTTTAATCGCGCGGACGGCGGTCTGCACGACCTCGTCATCACCGTAGGCGGATGTTCCTTCCGCATCTTTCGTCTTCGGAATCCCGAAAATCAAAACCGCGGGAATCCCCAAATCG
>CAYUQC010000015.1:0-32625 GCA_964446755.1 uncultured Methanosarcinales archaeon
CACACACCCGGGGTCCCTCCTGCAGGGAACTCGTTTATTCTTATTCTTTATTAAGCCGGCCGGCTATTATTATTCTGTTTTGACTCATCCCATTTTAATCATTTTAATTATATTTTTATTTAATTTCTGAATCTTCTTATACTATCAAATCCTTTTTAACTTCAATTCATTCAATCGGTAAACAAATATGGCATCCTGTAAAATCGCGCATCATTTCCAAACCGAACCGCCGGTTCTTCCGCCCGGTATAACAAGCGCAGCTGATGCAGGATTCTCATGGATTGCCGATCACTTTTCAAATACATCGGGCGCGTTTTCAGATATTGCGGTCAAAGATTTGACCAACTTAACGCTCGCCCATTTTTACTGGAATTATCCCCAAATCGGATTTCTGTACCTTCAGACGTTGCTTTTGAAACAGGAGGAAAACGGTTCTTTCGGAGACCTCCGCGAAACCGCCCGCGCTGTTTCCTGTTTGTCAAACGCTTATTCTTATTTGGAATCCCATGCCGACGGTTTGGACAACAATGACCTTTTAACTGCCCGCAGCAAAGCTGTTCGCTATCTTTTAGAACACCGCGGCCGGTGGGGTGAAAATCTTTATGATACTGTTTACATTCTGCCCGCTTTGGCAGATGCCGGTATTTTTGAAGAAGAGCTTTGTTTGGATTTGTGCAGAAATGACAATCCCGACCGGCAGCATCCCGGAACGACAGCGCTTATTTTGACCGCGCTTCAGAAACAGAAAGATTTGGGGCGGTTCAATGAAGCCGCTGATTTCATGATTTTTGAATTCATTTCCCAAAAGCTGAAATGGCTTATTTCTGTCCGGGAAGACGGTTTCTGGAAATATTCGGCAACAACCAATTTGATTTTACAGACTTTTGTTCTCTGCAATCAAAAATACATTGCAGCAGAATCTTTGAAGTGGCTTTCCGAATCACAGAAAGAAAACGGTTCGTGGGAAAACGATCTCAATACAACTTCTCTTTCCCTTCTGACGCTTTAGCAGCTGGCAGCATAAGTTTATAATGCAAATGCCTGCAAGCGTTATAATGAGCATATGAAACAACAACAGCGGCAGCATATATGCCCGATGTTTTCGGGCATTCGGCGGAAAGGTATTAATGAAAACAACAACTTAATTGCGGGAACACTTCTGCAGCAAATCATCAAGCAAACAAACAACATAATAAAATAATATACATTCGACACAACGGCATGGAAATCTGGTCAGGTAGACCGAATGGACTCTAGATCCGTTTAGCCGGGTTAGATTCCCGGGATTTCCGCATTTCAGTTATCACGGAAAAATAAAAGGAGGAAACAAAGATGGCAGACAGACCGACATTAGAAAGACTTGTCAAACTCAACGACGTTTGGCTTTCCCGAAAAGACGTTCTGCACGGCGTCAAAAAATATGATGTTTCTTCCCGAAAAATCCGTATTCATACCGACTGCGGTGAAGTCATTACCGTCAGTAATTCCAGACGCAGCGCTTCCGCCCGGTCGCTTCGCAATTCCAAATACAGAAAAGTCTGTAAGCTCTGCAAGCTTTCCGATGAACGTATCAACCGTTTCGTCACCAAAGACTTCTATGACCCCGGAATTACATATGTAGAAGCTCCCGTTAAGAAATCCGCACCCAAGAAGGTTTTAAAGAAAGGTATGGCGGAGACGGCATCATCTCAGGCGGGATCCGCCACATCCGAGACGCTGCAGCCCGCATCAGCGCAAAAATCAGAGGAGCCCGTTACCGTGTCCGCAAAAGAAATTTTCTCACCGTCTCAAAGAAAGAGATTGGAAGCTTTGCTGGTTTCTGATGAAATCAATTTGGATGACCCCGGTCTTCCGCCGTTTGAAGATCTGGAAGCGGAACTTGTTGCCCGAAGAAAAGCAGAGCTTGTTGACATTTATCAAAACAGCCGCGAACATATGCTCGCGAAGCTTGAACGGGACATTTCGGCCTTTTTGATTTCCAAAGGATTTATTGAAATCAAGTCTTCCATTCTCATTCCGGAAGAATATATTATCCGAATGGGGATCGACAAAGACGCCGACCTTTCCAAACAGATTTTCAGAACCGACGACGGTCAATGTCTGCGCCCCATGCTGGCGCCCGTTCTTTACAATTATCTCCGGCGCTTCGGTAAAGTCATGCCCGATCCGCTTAAAATTTTTGAAATCGGTCCGTGCTACCGCAAAGAATCTGACGGCAGCAGCCATTTGGAAGAATTTACAATGGTCAACTTCTGTCAAATGGGAGACGGCTGTACGCGTGAAAATTTGGTTCAGCTGATTGATGAATTTTTAACCTATCTCGGCATCAGTTATGAACTCGAGGGTGAAGAGTCGATGGTTTACGGCGCAACTGTTGACGTGGTGCATGGTGATTTGGAACTGTCTTCCGCTGTTGTCGGTCCTGTTCCGATGGACATGGACTGGGGCATCGACAAGCCGTGGATCGGTGCGGGATTCGGTTTGGAACGCCTGCTCAAAGCCAAGTACAACTTTAAGAATATCAAGAGAGGAAGCCGCTCGGAGTTCTATTACAACGGCATTCATACAAATTTATAATCAGAATCCGGAATTTGGGGGAATTCAAGATGGATTTTTTTTCAAAAATGAGCGATGCGGAATACAATCAATTTATTGAAGGCATCATTTCAAAAAAGCCGTTGACGGATGATATGATTCGTGACATGCTTTCCGTCACCGACCGCGGCAGCTTGAAGAAAATGTTTGATGCCGCTGTTCAAGTCAAAGACTATTATTTCGGAAATGACGTTTATCTCTACAGTTTTGTTTACTTTTCCACTTACTGCAAAAACCAGTGCACGTTTTGTTATTACAACGCCAAAAACAAGATTGACCGTTACAGAATCACGCCGGAGGAACTGCGGGCCATGTGCGGTGAACTCAAAGAGGAAGGCGTTCACATGATCGATTTAACGATGGGCGAAGACCCGCATTTCCATAACACGCCCGAAAACCTGCTGGAATTTGTCCGGATCGCAAAAGAAGTGACCGGATTGCCGGTTATGGTTTCACCCGGCGTCGTGGACAATGATTTCATCCAAGCGCTTTCAAAAGAGGGCGCCGACTTTTTTGCACTTTACCAAGAAACATATCAAAATGAGCTTTACGGCAAACTCCGCACCGGCCAGTCTTTTGAAGGCCGGATCGAGGCCCGGAACAATGCCAAATCTGCAGGCATCTGTATCGAAGACGGTATCCTGACCGGTTTTTCCAAAATGAAGTTTTCAAACGGTGAGGCCGTTATGCCGTCTGTTTCAGATGATATTGAATCGGCTATCGTTTCCATCCGCGGCATGCAGCAGGCGGATCCGGATCAAGTGCGTGTCATGACGTTTGAACCGCAGCCGGGAACGCCGCTTGCCGGGACAACGCAGGCCTCGGACCTGATGGAGCTCAAAGTCATTTCCGTTCTGCGTTTTGTTTTCCCCGACCGCCTGATTCCGGCATCACTTGACGTTGCCGGTATTCCCGGGATGGTTGACCGCCTCAACGCCGGCGCAAACGTAGTCACATCTATTATTTCGGCCGACTCCAAATTGGAAGGCGTCGTAAATTTTGACCGCGACGTTTCTTTGAACGAACGTAAAAGAGATGCCAAAAGCGTCATTGAAAAGCTGGCAGAAATGGGGCTCGAACGCGGCAGTCAGGAAAGTTTTGAAGCTTTCCTGAATCGGAACAAATCATAATTTTACAAGGAATCGATATGCCGGCTTCAACTCAACACGAATCTCCGATTGCCTCTGATTTTCCGGAATCAAAATACGCCGGGAAATACATTTGTCTGATCGGCGGCAAACTTCAGGGCGTTGAAGCGGCTTATTTGGCGAAAAAAGCAGGACTTTCGGTTCTTCTGATTGATAAAAATCCGTCTGCGCTGGCTCAAACTCTTTGCGACGAATTCCATTGTTTTGACATTACGAAAGATCCGTCCCGATTCATTTCGATTTCTGAAAATGCGGATTTTATGATCCCCGTCAATGAAAACGAAGAGACGATCGCTTTTCTGAAAGCTGTTTCTAATGAAATTAAATGTCCGCTTTTGTTTGATTTCGGGGCTTACCGGATCAGCAGCGACAAATCCAGATCTAAAGAATATTTCAAAAAAATCGACATTCCGACACCTGCGGACAAACCCGCTGAACCGCCGTATTTTGTCAAACCGCCGTCGGAAAGCGGCAGCATCGGTGCGCGCATCATTCATTCCGACGAGGAACTGAAATCAGTTCCTGTAAACTATTTGGTTGAAGAATATTTGGAAGGACCGGTCATTTCATTGGAAGTTATCGGTGACGGTAAACATTATACTGTAGTCAAAGAAACTTACATCCACATCGATGACGTTTGGGATTGTTTCATGGTCACGCCGCTTCCGTATGATGAGATTTACCGGAAAATCGCCCGGGATCTGGCAAAAGGGCTCACGCTTAAAGGAATCATGGACGTTGAGGCGATTTCAAGCTCTAAAGGATGGAAAGTTTTGGAGATTGACGCCCGCTTCCCGAGTCAGACGCCGATATGCGTTTATTTTTCATCCGGTGTGAATCTGCTTCTTTTACTGATGGAAGCTTTTTCAAATCCGGGATTTAAAGAAAAGGGTCTCCCGAGCTCAACGAATTCGAAATATAAGGATGCGTATTGTATTTTTGAACATTTCCAAAAGAAAGACGGTGAACTCATTTCGGGCGGCGAACATCTGATCTCTGCGGGCAGTGATTTTCATTTGTTCGCGGCAGAAAAGGGGATTGAAATTTTTGAATGCACGGGGAAGAGCGGTTACCGCGCTTATACCGTCATCACTTACGCGAAAACGGAAGCGGAAACAAAAGAGAAACGAGAAAGAGCGATATCTTTGATTCTCACTGAAAAAATAAAGCAGGAATGATTATGGCACTTTTAACTCCCGAAGATTTGGCGAATATAACAAAAGACCTCGCTGAGAGCGACCGCTTGGTTAAGGAATTGACAACTTGTTCTTTAGAGGGTCTCTGCCGCAAAGTTTACGGTACTGAACCCGGAAATGAAACGATTGCAATCATTCCCGTCACAGCCGGAAACGGTATCATCGGCAGTTTCTCCGAGTCTTTGTTTTTTACCATCCGTCATTTCGGGATGGACGGTTTTATTACCGAAAACACGGATGTCGCCGGTTATTATGAAGCGGTGATGAAAGGCGCGGATATCATTTTAATGGCGGATGATCTCGCTTATATCGCTCACAATCTCAAAAACGGAAAAATCGCTCACAATCAAATCTGTACAGGCCGTATTTACGCGGAAATTCTCTGCAACACAAAAGATTATGCCGATGATGATATTCTCCTCATCGGTCTCGGTAAAGTCGGAATGCCGGCGCTTGGTACTTTTTTGAATGAAAAGAAAAATGTTTACGTTTCCGATGTCGATTCCAAGCTCGTTGATAAGGTTGTTTCACGTTATCCCGTTAAAAAATATGATTCCGGAGACGGTAAAACCTTTTCCCGAATCTTTGAAGCAACTCCGTGTGCCGGGACGATTTGTGAAAATGTCTTGGAACAAAACTCGGTCGTTTCGACACCCGGCATCCCGTGCGGGATTTCCGGCGAACTGATTCATAAATATAATGTCCGCGTTGTTCAGGAGCCGCTCGGTATCGGAACTTTGAGTATGCTGTACGCCGTTTTCGATTAAATAAAAAAAGATTAAAAACTGATATGATAACTCATATCAGTCACGTGTGCTTCTGACATAGAAGTAGCAGGCAATTGCAATCACAAAGAATAAAATGACCAGAATGGGTTTGATGATTTCGGGAATGATTTCCTCAATCTCGTATCCTTCTTTTTCACCGCCCATCGCAGATTTTGGTGAATTTCTGCCGGAGCCGGGTTTGTCAATCGTTTTTGTTTCTTCTTTGTATTGCGCCGTCACGGTTAAATCGGATTGAACGTTCGTGAAATCTTTATCCCATCCCGTAAACACATAACCCAGACGGACCGGATCGGCGGGGGCGGTCGCATCATTCCCGGGCAGCACACTTTCTTTTTTCAATTCAGTCCCGTCATGATCCCGGAAGATAACGGTATATTCAAGGTCACCCCAAACAGGCGTCAAAACCGTATTTTTGCTGCCGTTTGTTTCAGTTGTTTTTTCATCCGTTTCATTGACCCACCATAAGAACATCTTTGACGGATCTGTTTTGTGAATGGGTATTCGGGATGTGACGGGCGTGTCGGTTCCGTCTTCAAAAACCAGCTGGTAATAATAATCACTGCTTTTGAATTCGCAAGCTCTGTCAATAATTGTTCCGTTTGCAGTATCGTTTTTATCTACTTTTTGAGTAAACTCGCCGGCTTTCCATTCTCCTTCCGTTTTGAGATCATATTTGACATATTGAAGTTCAACGGAACCGGAACTCGGTGTATTTTCATTACGCAGTTTGTCGTTTTGGTCAACGAGTAATGATGTGTTAGAATGACTCGGCTTTAAGCCGTTGTTAAATGCATCATCTTCCGGATTGAGCGGAATTGTTTTGATTACTCCGTAAAAAGCGGATTTCGGGTCTCCTGCTTTTTTACTTCCGATTTCAACAGGTTCGGGATCAGTCAATCCAAAAACATTTTCGATATTTTTGTCAATTACGTTGCCGCCGTTGTCTTTGAACCGTGCGGTTCCGTAGATATTATTGTAATTCGTTGCTTTGTTTCCGCTTATTATGTTGTTTGTTCCTGAGACATTACAGAATGAATTGATTGACAATCCGCCGCCGTAATTATTGGTAACGACTCCTTTCTCAGCTTGGTTTTTTACGATCGTGTTTCCTTCTAAAGCTAAGTTAGATCCCTGATATTTCAGGCTGCCTAAGTAAATATTTGCCAATTCAAAGGCACCGCCGCCGTCAACGCCGTCAGAAGGCTGTTTTCCTTCTGCAATGTTTCCATAAAACAATGAATTCTCAATTCTGTTGTTTGTATTGTTGGAACCGATGAAAGAGATAGCCCCGCCTTCATCAAAGGCGGTATTGTTTAAGAACGAAGATTCTTGAATTGTAATTTCTCCGAGCATATTATAGAAATATAAAGCGCCGCCGTCCGCCGTTGTGGAAAAATCTTTATTGGCCGGCACCAACGAGTCGACAGTATTATTTTCAAAAACACTATCAATAATATTTAAGTATGAGCTGACACTTCCGTATGCGATTCCCAACACACCGCCGCCGCCTTGAACATTTCCGCCGCCGAGGAAGACATTATGGGCAAATACGGTGTTGGTTATATTGCATTTTGCATTTCCAGTTAAATAAATGAGACCGCCGCAGTGACCGCCCCATCCGTTGGCGTAATTATATACAAAGCTGCAATTTTCAATTTCTAAATAATTGCCGGTACTGATGATAATCCGATGGTTGCCTGAATTTGATATAAATGTAGTGTTTTTCAAAATTACGTTTGCCGATCCGGAAAGGACTTCTCCTCTGATTTGTTTAAATACACAATTTTCGAATGCTGTCTTCCCTTTCGTACCGCCGCTTATTCCGCCGCCGCCTGGCAATGCATTGTGGTTTGTACTTCCGTTAAAACTGCTGTCGGAATCTAAAACCGAGTCAGGGATTCCTCCGACAAACTCAATATTTTTAAATTCAATATTCGCTGCGGTACTGCTGCTGTCGGCCAAATTGAAATGTTTTGTATTGGCTGTTTGTTTTATTGTCATTAAATCTGTTTTGCTGCCGCCGACGATGGTTACATTTGCATCATTATTCAGTGTGAGTGAAATTACATTTGTTAATTCCCTCGGAAAATTATCCCCGAGTTGAATTATCAAATCTCCTGTCGCACCGGATACATTGGATTGCAGTTCTGCGATTGTATTCACTTCGACAGCTGCAGCTGTTCCGCAGGTTAGAACAACAGCTGTCAAAATGAACAAACTCAAAGTGAGTATACTTGTTTTTTTCATTTTTACCCCTTATACTTCTAATAGACCTTTGTTCTATTATTCTTTTGTAAATAAATATTTGTATAAATGGTATAAATAATTTACATTTTCTATTAATTTATTAAAAATATACTATAATTCCGAACCGAAAAAATGCAAAAAAAGAGGAAGACGGATATACCGTTATTCCTCATCTGTTCTGATTACAAAAGTGTAACATGCAACCGCAAGCATATAGAACAGAACAATAAATGCAACCGGTGCCGGCGGTGCAGATGCAGGTGTTTCTTCATAACCGGGCATGGGTTCCGAGGGTTTGACCTCTGAAATACTTTCAACAACCTTTCCCGAACCGCTTCCTCCGCCGTTTCCGGGTTTTTCTCCGCTTTCTTTCCATTTCGCATACAAAATTTCATTGGAGACGGGACCGGATTCAACTTTCACTCCCCAGTCATCATTTGTTCCGTCAAGAGTCCACCATCCGTCGAATTCTTTCCCGGATGCTGCGGGGACTTTTGTTATCAACGGCAGATTTCCGCCGACCGGATGGAGCTGGAAATATTCTTTATTGTTGTCCGCGTCGTAAAAGTCAATAACATTCGTTTCAACGGCCGTCATGATGTCTGCGTTTCCCCACGTTCCGTCTGTGGCATTATATAAAACGCGCTCCATGTCGATTGCACCGGAATCCGGGGTGGTTGAAGACCGTACGTTCCCGTTTTGGTCTTTATCAAGCGTTGCGCCGTTTGTTCCTCTCGCTTGGCCGTTTTCCCAAGCCTCGCCGGCCGGATTAATCGGAATTGTTTGAATGACAGTATAAAACGGCGTTGCTTTCGGATCACCCGCCATTTTGTCTCCGATTGCGATTGGAAGCGGATTATCCGTTCCGAAAACGGAGGCGATATCTGCGTCAATAATATTGTTGTTTATATCGTCAGCCGTCAGGCCGCCGATTTTACGGATATTGGCATAATCGGCCGAGTTCTGATACGAATCGGTATTGCCGCTGATGATATTGTTGATCAGGATAACGGAGGCAGTCGACAAGGGATGTCCATAACTGTCTCTTGCAGCTGAAATGGCGCCCCCGAAGTTTCCGTCCGGGTTTTTACCCTTTTCCGCCGTGTTTTTTGTAAATGTATTTCCTTCAAACGTCACGTATGTGTTTGCGTAAGAGGAATAAATTTCAATTGCGCCGCCGCCGCCGTCTTCATTTCCGTCATTGTTGTCTTTTCCTTCGGCTTTATTCCCGTAAAACGTGGAATTGATGACTTTATTATCGGTGTTGTTGCAGTTGATGAATGAAATTGCACCGCCTTCGTCAAAAGCGGAATTGTTGATGAACGTTGATCCGGAGACGTTTATTTTGCCGTAAACCTGAATCATATAAAGGGCGCCGCCGTCAGCCGTACCGCTGCCGGTTGTTGATGTAACGGTGTTGTTTTCAAAGACACAGTCGGAAATCTGAACGATTGAATTACTGTCCCACATCGACAGTCCGATTGCTCCTCCTCCGCCGGAAAATCCGCCCTGTCCCAGAAAGATGTTATTATAAAAAGCTGAGTTATTCATCACGAAAGTGTTTCCGTTCTTCAGGGAAATCGTTCCGCCGAAATAACCGGACCAACCGCCGCCGTAATTATTGGCGAAAGTACAGTTGGTGATATAAAGCGGATTCTGATAGTTCTCAATGGTAATAGCTGCTCCCCAGGGATTGGCATTTGACAGGAAAGATGTCTTTTCAAATGTTATTTTTCCGGCTTTTCCTGCGAAGGCACCGCCGGCAATTTTTGTGAATGAACAGTTCTCAACAACGATTTCTCCGGTATAACTGCCTAAATTAATACCGCCGCCTTTTTTATGGCTGTTGAAAGTCCCGTTTTTAAAACTGCCGTCACCGTTTAAGTCGCTCTCCTTAATATTTCCGACAAATTCAATATTTTCGAATGTTATATTTCCGGCACCGATCACGTTGAAATGTTTGGTTTCCGCGGTTTGATTCATTGTGAAAAGCCCGCTTCCTGTGCCGCCCTGGATTGTTACATTCGCGCCTGAAGGAACATTGAGCGTAATGGTTTGATCGATTGTTCTCAAAGAATCACCGAGAACAATCACTGTATCTCCGGAAGCGCCGGAAACATTCGACTGCAGGTCTGCAATGCTGTTCACTTCAGCCGGTGCGGCCCATGCCATCCCGCTGCACAGAATAATCGCTATCAAAAAAGCCAAGCTTATGGCTATTGTTTTTTTAATGGTATTCAACCCCTCTGTTTTTAAACAATTAATTTTTAAATCTATAATTTTATATTTTTGATATATTGATTAAATCTATATATACTTCACTATAATTTTTTAAAAATAAGAGCTAAAACAGGAATTAAGATTCCTGTTTCTCCTCTTCTTCATCCCGTCTTCTTTTAATCAATATATAAACGGCAATTGCCAACAGGAAGAAAAGCAATATCAAAAACGGCTTGATGATTTCAAGATTTTCGGGCTCTTCAATAATTGTTTCATTTTCAAATCCTGTCATGTTATTTTCCGGTTTTATCGGTTCGGCAGGATTGACAACAGAAGCGCTGCCTGTACCGTTGCCGGAACTTCCGTTTGTGTTCTTCCCGGCTTCTTTCCATTGAGCATAGAGCGTCAACGACTCACTCATTTCAATTTCGTCGCCCGGCATGTAAGCAACCCCGGTTCCGCCGGGTTTTGTTGTCCATTTTTCAAAATCGAATCCTTCTTTTTTCATATCACCTGAACTCTTCACCGTTGCATTTTTCGGATATCCGCTTTCCGAAGGTTTCGGATACACGGTATTGTCGGCCGGAATCGTGCTCATATCACTGGTCTGTCCGTTTCCGTTGTATGTTAAAGTGATCGGTGGCATCAGGTAGACGGCATCCGCTTGAATGTTTTTGTTCGTCCATGACGGGACAGGAAGGCGGAATTTAAAATAGTCATTTGCAGCCCATCCGGTCGTACTCCATCCCGTCCATTTTTCATCGGGGAAAGTGTTCCAGATTTCGGATGAAGTAAGATCGGAGCCGTATTTTTTCGCGTCTGTTTCGTTGAAAGTTTTTCCCGTCATATTTTCCCAGGCAAAACAATCAGTGACGGTCAGATTACTGTTGTTATTGACCGTTCCGACTAAACGATTGACACTGCTCATAGAGCTTGTAACATTTTCATTCAATGCGTAACAGTTTGTAAAATTTGTTTTCCCGGCTCCGGCGTAACCGACCAGACCGCCGGTACCTCCGTAAATTCCGCTGATATTTCCGGTTGAATAAGAGTTCTCAATATCGACGTTTACGGTTTGTCCGACCAGACCGCCGGCGTAATTATAAGAACTTTTAACGTGTCCGCCTGAAAACGAATTCGAGATTTTTCCTTTATGAATGCCGCCGACAAGGCCGCCCGTGTTTTGGTATCCGGATATGTTTGCGGTTGAAAATGAATTTTCAATTATGCAGTCAATTCCGCCGTTGCTGAACCCGACCAATCCGCCGGTCTAATTTGAGCCTGTTATCGATTCTCCCGTAACGGAGTTGTTTTTAATCGTGACAGAAGAGCCCGTAAAAACATTGCCGATCAAACCGCCGGTATTTATTGAACGGTTAGTCGCAGCCGTGGCCGTCGTTGCATTATTCCGGCAATACGCCATGACCGTTCCCGAAAATGTGCATGATTCGAGTGTTATGTTACCTTGAGACTGGCCGATCAAACCGCCTGTATCTTTTGCCGCCGCCGCCTTTCCATATGCTGTAACGGAGGCATTTGAGCTTGAATTTCCGACAGTTAAAGGTTCGGTGTTGTAATTTCCTTGTGCATATCCGAACAAGCCGCCCATACAATTGCCTGTAACTCCGTCAACTTTTACTGTTCCCGTGACGGTGCAGTTTTCGACGGTGTTTATGTTTGTTCCTATATATTTTCCCGCGATTCCGCCGACGTTTTGTCCGTGGGAAGAACTGATTTCCGTATCTTTTACATTACAATCCGTCAAGTTTCCGGATATTGAACCGGCAATTCCTCCGATATCCGAAGCTGTGCCGAATATTGTACCGGTAAATGAACACATTTCAATGTTTGAATTGAAAGCGCCTCCGGCAATACCGCCGACACCGCCTTTGCCGATAATTTTTCCGCTGACATGGCAGTTAATAACCGAACTGTTTATGACTCTTCCTGCAATGCCGCTTGTATTATATTTACTGTAGGAATTATTTGTCACATTAATATCTGCATTTATGAGTGTTAAATTTGAAATCCGGCTGCTGTTGACGGCACCAAAAAAACCTGCATTGTTGTCATCAAACCGGATCACTAAATTCTCGATTTTATGATTATTTCCTTCGAAGGTTCCTTTAAATTCACTGTTATGTTTACCGATCGGCACCCAATTATTTTCATAGGCTGTTCCCGCCAAATCAATATCCGATATCAAAATATAATGTGCTGAAAGATTGTTTCTGACGTCGTTTAATTGGTCCGCTGTTTTTACCTGATACGGCCCGGCGGCTGTTCCGTCGCCGCCTTCAAAATCCGCAGCGGCTGTTCCGACCGCCACCATCAAAAACAAAACTGTTACCGCAAATAAACCGATGATTTTTAGATTTCTTCCCATTGCCACCACCTCAAAAAAAGTCCTTGTTAGAAATTATTATTATATGTTCGGTTATAATAAAACCTATACTAATATAAAAAATAATCTCTTTTGGGAATAATAATCTTTAAAAACAATTATTTTAGAAAAATGTAAAATAGTCGGGGATAAAACAAAAATTATTCATTTAATCTCGATAAATCCACATGGCAGTACCCGCCAGGATTTTTTTCCAAATAATCCTGATGATATCCTTCAGCTTCGTAAAAGCAGCGGACCGGTTCAACTTCTGTCGCAATCGGTTTATCGTATTTCATTTGTTCCAGCTCAATAACGGCACGAATTGCTGGGACGTCTTTTTCGTCCGTGTAATAAATGCCGTTTCTGTACTGGTCACCGATATCATTTCCCTGACGCCCTTTTTGAGTCGGGTTAACCGTTTTGAAAAATTCTTTAAGCAATTTTTCAAGCGGCAGCACTTCGGGGTCGTAACGGACACGAACGGTTTCGGCATGACCCGTCGGCAGTGTGCAGACTTCTTCGTACGTCGGATTTTCGGTTTGCCCGTTCGCGTAACCGGCCGTCGTCTCCGCGACACCGGGGACACGTGCCATGTAGGCTTGCGTTCCCCAGAAGCAGCCGCCGGCTAAGTAAATTGTTTTCAGTTTTTCAAGATCGTATCGAGTATTGAGATTCGGGTTGGAAGGCATTTGACGCGGCATAATATCACATTCAGGCATAATTCTAAGAAATAGAACGTCCATATTTTATTCGTTATTTATCCATAAATGATTTTTCAGGAAAGAAATCAAATGTATAAAGCGATTAATGAAAAAATGGAACAGGCGCGTCAGGATGTTTATCATTTCCATAAAAACAATTCCAAACTTTCTGTTTTGGAAGCCGAATTGGCTGAATTGGAAGCAAATGAAAAAAAATTGAAAACGACATCAGATAAAGAAAACAAAGATGCGGAAAGATTAACAGGCAATAATCTCAGTGTGTTGTTTTACAAAATCATCGGGCGGTTTGAAGAAAAAGCAGAGAAAGAACAGCGTGAAGCACTATCCGCCCGGCTTCATTATGAGCAGTGCCTTTTGAATTTAGAGGATGTCCGCACTCAAATCCGGGAAATCGAAGCGGACAATGAGAAATATATCGGGTCGGAAGCCGAATATCAGTTTTTCTATGTTGAAAAAGAAAAAATGCTTCGTCAGGAAAACGGGGCAGCCGCGCAGAAGATAATGAAACTGGAAGAGCGCATCGAGGATAACAAAAACAATCTTCGGGAAATCGAAGAGGCTTTCAATGCCGGCACAGATGTGCTGGAAAGTCTTGATCGGTCACTGAAAAGTTTGGGCAGCGCGTCGAATTGGGGTGTTTTTGACATGTTTGCCGGCGGTTTGATTACGACGGCGGTCAAACATTCCAAAGTAGACGATGCCGCTGCCGAAGCCGAAGAAGCGCAGCACCGTCTTCGTTTATTCAATGCGGAGCTGGCGGATGTTCAAATCACCAACGACATTTGCTTTGAAACGGGCGGATTTTTAAAATTCGCAGATTTCTTTTTTGACGGATTGATTGTTGACTGGTTCATGCAGAAAAGGATCCATGAGTCGGCTTACAGCATTGAAGACGTTAAAAAACAAGTCATTGAGACGATGAACAAATTGGATGAACTAAAAGCCGTCGAAAAAGAAATTATTTCAAAATTGGAAAAGGAAATGAAAGAAATCATTCATCAGACATGATTTATTTTTCATTTCTCTCATTTTTCAATTTCAAAAGACTGTGAATAATTACGTCTTTTTCTTCATCGCGATACATATCGGTAATTGAGACCGCTTCGTCTGTGTAAAGATCCAAGCCGCGGACAATAACGGCCGGAACACCGCCGCCGCCTTCACCCATGACCAGATTCGCAGCGCCCGCAATTTCGTCGACGACTGCCTCTTCGGAAATTTCCAAAACCATGCCGTAAAGATCTTTTTCACCGATCCACCGGCGTATGGCTTTAATATTGTAAAGGCCGATCGCGACGTTCGTCTGCCCGTCCTTAAAAGCGCGCCCGTTGGTATCAGTAATGATTACACTTATTTTTCTGCCGGTTTTTTGTTCGATCGATTTTCCAATTGCGGCCGCATGGCTGTCGGGGTTTTCCGGCAGTTTCAAAAGCAGTCCGTTTCCGACATTAGACGCGTCGATTCCTGCGTTGATGCAGACATGCCCGTTTTTGTTTCGGACAAGCATGAACGGGGCTTCCGTGAACACTTCAAGGCTTTCATCGAGAACGGCCCGGACAAAATGCGGATCTTTGCCGTTTAAGGCGGCAATCCGTTCAGCTTCAGAGTCCGGAACAATATCTTCTTCACGGAAAGTCAATCCGAGAGATTTTGAAACAATCGTTGACGCAATTACAACAATATCTTTGTCGGCAATTTCCGGGGCGTTCCGGCAGATCATTTCGGCAATATCGTCTCCTTTTTCAATCAAAGGAATGTTTTCAACCGCTTTTAAGGTCAGGGACAAATCTCTCTCTCCAAAGCACGCTTTTTAAATTTTCAAATTTGAAACAGAATTCATAAATAAGACGGATTCATTAACAGAATTGCGGTGCGTGATGAAAGTTACCCCATCTTGAGCAAAGAATGAAGAAAACTTATGAACTGATGCCGCATTTTACTTTCTTTTATTTTAATTATGGGATTCTTTTTCCAGCCGGCGCAGTTTTTCTTTCACTTCTTCTAATTTCAGAAGCGCCTGCATCGGCGTCATATGATTGACATCCAAATCCCGAAATTCGTTTTTAAGTTCTTCAATTTCCGGATGTTCAATGAATTTTTCAATAATCCGCTCTTCAGCGCCTGCACTTTCCGGATCAAAAAGCAAAAGCTGCGTGTAGCGCGCCGTTCTCTTTTTACCGCGGTCTTCATCTTCCGCCAGGCTTTCGTTTTCAATTTCTTTTAAAATTTCAGCGGCGCGTTCATTCACTTTATCGGGAACGCCGGCCAGCCGGGCCACATGAATGCCGTAACTTTTGTCGGTGGCGCCCGGAACGATTTTTCGAAGGAAAACCAAATCGTTTCCGGTTTCACGAACCGCGATATGGAAGTTTTTCAGCCGCTTCAGTTTGTTTTCAAGCGCCGTCAATTGATGATAGTGCGTTGCGAACAGTGTCCGAACACCTTTTTTATCTTTATTGTGAATGTATTCGACCACCGCTTTTGCAATGCTGTACCCGTCATATGTGCTGGTTCCGCGGCCGATTTCATCGAGAAGAATCAAGTTGCGTTCGCCCGAATTGTTCAAAATATTCGCCAGCTCAACCATTTCCACCATGAACGTACTTTTGCCGCCGGCCAGGTCGTCATGCGCGCCGATCCGCGTAAAAATACGGTCAACAACGCCGATTTTGGCGAACGCTGCCGGTACGAAACTGCCGGTCTGCGCCATTACGACGATCATTGCAATCTGGCGCATGTATGTGGATTTACCCGCCATGTTGGGGCCCGTAATCAAAAGGAATTGGTTTTCGACCGCATCCATTTCCGTATCATTCGGAACGAATGCTTCCGGCGTTGCTTTTTCCACAATCGGATGACGCCCGTCGCGGATCAGAATTTCCAAACTGTTGTCCAACTGCGGGCAGACATAATTGTTTTCAATCGCCGCTTCGGCAAAACTGCACAGCACATCAATTTTTCCGATAAGATGCGCCATGTTTTGGATTTCTTTGGCATAAGAAGCCACCTGTTCCGTCACTTCCCGGAATATTTCATATTCCAAAGCAACCGACTTGTCGTCCGCCGTTAAAATCAGGTTTTCACGGTCTTTGAGTTCCGGCGTAAAATAGCGTTCACCGTTTGCGACCGTTTGCTTCCGGATGTAATTTTCAGGAACCAAATGCTTGTTCGCGTTTGTGACTTCTATGAAATAACCGAACACTTTGTTATAACCGACTTTCAGATTTTTAATGCCTGTCTGATCCCTTTGCTTCGTTTGGAAATCGGCAATCCAGTCCTTGCTGTCGCCCGAGACATTTCTGAGTTCGTCCAGTTCGCTGCTGTAACCCGGCTGAATCATTTTTCCTTCACGCACGATGACCGGCGGCTCATCCACAATTGTTTTGGAAATCAGATCTGTCAGCTCCGCGGCAAATCCGAATTGAGAAATGTCATTGCAGATTTCTGAAAGCAATTCAGACTCCGTCTTTTCCGAACCGCACATCTGCTCCATCACGGCACAGAGTCCCGGCAGTTCGGCAAGGGAGTTGCGCATGGAAATTAAATCACGCGCATTAGAATTACCGTATATCATGCGGCTGACAAGCCTTTCAATATCGGAAATGTTTGAAAGGTGCTGTCTTAAATCATAGCGGGGGAGACTGTTTTCCTTCAGTGCAGAAACCGCGTTCAAACGCCCGGTAATCTCGGCCGGATCAACCAGCGGGCGGAGCAGCCAGTTCCGCAGCAATCGGGACCCCATCGGCGTTTTGGTTTTGTCCAGCACACGGATGAGTGAATAATTTTCACCGTCATCACGTGTATTTTTGATAATTTCCAAGTTGCGAAGCGTCATTGAATCCAAAATCAGGTGCTTTGACATGGAGTAGAACTGAACGGTCTGAATATGTTCGAGTTCTCTCATTTGTGTTTTTAGCGCGTAGTCAAGCGTTTTGCCGCAGGCAAGGACAGCGTAATCCATTCCTTTGAAGCCCATGCCTTCCAGTGTGGAAATCTTAAACTGCTTCAGAAGGTCGGATTCGCATTTTTCAACTTCGGCTGATAATTTTGAGCATGAAAACGTTTCGATTTTGACTTTGTTTTCGGCCAGACGGTTCATCAGCAACTCATTTTCGGCCAATGATTCCTGAATGATGCATTCTGAAGGTCTGTGCCGGGCCACTTCGCTGATGACTTTTTCATAAGGCGCTTCATCTTCAAACTGACTGCCGAAAAACTCACCGGTGGAAATATCCATAAAAGAAATGCCGAACGTTTCGTTTTCCGTTCCCTTCGCCTTTTTCCCGGAATCGCCGCCGGGATTAAAAGTACCTGTCAGCGCCATTAAATAATTGTTGGCGGCATCCGTGATGATTGATGAATCAATGGCTGTTCCGGGTGTGACAATGCGGACAATGCCCCTCTTGACAATGCCTTTCGCTTTTTTCGGATCTTCCAGCTGCTCGCAGATGGCGACTTTGTATCCTTTTTTAATCAGACGCGGCAGGTAATTGTCAATGGCGTGGTAAGGGATTCCAGCAAGCGGCATTTGTTTGCCGTCTTCGGTCTTGCCGCGGTTGGTGAGCGTGATTTCAAGCTCCTTGGCAATGGTTTTGGCATCATCGCCGAATGATTCGTAAAAGTCGCCCATGCGGAAAAAAACGAGAGCATCGGGACATTCTTCCTTTGCCGCATAATATTGTTTCATTGCAGGGGTGGCTTGGCTCATGTTATCAACTGTCGTCATACGAGTTTAAATATAAATATTTTCATAATATTGTACTACTGAAAAACAATCGGAGATGATTTTTATGGTTTTAATTTGTCCGCAGTGCGGAAAAGCAACTCTCTATCTTGAAACCGGCGGCGTCATGGGTGACATTTACCGCTGCAAAAACTGCACTTATATCGGTAATTTCGTGATTGAAAGCGATGATGAAGATTTATCCGATGAATTGAGAGAAGGAAAGAGGATGGAAACCGGAAAATATTAATTTTCTTTTCTTTCTTTTACGTTTCCTCTTTTTCCGATTCGGTTTTTTCATCTTCCGACTCAGATTGTTCTTTTGACGTTTCCGTTTCTTCAATATTTTCGCCCGTGAAAACATTCACGATCGTCATATCTTCACGCTGCTCGGCAGTTGCTTTCTTGGACCTTCTCTTTTGAGCTCTCTTTGACGTGCTGCCTGTTTTCGGAACAGCCTCTTCCGGTTTTTCATTTTCGGAAGGTTTGATATCAGCTTCGGTTTCAACGGGTTCCGCTTCTTCTGCCGTTAATTCTTCTTCCATTTCCGCTTCCCGAACTTCTTGTTCGGCGTCTCTTTCTGCCGAATCATTTTCAAGATATTCTTCCATTTCAATGTCGGGAACTTCTTCCTCTTTCTTTTCCGTGATGTTTGTGTTCATCAGGTCGAAAGAATCGGATTTGGAAAGAACGGTTGCTTTCTCGGCGTTTTCCGGATCTTTGATGTCAAACCCGTCGCCTGTGATAAATCGAATATTGCCGGATGAAATTTTGCCTTCCACAAAAGACGTTTCATGGATCCAAACGGTTTTGGCCGAGATTTTACCGTCGATTTTGACATTTTTGTCAATGATGACCTTTGCAGCGTTGATGTCACCGATGATCCGGGAACCTTCTCCAATGAGTGTTTCTCCTTTGGAGCGGATGAAACCGTTGAAAACCAAATTTTTACCGCTTTCAAAACGCTTGCAGATGATTCTTGTACTGACATCACAGTCGTTTCCGATAATCACGTCTTCGGGAACGTTGATGCTTTCGGATGAAATTTTGGAACCGAGCGGAATGACAAAGAACCGGCCGCGGCTGAGAATTTGGGACATTTTGTCTTCGTCCATGTTTTCGAAGTCGATTTCCTCATCGTCTTCAAATAATTCATTCAGCGCTTTATCGATTTCCTCGCTCGTTTTACCGATGCCGATCATTGCACGGATGTACAGAAAAATGAAAACCATGACAGGAAGCGGATTTCTTACGACAATCCAGCCTTTGGATAAAAAACCGCCGTTGAGTTTGACTTCCTTGCCGATATCCAGATCGCCTTCCACAACGATTTTGCCGGTAATCGTTGTGAATTCACCCAGATAAGCATCGCCGCCGACGTTTACATTTTGGTCAAACTTGCACCAAACATCCGCGCGGATATCGTCATCTGTATTGATTTCACCGGTAATGTGAACACCTTCGCCGACCATCACAAATCCGCCTTTTACATCGCGCGCAATGACCGCGTGGTTGCCGATAATCATATCGGCTTCAGTGGCAATTTTCTGATCGTCAATAACAGCATTATCGGGAACGATGAATGTTGTTAAAAAATTTTCCGGCAGTGGCGTCAACTCCTGTGAAATGGTGTGAATGTAATAATGATAATAAATACGATGAATTGATTTAAAATTATTGTCAAGCATCGGCTGACATTAATCTTCTTTTTCTTCCTTGTCAATACCGCTTCTGACCAATACGGCGGCTCCTTGACTGCTGTGAAGAATTTCCTGCGGTGATAAAACAAGCTGTCCTGTGGCAAGGAGTTTGTCGTCTTTGTCGGTCACGAGAATTTCTTCCATTGCGCGAATATCGGGATCAATCGAGATAATGTGTTTGCAGAATGCCGTCTTTCCCATCGCGACAAACGGCGCCGCATCGTCAACGACGGCAACGCGCATTGCCGGTGCTTTCAAGTGAGCGTGCAGACGCCTTGCGCCTTCTATACTGAGTGTAAAAAATCCGTCTTTGGCACGGACGGTCGCAATTCTTTCACCGCCGGAAAGAATCTGGCGGATGCGTTTGGTTTTGGAAAGCTTGAAAGTGGCGTCATCATCAAATAAGACAGCGCCCGCTCCTTTTCCGAACTGGTAGTCGGCCATCATTCGAACACGCTTCAGGCGTGCATCCTGTGTTGCGGGTATGCTTGTCATGTCGTCACCGAAATTTTATGAAATGAACGCCGATTACACACATAAACATTGTGTTTGCAAAAATTACTCGCTTCACTCACACTTTTTCAAAAGTCGGTGGAAGGCGGTGTTTGCAGAAAATTCAGAATACTGCAAAACCGGAAATCATTTTTCAATAAATGAAAAATAACGGAAATTATGCATTTTCTTGATTGAAGACAGGAACCGTTAAAAGGATGAAAACGGATGTTCACTTAAACTTTTATAAAAATCCGAGATCAAACCATGCCCGACGTTATCATCCTGTGGGACAGTCCGCTTTTTTTTGAGCATATGTTTCAGGAGTACGGTATTTCTTCAACTGTCGCGGCTCCCGCTTCCCTCAATTCGCCGCATATGCCGCCGGCAAAGCTTTTGATTGTTCCGGCGGGATTTACTTATCCCGAACACGCTGCCGTCAGCGGCGCGCTGGCGGATGTTAAAATTCAAAAGAAAATTTTCAATTTCGTTGAAAACGGCGGCGTTTTTTTGATGTTTTCACCGCTGAAAGAAGTCAGCACATGCAGCGCCTGCCGCGAGCCTGCCGTCACATCGCTCGCCCGCTTCGGACTCGAGGCGGAGTACGTGCAGACAGATGTCCTGCTTCCGCGCAGCAGCCCGCTGACGGGTGAAACAGACTCCGTTTATTGTGACGGGTATTTCCGAAACATCGGCGGCCGTTTTTCCGTGATTGAAGAAGACGGTGAAGGCCGGCCGGTTCATATAGCCGCAGACCTCGGAAAAGGAAAAATAATTCTTTCGTCGGTTCATGAATTTTTATCAAAAACGTATTTCAGCTCTCTGCTGACAGGTCCGAAAGTGAAACTATAAATGAAACAAAATCAAAATAATTCAAAAAACACAGAGAGATAACATGACCAAGGATTCTTTTATTCACGTTCTGGATCAGGATACTATTAACAAAATCGCGGCCGGTGAAGTGGTCGAGCGCCCCGCTTCCGTTGTCAAGGAACTGGTTGACAATGCGATTGATGCCGGCGCGAAAAATATCCGTGTCGAATTAAAGGACAGCGGCAAAACAATGATTTCCGTCCGCGACGACGGCAAAGGCATGTCGCGGGAAGACGTTGCTTTGTCTCCGATTAAACACGCGACGAGCAAAATTTCAACGATTTCGGATCTGGAAAGCATTTCAACGATGGGCTTCCGCGGAGAAGCGCTTGCAGCCATCAGTTCCGTTTCCAAGTTCGAAATCATCACAAAACGAAAGGAAGATTCAACCGGAACGCGTCTTTATCTGGAAGACGACCGGCAGGAAATAACGGATATCGGCGCGCCTGACGGCACCACCGTTATCGTCAACACGCTTTTTTACAACACGCCGGCGCGTTTGAAGTATATGAAAAGCGATGCTACCGAATTATCTCACATCGCCGGCATGGTCAGCGATCTGATTCTGGCAAACCCCGGGATTTCGTTTACGCTGATAAATAACGGCAGGACGGTCTTATCCAGCGCGTCGTCCGGCTTATTCAATTCGATTGTTGACATTCTCGGTCATGAAGCGGCCCGTGTTATGATGGAAATTCCGTCCGATAATATGGAATCTCAGTTCGGTGAAAACCGGAAGGAAGCCGTTGACCAAATCAAATCACTGACCGAATACGCCGATATGGAAATTTCCGGCTACATTTCCAAGCCGACTTTCAGTAAAACAACAACGGATAATCTTTATTTTATTGTCAACAACCGCCCGGTCACTTCCAAAGAACTCGTTAAAGCCATTCGGCTCGGTTATTATACAAAACTGCCCAAAGACAGGTATCCGGCAGCCGTGATTCATCTCAAAATAAATCCGTCCGAAGTGGATGTCAATGTTCATCCGCGGAAAGTCGAGGTCCGTTTTAAAGATGAAAACCGTTTGATCAGGATCGTTTCGGACGTGATCGAAACAACGCTTCGCCTTTATGAACTGGCACCGAAAGTAACGGCGGCTGAAGCCAAAAAAGTTGTTGAAAAATCATTTTCCGACTTCGGCGCACCTCAAAAATCCGAAACAAGGCCGGAAGCAAAAGATGAATTAAAAAACGGATTCAAAACAGATTCCGGCTCTTCCAAGACAGCGGATTCTGCGGTTAACTCCGTCAAAGAAACATCGGCAACATACTCTACAAAAGCCGCTTTCTCCGAGCCGGAAATAAAAAAAGCTGAGGAAAAACAGGTCAAAGAAACTGTTTTCGGTGACTCTCCCCTGTCAGCGGTTCCGGATAAATACGGGACGGGATATGTTGCGCCGGCAAAAGACACGGACAAGCGTTTGAAAGCGACCGGACGCTTACTGTCGGGAACGGGCAAAAAAGAAGATAATAAAACGCCGTCGGAAATCAGTATTTTGGATAACATCCGTGTTGTCGGGCAGATTTCCAATCTTTATATTTTGGCGGAAAAAGACGGCGGTTTGCTGGTGATCGATCAGCATGCTGCGCATGAGCGGATTTTCTATGATATTATCAAAAAGCGGGAGAATATTTCGGTTCAGGAACTGATTTCTCCTGTTGTCATCAATTTAACGCCGAAGGAAAAAGTGCTCATGGATGAATACATTCCCTACCTGGAAGAGGTCGGGTTCGGTATTTCCGAATTCGGTGATTATTCGTACGCCATCAGTTTCGTCCCCGTCGTATTCGGCAGAATGGAAGATGTTTCAACCGTTCATGATTTTATTGCCGATTTATTGTCTTTCGGCAAAGTAAAAGATGAAACAGGCGCCCGTGATACGGTTGCCAAACGGACGGCGTGCAGAGCGGCAATTAAGGCCGGAGCGTCCTGTAATCAGGCACAAATGGAAGAGCTGATCCGCCAGCTGAAACTGACGGAAAATCCGTATTCCTGTCCGCACGGCCGGCCGACGATTTTAATTTTCTCTCAGAAAGAACTTGAAAAATTATTCGAACGGTCTTAAACAACCAAACGAGGTTAAACAAATGTCCTTTTTATCAGATGCAGAAATCAGAGAACATATTTCTCAAAACCCGCCGCTTGTTGAAAATTATTTGGACCTGGATAAACAGGCGCAGCCCAACGGGTTTGAAATGACGGTTGCCGAAGTCTATGAGCTGAACGGTGCCGGAGCTGTCGATTTTGACAACAGCGGCCGGAAAACACCGGACAAAAAGCGTTTGGATTTCGGCGAAGACGGCTGGCTTCATTTGAATCCCGGCGTTTATTCAATCGTTTTGAATGAAACCGTCAACATCCCGAAAAATATCGGCGCAGTTGCTTACCACCGCTCCAGTCTCACCCGCAGCGGTGTCGTTCTCGGAACTGCCGTGTGGGATGCCGGTTACAGCGGACGCAGCGAATGTCTTATCATTGTCCACAACCCGTCAGGATTTGACATGAAAAAAGACGCCAGAGTCATGCAGCTTCTGTTCTTCAGATTAGGCACGGATGCCCAAAATTTGTACCGCGGTGTTTATCAGAATGAAAACATGAAAAAATAAAATCCGTTTATCCGGCTTTATTTTTTTTCAAAAATCCGATTTCATCTATTTTGAGAGATTTTCCGGCAACGATAAGCACCACACCGGCCAATATCAGAAGAATGCCGATGATCAGCTGCAATGTCAGCGCTTCTCCGAAAACCGCGATACCGATCACAACGGCTGTCAGCGGCTCCAAAGCACCCATAATCGCCGTCGGCGTGGAGCCGATCAAACGAATGGCTTTGACCATTAGAAGTAAAGAGACGACTGTCGGAATCAACGCCAGCATGGCTGCCCAAAACCACATTTTCAGCGTGGTCAGCGGCTGAAGATGGCTGGTTTCCGAGGTCAGCGAATGAATGAATATTGTCACCGTACAGAACACGAGCACGTAAAATGTCAGCTTAATGTCCGGAATGCGAAGCTCGGCCTTGTTAACAAATATGATATAAAGCGCATATGTCAGTGAAGCGGACAGGACTAAAATCACGCCCCAAGGGTTTAAGCTTCCGCTACCGTTTCCGCCGTAAAGTAAAATGACCCCGCCAAGCGCCAGCACAATGGACAGAACGGTAACCGGCGAAACTTTTTCTTTGAAGAAAACCGCCATGATGACCGCGACAATGACCGGATAGATAAACAGAATCGTGGAAGCGACACCCGCTTCTATATATTTGAAACTCACAAACAGTCCGAGAGATGACGCGGCGAATAAAACGCCCAGTCCGGCCAGCACGAACAATTCTTTTTTAGTGACTTTAAAAGACTGCTTCTGAAGGATCATGATTACGCCGAGCAGTATTGCCGCAATGAAAAAGCGATGAAATAAGACAGAGTCGGGATTTATGCCCTCATCGTACAGAAACAATGCGCCAAGCGGATTCGTCCCGTAACTGACTGCAGCTAAAATACCGAATACAGCGCCTTTCATTTTTGCGTTCATTTTTTTCCTTCCATTTTCTCTGCCGAATAACTTTGCTGTATAAATAGGCGATTGTTTTTGTAATCCGGTTGGGTTCCGAATCGGACTTGATTATCTATATTGAGGTATTTATAAAATCGGTTCTTTTTAATTATTTTTAAAAACTTTCGCATTTCAAAAAAATCAGCATCTTTAACGGATTATTTGTTTTTCTTTCAACCGTGATTTTTGATGCAGATTTCTTCTTTATTGCTGATGATGCTTACGTTTTCACTCGGCAGTATTCTCATTTTGGGCGGCGGGGCCGTTTTCGGAAATTTCGATGATTTGTCCCCCGCATCACCTGTTAAAATCAATGTTATTGACTTCTCCGGCGGTGACCGCTATAACGATTCAATACGTTTTCAGGACAATATTCTGATTTTGAAACATGCGGGCGGTAATTCCGTTTCATTAGCCGACGTTTCTGTTCAGATTGCGGGAAAAGGCAACGCATACACGGGAATTCCGGGGTCAGGCGGAAAGATGGTTTACGGCGATGTTTCGGTTCATTATGAAAATATCGGCAGTGATAAAAAGAATTCATATTTTGAAAAGAACAACAAAGGCATGCTTCAGGACGGCTTTTGGTCTTCGGGAGAAACGTTGATCTTATCGGGAAACGACAGTCTGAACGCTTCCGTTTCGAGTATTTTCGTTTCGGTGAACGGTGAAACAGGAACGTCCAATAATTACGGTTTTTCTTCTAACCAGACACTTGAAATCCGCGTTTATCAAAAAAACAAAGCCGGAAATCCGCTGCTTGTGCTCAAAAAAGAAACAGCTGTCTGAAACTCAAATACAGTCAAATAGAAATCTGATATATAGAATGAATGATTTTGCTTTCAGAAATCCGTTTGATGGCGTGATCGGGTGAATAGAATACTTTCACCCGTCTCGCGATTTGTTTTTAAAGCAGGCCGGCAGAAGAATGGACAACGAACCGACACAGGAAAAATCTCAATTTACAACGGCGTTTGATATGAAGACAGCGCAGCAGAACGCGCCCGGTTTTATGAAATACTTCACCAAACCGAACTGCTATCCCAATCAGGAAGATGCCATGAAGCAGATAGCATCGGCATTGGAAAAGGCAGAGGTTGTTCTCTTTGAAGGTGCCTGCGGGACGGGGAAAACGCTCAGCGCGCTTGCGCCGGCATTGGATGTTGCCGAGAAACAGAACAAAAAAGTCATCATCGTCACAAACGTGCATCAGCAAATGGTTCAGTTCATTCATGAGGCACGGGACATCAAACGGAAAACGGACATTAAAGTCGCCGTCATGAAAGGCAAGCAATCCGTTTGCCCCGACCATCTGGATTATGAAGAGTGCCGCGCCAAAACCGAAAACACGTATGAGCTTTTGGAAAAAGAGCGCATTTACGTAAAAGCCAAAAAAGAATTGTCTGAATCCAATGAGCGTTATAAAAAATCAGGCGATGCGCGCGAAAAACTTTTGGCGGGGGAAATTGAAAACGATCTCAAAAAAATGGAACCCGAACTTCAAAAAAAGAGAGAGCGAATCTGCCCGTATTTGTATGAAGTTCTCCAATCAGACGCCACGCCGTTTAAGAAGTGGCTTTTTGACGATGTCAGGAGTTCGGAAGACATCAAAGAATATGCCGATGAGAAGGGAATGTGCGGTTATGAGCTTTTAAAACGGGAAATGAAGCACGCAGATTTGATCATCTGCAATTATCATCACGTTCTCAGCCAGGAAATTTTCTTGACTCTTCTCGGCTGGCTTGAAAAGCTGCCTGAAGACGTTATTGTTATTTTTGATGAAGCGCACAATATTGAAAATGCGGCACGTTCCCACTCTTCCATTACGATTTCCGAACGTGTTATTGAACGCGCCATCAACGAAATCGAAGAGCATGCCAATCATTTTCCCGAGAAATTAAAGGAAGACGCTCAAAAAATTTTCCATTTGTATTTTGAAGCCGTTCGCGATTCATACGAAAAAGCGCTCGGTTTCGGTGAACGGAACCGGGTCGGAACGAATTGGATTGATATTCAGATCAGTGATCCTTACGAGCGCTTTGATTATTTGAAAGAGCGTTTTCTTCGGAAAATTGCGGATTACAACGCAGCAGAAGGCAAAAAATTGACCGTTCAGTCGATTCAAAACATTCTCATCAACGTTTCCGAAATCGGTGACGAAATCGAATCCGTTTATCATGAGCGTTACAAATCGGGCGCCGATACGGTCCGCCGGAAATCCAATATTGTCCGCACCTCTAATTTCATTTTTGCTTACATGCTCAACTCCGAAAATCCGAATTATTATCCGATTTTAAACATCCGGCGCGATGTTGAAACGAACGATATTTACGGGCGTGTCGAGCTTTTCACATGTATCCCTCGAAATGTGACCGCGCCGCTTTTTGATTCTCTCGGCGGGCTGGTGCTGATGTCGGCCACCTTCCGCCCGTTTGACATGGCGAAAGAAACGCTCGGTATCGAACGCCCGACACTGGAGATTGCTTATCCGATTACTTTTCCGCCGGACCGCCGGCGCACTTTTGCCGTCTCCGTTCCGCCGCTTTATCAAAGCAAAAGGGATCATGTCTGGGTCCGGGAAACCGTTGAGCAGACGCTTGTGTCCGCAGTCTGCGCGACGCAGGGAAATACGATTGTTTATTTCCAGAGTTTTGCCGAAGCCGAAAAATATTATTCGTTTTTATGCCGGGAATGGATGCTGAACGATGCGGGAATCAAAATCCTGCTGGACCAGCCGGGCGTGTCGTCCAATGCCGTGCGCGAAGAGTTTTTTAAAATCGGTGAATCCGGCGGACGCAGTGTTTTGGTCAGTTATATTTTCGGCACGCTCAGCGAAGGCATTGATTACCGCGATGACCGGGCGCGTTCGGTAATCGTTGTCGGCATCGGCTACCCCGCGCTCAATGACCGAACCAAAGCGGTTGAGGCAGCGTACGACACCGTCTTCGGCCCCGGTAAAGGATGGAATTTTGTCATCCTCATTCCGACCATCCGCCGGATCCGGCAGGCGATGGGACGCGTCGTCCGGTCACCGACCGATTACGGCGTTCGGATTTTACTGGACGCACGTTTTCAGAAGAGTTCGGCTCCGAAACTCGGAAAATATTCGGTTTTCAGAGCTTTTCCGGAAGAAGAAAGTGCGGAATTTGTGGATGTTTTACCGATTCAATTGGCGGATGAACTGGAAAAGTTCTTTGATGATTTTTCAGAGGCGGAATGAATTTGTTCGGATGAGATAATTTATTATACAAATTCGTTGATAAAAATATCAAAGTCAATAAATCATCAAATAAAGTCAAATAGAATCAGACTTAATTTATTGTCAATTATTTATTTTAAAAACAAAGGATGAGAATCATGACAATCCAGGATGTTATTTCAGAGGTCACTAACGAGCTTGAAAAAATCGTCAGTGCACAAACCGTTATCGGCGATCCGATCATCACATGCGGAAAAACCTTAATTCCGGTCACAAAACTTTCTGTCGGTTTCGTCAGCGGCGGGTTTGAAGCCGGCGGCAAATCCGGCACAGATTTGGCTAAAGTGCCTTACGGCGGTGGCGGCGGTGCCGGCGCAAAAGTTGAACCGGTTGCTTTTATTGTGATTGACGGCGACAAAACCGAAATTCTGACTTTGAATGAATCCCGCCTGGAAGATGAAATTGTCAAATTCCTCAGCATGATTCCCGCCATTATTGATAAAGTCAAAGCGGCCAAAAAAGAAAAAGAACCCAAGGCCCGAATCATTGAAGTCGACGACGGCTGCTGAGCTGCCAACCGCACTCCGTTTTAAACGGATGACAGTGTCATGACGTTTCAGACAGCTCTGATGACAGTCGGGCATTACCTGCTTCTTGCAGTCGGCCTGATTCTTCTCCTTTTAATTCTCATTTTAGCTGTTGCTTTCCTTTTGACGCTTTTTATGCGTTTCTTTGCCGACATTTCGTTAAAGACAGTGAACGGCAAACTCCTCAAATCAATCAGCCTGCGATTTAAAATCCTCTTTTACGAAACCGATCTGCTGGATATAGATGATTTTGAGGGCGGTTCGGAACCGGACTCAGAAACCGATGTGTCCGATTCGGAGAAAAGTACATATCACGTTACTGTGACGGATGAAAAGATCAGCGTTCAGACAACCGAAAGCAGAAAGAACGGCAGTGAATACGAAATTGTTGTTCACACGGAGGAAACCGTCACCAAGGACATTGAAATTTCGGGCGGTTCTCAAACGGTTATTTTAGAAACGCCTGATGTCGTTTCCGAAACGGAGGACATCACAACTTATGGTGAAAACGAATTTACAGGTACCGCTATCGAAGAGGAAACAGTTACAACCGTTGAAACAGTTGTAACGGATTACGAATTCGATGAAGAAGTTCCGCCGTCCGCTGACAAGAAAAATGTCTCAACCGACGAAACTTGTGAAGATCAAAATGAATTTGACGGCGAATCCGATGACGGAAATGAATCCGATTTTGATTTCTCTGACTCTTATGAAGAAATTAAACGCTATGTCGACCTGTCCGATCCCGAACAATTTGTTTCGGATTCATTGAGCGCTGCCGTTCGAATCTCAAAAGCGTCGGCACGGTTGGCGGGGGATTTGCTTCTGCGGGTCAAGATAGATAATATGTCTGCCGACGTGATTTACGGCCTGTCGGATCCCGCCGATACGGCGCTGTCTTTCGGTGCGGTTCATTCGTTTAAGGCTTCTGTTTATGCTTATTTGGTGAATGCTGAAGAAACATCCCGTTCTTCCAAAAAGCGCAAAAAAGCGGCGGAAATCGGAGCCATTCTCCGCGATGACATCCGTATTGTGCCCGATATGACAAACAAGACATTTGAAGGAGACGCAGACATGTCTTTTTCATTCTGGATTCCGCGCCTTTATATACCGGCCATACGGTTCCTGCTGAATAAAGATACGCGCTGGGTCATCCGCCGTTATCTTTATCCTTATTTTATCCGCCAATACATACGGACTTGGAAAACGGAACGCAAACAAAAGAAGGCGGACCAGAAATCAGGCTCTTCCGTTTCATCTTGATTTTTTTATAAAAATAAATTCTTTTTTTGCCTTGTTGCAAACGAATAGCTTTAATTATTTGAGTTCTTTTTTTGGTTACATTTATAACTTAATTCACCATTATTGACGAATTCTATGTTTGAAATAAAAACGCCTTCCCGCATTCATATGGGCTTGATTGATATGAACGGCGGCTTCGGCCGGCTTGACGGCAGTGTCGGGCTGGCGCTCCAGGACGGCGGCATTTCGCTTCGCGCCAAAAAAGCGGATGCTGTCATTGTGACCGAACGGTTTGAAAAAGGTACTGTTCAGACCAGCCGTCCGGACTTTGCGGCGCAGGTCGCCGGTATCGTGTCCCCGCTGCTGCCTGAAAATGAAGGCGTTGAATTTGAATTTCTTTCTCCTGTCCGTCCGCATATCGGTCTTGGTTCGGGAACCCAGATTGCACTGTCGACAGCTATGGCTGTCAACGATCTTTACAGTCTCGGCAAAAGCGTCAAAGAACTGGCGCAGATCACGCGCCGCGGCGGCACTTCCGGTATCGGTGTTCTGGCCTTCGAACACGGCGGATTTATTGTTGATTCCGGTCACAAAACGGCTGATAAGAACGGCTTTTTACCCTCCTCAAGAAGCACGGCACCGCCGGCAGATTTACTGCTCCGTTTGGATTTTCCTGACTGGGATGTTGTTGTTGCCGTTCCGCCGAAAGTCGGCATCAACGGCGAAGAAGAAAAGAATTTTTTCCAAAACGTTTGTCCGATTCCGATTGAGGAAGTTCGGGAAGTCTCTCATATTGTTCTGATGCAGATGATTCCGTCCATTCTTGAACAAAATATTGAAGCTCTCGGCAATGCCGTCAATCATTTACAGAAAGTCGGTTTCAAAAAGCATGAAGTTGCCGTTCAGCCGCATGACGTCAAATCCGTAATCGGTCTGATGCTCAAAAACGGCATTCACGGTGCAGGAATAAGTTCCTTCGGTCCGGCTATCTACGGTTTTTCGGAAGACCGCAGACACTCGGAAGAACTTAAATCCGTTCTTCTTGAAAAAATGCCTGCCGGCAGCGAAGTTTTAATCACGAAAGCCAACAACAGAGGAGCGGAATATCATGTCTGATTCCTCCGGTTCCGAGAATAAACCCAAATCTTTTTCGGCATGGTTCGGAACCGTCACTTACGACGGCGCTTTTTCTTTGTCGGAAAAACCGCTGGTTTCCACATCTTCGGAATTATCGGATGAATTAATCTCTGCACTTTCTTCTTCTCAAAATATCCGTTCCGTTTCTGCGCTTAAATCCGTTTTTCGGAATGAAAAACCGGATTACAGGAAATCTGCCCGGGAAGCCGGACTGACAGACGGCGATGCCGATTATGTTTCAACGATTCGTGAAATTGCGGTTCAGGCCGCCCGCAAACAGCTTTCCGCTTCCATGACGGAAGACAAAAAAGTGATTCAGGCGGTTGAAGCTTTGGATGATTTGAACGAAACGATTAATCATTTAACGGAGCGGCTGACCGAATGGTACAGCGCTTATTATCCGGAATTGGATTTGCCCGGTGAAGCATACGTCCGTTTTGTTTCCGAGATTCCGGAATCCGCTTCCCAATCCCGGATGGGCGCACCGGCAGCGCATGAAGATCTTCTTTTGCTTCAATCCTTTGCCGACGACATTCTTTCTCTTTACGAGCGTAAAGCGGCTGTTGAGTCTTTTATTGAAATGAAAATGAAAGAAACGGCACCCAATCTCTCTCAAATCACCGGCGTTGTTTTAGGGGCACGCCTTCTCAGTACGGCAGGCGGTCTTAAACATCTGGCAGCCATGCCTTCCGGCAGCATTCAGGTCATGGGTGCGGAAAAAGCAATGGTCAAACATCTGCGCTCCAACGCGCCGTCACCGAAACACGGTATCATTTTCAGTCACCCGGCTCTGAACACGGCACCTTTCCGTCTGCGCGGCAAAATCGCCCGCTCGTTCGCTGCCGCGGTCAGCCTTTCGGCTCGAACGGATTATTATTCCGGCGGGCTCAATCCGAAAATCGAATCGGATTTGAACAACAAAATCAGCCGGATCAAACAGAACGCTTTGCAAAAGGAGGACAGGGAATGACCGGTTTCTTGAAACCTTATTCCGCCGGCGTTTACGAAGGCCGTATGCGGGGAAAGTTCCAGCTTTATACAAAGAATGCCGCGCCGGGTTCGGTTGTTTACGGCGAAAAAATCATGACCGATGACGACGGTACGGAATACCGGTCATGGGATCCGAAAAGAAGCAAACTGGGCGCGCTTTATCAAAAGAAAATCAAAATTCCGCTCACATCTGATTCCCGTGTTCTTTATCTCGGCGCCGCAAACGGCACAACCGTCAGCCATGTCTCCGACATTTTGGCCGAAGGCGGCGGCGTTGTTTACGCGGTTGAGTTTTCGGAACGGCCGATGCGTGATTTAGTTATGCTCGCCGAAAGAAGAAAAAATATCATTCCTATTTTTTCGGACGCAACAAGGCCGGAACTTTATTTCCCGATTGTTGAGCCCGTTGACGTGATTTTTCAGGATGTCGCCCAGGCGAATCAGGCAGCGATCGCCTGCAAAAACGCGGCTTATTTCCTCAACGAAGGCGGCCATTTGATTTTGTCCATTAAAGCCCGGAGCGTTGATGTCGCCAAAAATCCGAAAAAAGTCTTTGCCGAAGAAATCAAATTTTTGGAAAAAAATAATGATGCTTCATTTAATATTTTAAAAACGGCAGATTTGGCACCGTTCCATGTTGATCACATGGGCGTGATTGCCGTTAAAAAAGACTGATTTAATTTTTTTCTTCATCTCTTCTTTCTTCATTTCTATTATTAATTCTATTTTCAGATTATCTATTACTGTGTTAATATATTTTTAAACTACTATTTCTTTTTAGAATATTCTTATATACTTCCTATAATAATTTTAAATTTAATT
>CAYUQC010000016.1:0-32345 GCA_964446755.1 uncultured Methanosarcinales archaeon
TTGTACGTTTCACTTTATATCCGTTTATTAAAATATTTCAATTAACTATTTTTGTAAACGGGTATATACAAAAAAACAATCAAAGGAAAACCATCCGCCCCTCTTCAAAGGGACAAAAAGGTGATAAAAATGTTTGAAGAAGATTTTTTCGAAGTTGAAGAACTTCAATTTGAAACAAGAAACGGCAATGAAATCGATCGTGATTTGACTTTTGATGTCAGCAAATACATGCGGGCGTTGAAATAATGCCTGTAAAAAAACAAAAAAAAGTCAGTTTCTTGTATTATTGCACAGCACGATGCGCAGCGCGCTTTCAAGTGCTCTGCAATAATTTTTATTTTTTGTATTATTCTAAGTTTGATTTTTTAATAAAAAATAAAAAATCTGACATTCAAAAGTGTCATTTAGACGCTCGAATGTATTTATCCACATCCAGTTCATAAACCGGAATGCCGGTTACTGTTTTTTGCGTTTTTTTATCTGTTTCTTCGTCGTCGAAGAATTTTTCATCGAACATGTGTTTTCACCTGTTTTTTGTTCGGAATTTTGGTGTCTTAACCTTTTCTTTTGGTTCTCGGACATCCTGTAAAACGAGTTCGGCTGATAAATAGCTTCCCGACATATTCTATATACTTCTATAAGATAAAAATTGCAAAAACAGTTTATATATTCAGAACAGAGAAGTCCGTTAAATTCAATAGAATTCATAAAAACAAAGTTCATCAGAATCAGTGATGCAAATGGGATAGCGCGGATTTGAACCGCAGTCCGAACGTCCCGAACGTCCGAGGATGGACCAAGCTACCCTACTATCCCATGCTGAAAAACAGAAATCGGATTTTTCGGGAATGATTAAAGAATTTGTTGATATTTTAATCTTATGGGATAGCGCGGATTTGAACCGCGGTCCAAGCGTCCCAAACGCTCGAGGATGGACCAAGCTACCCTACTATCCCGTATTGATTTTATTCTGCCGTTAAAAGCAGGAACATAAAAACACTTTTTGATTTATAAAGATTTTGATTTTCTCATCGAATCCCGATATTGTTTTTTCGGTTTTAAAAGTTATTCTTCTTTCCACCGCTTGTAAACGTGGTTGTCAATACCCGCCAAATCCAAAGCGCGCCCGGCCATGATATTATATAACTCGTCGATCGTTTCCGGACGGCTGTAAAATCCGGGGCTGGCAGGCATTATCGTGGCACCGGCTTTCTTTGCGGCGACCATATTTTCCAAATGGATCAGACTGAGGGGCGTTTCTCTCACCATTAAAATCAGCTTTCTTTCTTCTTTCAAACAAACATCAGCCGCACGAACAAGTAAATTGTCGGAAATGCCGTTTGCCGTCTGACCGAGCGTTTTCATGCTGCAGGGCGCAATAATCATACCGGCCGTTTTATAAGACCCGCTGGCGATGGGTGCCGAAAAATCTTTTTCATCCCATACAAAATCCGCCAGCTCCCGAATATCTTTCGGATTATGATCTGTTTCAGTCCGAATGATTTCTTCAGCGGCTTTTGTCATAATCAAATGCGTTTTGATTTCCGTTTCTTTTAAAATTTCAAGTAAGCGAATGCCGTAACCTGCGCCGGATGCCCCGCTGATCCCGATGATAAGTTCCATATTTTTTCCTTTTTCAGATTAATCTAAATTTTTCAAACAATTTTGAATCATTTC
Source organism: uncultured Methanosarcinales archaeon (assembly GCA_964446755.1). Lineage (GTDB taxonomy): Archaea > Halobacteriota > Methanosarcinia > Methanosarcinales > Methanosarcinaceae > Methanimicrococcus. The sequence goes on from CAYUQC010000016.1 coordinate 1,678, forward strand.
CGCACACGTTTTGTTGATTTCTTCGATTTCTTCGGCGGAAATATCATCTAAATGAATACCGGCCGCGAACAACACGGTCTTTTTCGTTTCTTTGCTGATGGTTTTTGCGCCGTCAAGCGCAATATCTTCTTCTTTATGTCCGGGTGCCGATAAAACGGATGCTGTAATCCGTCCCGTTTCTTTGTCTGGATACGCCAGCGCGGCCGCGCCGATATGTGCTTTGCCGCCGGTCAATGTCACCAGTAAATCGCTGCCGACTTCTTTTCCTTCCAACAGTAACGTCAGCCGGCCGATGGTTTTGGATGTTTTCATTTCATTTCTCCGTTTTGAAAAATTGTTTGATGAAAATCTTTTATAAAAATAAAATGAAAAGACAACAATAAATATTTAATTCATTTAGATTGAAAAAACAGGGGATTTTTATGCCACAACTTCCGATAACGGATAACCATATCCATATTGACATGAAACGCGGCCGCGGTTTAGAAGCCGTCTCGGATTTTCAGAATGCCGGCGGAACGCATCTGTTTTTAGTCACGCTGCCGAGCCGACATCTCGGGGTTTCCGTCACAAAACCGGAAGATTACAAAATCATTTTTGACCAAACGATTGAAACCGCCGGCAGAATTAATCAAACCGGCATTACCGCTTTTCCCGTCTTGGGGATTCATCCGGTGGATATTCTTTATCTCGCCGAAGAAAACGGTATCGGGAGGGCTGTCGAAATCATGTGCAGCGGATTTGATATTGCCGCATCCTATGTCCGTGAAGGAAAAGCGGTTGCGCTCAAAAGCGGCCGTCCTCACTTTCCGACGGCTCCCGGAATTCGGGACGCTTCGAATCAGATAATAAGCCACGTTTTTTTGCTCGGCAAAGAACTGAAATGCGCCGTTCAGCTTCATGTCGAAGATATGACATACGAAAGTGCCGAAGATATCGCAGGCATTGCCCGGAAAGCCGGCATCAGCACCGAAAAAGTTGTCAATCATCATGCAACGCCGCTTGTCGCTGCCGCGGAAAAATTCGGTCTTTATCCCAGTATTCCGGCCGCCAAAGATAATATTGAAACTGCTCTTGAACAGGGAAACCGGTTTTTAATGGAAACCGATTATGTGGATGATCCCGATAAACCCGGTTTTGTTCTCGGGCCGAAAACCGTTCCGAAGAAAACGAAAAAATTGATTGAAATCTGCGGCGAAGAACCGTTTTGGAGAATCCATCAGGAAATCCCGAGCCGGATTTATGATGTTGATATTGAACTTTAAGAAATGACAATTCGGTTTGAAAATAAATCAAAATAATTCAAAAAAAATTGAAAAGCGGATTACCGCTTTTCATCAGTATTTATCCTGACCTTCGTCAAGCTTTTTTGTTTCATCTGTTGATTTCAATTCTTCCGTTTTCTTGCCGCCGGAAAGTTTTTCCCGAAGATCGTCAAACGGTTTCTTGTCAATACCCTGTTTCTTGTATTTGCGGGCCGTCAGGACGTAGTAAATAGCAACGCCGAGTACAATCAAGATCAGAATCAAAATAACAGCCGTCACCGGTGTCAATATCGGATCTTTTTCAACCAGAACTTCAACCTTTAACGCGTCGGTAATCTGCTGGTGGCCGTAATTGTCTTCATACAGAATTTCACTGTTGATGGCGTAAAGCTTGTCATAGATGACAGAATCGCCGTCAACGCTGATCTTGAACTTGGCCGTTGCTTCTTTTCCGGGTTCGACCGTTCCGAGGTAAGACTGGTCGTCGGTTGTACTGAAGGGGGTTGCCGTGCTCAGGCGGACGAATGAATTTTTAGCGGTTTCTTCGCCGTTGTTTTTATATGTCACGTAAAGCATGCCGTCGTTCTTTGAGGACAGTGTCTGTTCAACATTTACAATTTCGAATTTTGTTGCTTCTTTTACTTTAATGGTGACCGGAATTTGTTGAGTCACGTTTTCATTGTACCAGTAAGAAGCGTTTAAGTTGCGGATACCTGCTAAGCCTGATGTCCCGTTAATCGGGTCGGCATCAAAGATAACATTTCTCAAATGTTTATATGTTACATTCAATGTTAACTCATATTCGCCCGCAGGCACATCTTTTTGAATATCTACATAATAACTGATCGGGTTGGAAATGGCACCTGAGGTCATACTTCCGGTTTCCTGCGGACCGGTTTTCACGGTGATTCCTGAGATGTCTGATTCAAGCGTCGCAACAACGCCGACTGCAGTTAAAATAGCGTTGGCATTTTCGACTTCCATATTTTGAAGCGTGGCGTTAAGTTGTTGGTCTGTGGTTGTTCCTCTGTCTCTCACTTCATTTTCAGTTTTAAATCCTTCAATGACACCGTGGTTTGAAAGTGTCAGCGGAACAGTTGCGGTTTGTCCGCGTGAGTATTCGCCGTTGCCCTGAACACTGACATGGATGTCAGGCCCGCCGTAGAAAGAGTAGTAATTACTGCTCAAGCTGCCGTAGTATGTTTGATTTGCTGCTGCACCCAAGGCCATCGGTGCCACTGCGCTGAAGACAAAAATTGCCAGAACGGCAAAGGTCATGTATTTTTTAATATTTTTTAACATAAAGATCACAGGTTTTCCATCATTTTTGAGAGATAATTTTTAATTCATTAATTTTCAGATTCGATTACGGCTGTTTCTGATCCGTCTCCTTTTCCGTTCTTTTTCTTACTTTTCTTGGAGTAGTCATATACAAGTGAAGCTGCGACGAGGAGCAGCACCCCGATTAAAGCGTTTCTGAACGTGAAGATTGTATATGGATTTACCATCGGTATGTCCAGTTTAACACTGGGTGCGATTTCCAGTTTGTCATCTTCGTCATAATACCGTATATCCGTGTTTACACCGTAATTTTTCTCAATGGCTGTTGAATGGGCCGAGACCGGATATTCCACAACGACTGATTCTCCGGGTGGCACGTCTCCCAAAAGCGCCTTGTTTCGGGTGGAGCTGAGTGGATGCATCAAGCTGAGTTTTGTTTCCGCGTTGTAAGCCGTTTCATCGCCAACATTTGTGTATGTCACGGTAATTGTCCTTGTTTTGCCGGCGGAAAGAGTACCGTTTAACTCTGTTGCCTCAAAAACTGCCCCGCTTGAGATGTAAATCGGAATCTGGATTTTTTCGGTTACAGCAGTATATTCCTGAACATAAGAATCGGAATACAGAAATGTTGTAAACCCGTCGGTTCCGTTGCCTGCTTTTATCATTTTCGCATTGGACGGATATTTGTACGTCAACGTCATATTGATGACATATTCTCCGGCAGGTGTGTCCGGACTGATTTTTACCGGAACGGAAACAACATTATAAGTACCGCTGTTCAAGCTTGCCAAATACGAATAATCCCCGCTGTTATCTACTTCGATGTAGGGACTGTCACAGACGAATTTCATATTCAATGACTGGGCATTGACTCTGCCCGCTTCAATCTTCATTTCTGTCTGAGCTAAAGCGTTTTGTTCAGTTGTAGTTGCTGTGTCTTTTAAATATTCTGTGTAATTGTCAGCAGTAATGTTAATCACTTCAAACGATGGTGATCCGGAAGTATCGGACTCATACATCGTTTCCGTCGGCATTTTTGTAGGTCCGATCACATATTCTCTGTATACGACTTTTTCTAGCATGCCTTTATTTGCAACGGCAATCTGAACGTTTGCCGTCTCACCTTTTCCAAACTCCTGATTTCCGCGGAGTGCAGCGGTAATCTCCGGTTCGCCGTAACCGATATAGTAGTCAAGCGTGTCCGAATCCATCACCGGGATAAAACTTTCGGCGACGGCAGGGCTGCAAAGGGAGATCAGTATAAGTACCGCAGCAATCAAACAGTAATATCTCGAAAACTGTTTTTTGCTTTGGCGGCTTTGATTTTCTTTCTGTGTATTCATAATGCCGTAGCCTCTTAATTGATCTTTATTTGCCGGATGATTCTGAATTTCATTTTTCATGCTCATTCAATCATCTCCGTTTTCTTGTTTGGTTTTATCATTGCGAACAATGAGTCTTTCATGTCTCCGACGGTTCTTCGCAGACCTTTCTCTTTGAAATTGTCAAACGTCAGCATCAGCGGCGGGAACACAACGAATGAAGCTAAAAGCGTCATCAGCATGTTAATCACCGTCACCAGTCCGAAACTGGAGATAATACCGAAAGCGGACGCGGTCAATGCCAGGAATCCGAAAATGGTCGTCGTTCCCGAAACCACGAGAGCAATACCGGTGTTCGTCACGGCCGTTCTCATGGCTTCCGTGGAATCGAGGCCGTGTCCTTTCTCTTCATAATAACGCTCCATCAGGAGAATCGAATATTCCGATCCCGCGCCCAATATCATACAACCCATAACCGCTGTCATCGGCGTGTAAACGATATTGAAAGCGTACATGACAAGACCTGACCAGCCGATCACTAAACCGATCGTCAGCACAGGGCCGAGCGCTTTGTAAAAGTCTCTGTAAATAAGCAGAAGCGCAACGAATACAAGAAGCACACCCAGAAGGGTCTGCTGCACACGTCCCGAAAGCAATGAATCCAGCAATTCCGTATAGGGGACTGTCGCTCCCGTAATCGTAGCTGTTGTTCCCGGCGGCATCTGGTACCATGTCAGATCTTCTTCAACAATAGCGACGAGCGTTTTGACACCGTCCATCGGAAGGTCGCTGGTCGCCGATCCCACGTCCAGATTCAGAAGGAGCAGGGAGTTGCCGTATGAATATTGTTTCATGGTGTCTGCAGGGAGCTGATCGTAAATGGCGCGGATTTCTTCTTTCGTATCCGGAATCGTTCCGCCGTTCTGCTCTTTGACAATGGATGCCAAACTTTCGGCGCCGTACACATAATCCTGATTTGTCGACTGATACGTGCCGAACTCATCTATCCATTTCAAAACGTACGGCGATGCTATATCCGACGTTTCGATCATAATATTAATGGATTCGTCACCGCCCATGACCGAACTCATATGGTAGAAATCAACGAGTGCGGGCATGTCCTGCGGCATGTATGTTTTAAAGTCCGTTTCTGCCGGAATTGTTGAATCGGCATAAATGCCGAGAATACCTGTCACAATCGCAACCATGAAGATTGTCTTCTTGTGACGGAGTGTAAAATCAATGACCCTGTTCAGCGTATTTGTAATAATATTGCTGCTGGCATCCGTTCCCGGCGCATTTCCGTTTTCGTATCCGTCGGCATCGGTTTCACAGTTTTTGTATCTGTTCAGAGGCGGTAATAAGCGGCTGAGTATTGTTTTTTTGCCCGTTTCTTCTTCCTTTTTGTGTACTTTTTCGGCAAGTTTGTCCAGGAAATAAAGTGATATCACACCAAAGAATAAAGCGGCAAAATAACAAGAGGCGCATCCGATGATCAACAGTTTTCCGAAATCCTGAATCATCGGGACGGATGAAGTCAGGAGAGAGACGAAACTGATACATGTCACGAAGAGCGCCGTCAAAACAGCCGGCCCGGTGTATTTGAATGTTGATATAATAGCTTCACGACGTGTGGCACATCTTCTGAGTTCTTCTTCCATACGGTTATGGAACTGGATGGCATAGTCAATACCGAGACCGATTAAAATCGGGAACGCGGCTATAGACACCATTGTCATATTAATCTGCAAAAAGCCCATGGCTCCGAAGGTATAAATCAGCCCGAGAATGACCACGACTAACGGATAAAGTCTCCAGCGGACACCTTTGAACACAAGGCCGAGCGCCACAATCATCAATAAAACCGCAAGCAAGAGTAATATTACCATACTGCCTGACATTTCCGTATTCATGTCGGCATTTAATGCTGCGTCTCCTGTCACGATCATGGTGTAACCGGGCGGGAAAGATGAAAAGTTGACGGCATCTCTGGTTGCATTTAAAATATCATTCTTCTGCTCTTCAGAAATATCTGAGCTGTAGCCGACTAAAATAAGAGAGTGCGTATTGTCATAAATGAGGTTTTCATATACGCCGGGGTTCAAATCAATGAGCGCATGCACCTCTTCTACGGACGAAGGTATTTCCGATCGTCCGGTGACTTGTTCGTTGGTTGCTTTAATTATCGTTGCCGGACTGACAACAGAGCTGACGCCGGATACGTTTGCCATCATGGTTTCAAACCGTTCCGTTGATTTTAAAACGGCGGGATCGTAAACATTTGCGCCCTCAACCATAATAACAATGTTTTCCGAGCTGAACATACTGTTGTATTTATCCAGATCCTGATACATTTTTGAGTCTTTTTCAATATATGTATCCATTCCGGAGTACATGGTAATTGTGGACGCTCCGTAAAAAGCAACAAAAATTAAAACAATAAAGCCGACGAAAACAAGCCAGCGGTTTGAGTCCGCAAATTTTCCCAGTTTTTCAAAAAGGCTTGATAAAGATAAAGACATAAAAATCCTCGACTTAAATCTATTTTTAAAAATTTACATTTTTTTCTGGACGGCAGCAGTTTTTGATTATAAAACCTGCTGCAGGGGTGTAATAAGTATAAATAATAATGGTTTGCAGTACCGTTGAAAGCTCCCACAGTTAAATAAGTTCCGTAGATTAAAAAGTGAATTTAATTTTCTTTAAGCCGTTTTTGAATTTTTCGGATTCATCAATGGTTTGGTTTATTGTTTTTGGGGTTTTGGTTTATTTTTGATTGGGGTTTGTTTTTGGTTGGTTGTTTTTGGGTGGTTTGAGTTTTTGGGGTTTTGGTTTATGGGTTTGTAGAATTCGTTTTGATGAATCCGACATTTAAAGAAAATTAAATTCGTTTCGTTTTTCGAATAATATGTATTCTGTCTGAAGGGTCACCGCAATTCTGCGGTTTATTCTGTTGTTACCTTCAGAGTAACAGAATATCAGCATTCGTACAATAAGCGATCATGTATATATATGTTTTGCATGGTGTTGTTACTTTTGTGGTAACAATTTTGGAACACTTTTGATCCTTCTCCATATTTCTTTTCTTTCTTCAGATGAAAGTTATAGTTGATATGGAGGGCCAAATATTGCAGTCCGTATGGTTTTCCGGTTGCAATATTTGACTGTCATTGTTTTGGGATACTATGGGTTACAATTTCGTTCATTGGTTCTCGTTTTTATCTGTAATCAAACTGTTGTCACAACTGTGGTAACAATTTGCAAATTCTTCAAGTATAGGAAAGTATATAAACATTGTTGTCACATTTGGAGTAACAAATTTTTAAGCGTATCTACTCGCTTATTTATTCAAAAAACAATAACGGAAACTAAATGGTAATTGCTTTCCAAGAAGCAGGATGGAATTAAAAATGATATTAAGCGGAACATTAATCTCTAATCTCAAAAAACTCGGGCTTTCGGAAAACGAAGCGAAAGCGTATATTTGTCTCGTCATCAAAAAACAGTCCAGTGCCCGTGAGGTTCATGAATTTACGGACATTCCCCGGGCAAAGGTTTACGAAGTCTTAGACGGCCTTGTTGAGAAAAGATTTGCGGAAATCTTAAAAGGCACTCCGATTCATTACACGGCCACTGATCCAGATGAATTGATCTTGATGCTGAAAGAAACCTTTGAAACGATCACCGCCGAAATCCTTCAGGATTTCGAGGAAATGGAAATTAATATCATTGATGAGGCCGACCAGGAATTCGAGTCGACACGGATTCAATATTTGAGAAGCGAGTGGACCATCCGCAAGAAAATCAGTGAACTGCTTGATGAAACGAATAAGAATCTGATTATTTTTTCACGCTCCCCCGAAATTTTAAAAAGAATCGAGAGCGAATTGGTTTCCATCAAAAAAAGGCTGAATGTTATCGTTCTGGTCAGCAGTATGGAGGGGTATGAAGACATCTCTTTGCCGATTACGGTTTATCCTGAGAGTGTGAAACCTCTTTTAAAAGAATTGGAAGACAGCCATCTTTCTATCCAAAAATGCTTCATTATAACGGACATTAAGAAAGCCATCGCTATCGGAGAAAATAATTCCAAGCTTGAAGCACATTATATCGTTCAGCCGGTTATCGATTATTTGTACAAGACAATTTACTATTTTGTTTCCAATGCGGACACAATTATCCTTCCGCCCGAGTTTCTGGAATCTGATGAAAAAACGGCCGCCAAGTCCGCTTCGAAAAAGACCGCAGCAAAAAAAACCGCTTCAAAGAAAGTACCTTCAATAATACTTCCCGGGCCTCTGTGCCGGAAAAATAATTCCGAAACCGAATAAAAACGAAATAATGAACGAACATTCCTGTTCGTTCTTTTTTATAATTTAAAAAATGAAAAAAGATTATTTTGAGAGTGCCTTGGGGGATCTCTTTAAGTATCTTCTTTTGTGTCCGGAAGACGTGAATCTCTGTGCCGGTCCCGGGTGTGCTTTTGTGCTCAATCCGTTTTCGACTTTCTTTGCGTTTCCTTTTCTTCCTTTAACTCTGACCCAAACAATACTTCCTGTCTTGCCCATAATCAGTCCTCCTATGTTTATTTTTATATTCCTTTTAATTTGAATTATGAAATAGAATGTTATAACCGTTAAATTAAAAACAATACCGTGCACGATATTATTTAACAATGTTTTCGGATTGCCGCCGAGAAATCCGGTTTTACAATAAGTGTAAAATGATAAAGATTTGAAAAGTCATCGTCATCTTTAAGGTTTGACTATAACACAGTTTTACAAATATAAATCTTACGTCTTCTTTTTGCGCCGAACATCAGGTTTAAAATGTTAGAAGCATTTTTTCCGTTAATGAAAAAAGCGGATTCGGATTTGACGTATTTTACCGGTGAAGAAAAGGCGCTTGCCGAGTATTCTCAATCTCATTTTCTGGAAATTATTCAGGATGTCGGTTTCGAATGCGACCTGTGCGGCAAATGCTGTACGCGCGTATTTAATGACCATGTATATCTGCTCCAAGAGGATGCTTCCCGCATTTTTGAAATTGATCCCGATGCCGTTATCCCGTCCCCCTATTTCGATTTCTGCGATCAGGACGGCAACTTTTATGTCTCAGGCTACAGTTTAAAATCACAAAACGATGATGCCGGCAGCTGCATCTTTCTGGAAAATAACCGCTGCCGGATTTATGACCGCCGCCCTCTGATCTGCCGGGTCTACCCCTATATGATCCACCGCGAAACGGACGATTCGGGCGTGTATGACTGGCGCGAAATCAGCGGCCTCAATGAACACGGGTTATACGGCGCGGAAATCGGCGATAACGAAGCTGCGGAAATTTTTGAAATAACAAAAAAGTACGAGTCGGGTTATATTTCACAGGAAATTGAATTCTTACGCGCCGTTTCCCAATATTTTGAAAAAAACAAACTGAAGCATATTCCGAAAATTTATGACAAACGCATTCGGGATTTTGAAAAAGGGGCAGAGGTTACTGTTTTTGTTTATTATAACGGCGCTTTTCACGAACGCAAAACAAAAAAATAATCTTTTAATTTTCCGTTTTCTCCGGCCTTTCATAATACGGATACCGGCTTAACCGGCCGCATTTGAAACACGCCGTCTGAACCGTTCCGTCATTAAGCCGGATACGGCAATTGTTTCCGGGAACAAGATAACTGTAACAGTGTTTGCAGATTTTTCTTTTTTGTTCGCGTGTCAAACGAACGCGGTAACGCATACCGATGGCACGCGCCAGTTCAACATAACGTTTTGTTCTGTCGGGATGTGTTTTAAAATTCCGCTCCGCCAGCTCAAAAAGAATTTCAATCCGCTCTTCGGCAATTTTTTTAGATAAATCTTTATTCTTTTTCCGGCGGTTTTGAGCCATGAGTCCGACCTCATTTATGTTTTTTATTAAAGGCGGTAACTGCAATTCCCGTATTTTTCAAAAGCGCGGCGGCTAATTCCTGGGACGGCCATGAACCGAGACCGCAGTCCGGGCCGGCATATTTGATTCTGTCACCGAAAACGCCGTGCAGTTTTTCCAATCTTTTTTCAGCCGTTTCGGGCGTTTCCATGACGGTAACGATCTCCTGCATGATTTCGGGCTTATCCCAAACGTTGCCACCGTATTTTTCATTCAGTGTTCCGGCCATACTGAAAATATCCGTCCGTGTGATACCCGCGCGGACATATGTGTCATAATCGGAAAGCACTTTTTTGTCAATCATATCGGCGTAAGAAGGCGTTGCGGCCGATTCCATGCCGATGACATTGATTGTTTCGGCGCGGCAGGCCAGTTCATAATAAAGCGGTGAATGGATGTGAATTTCAACGTCCGCGCCGTTTTTCGCCGCATCTTTGCCGGCTGCGGCCAGTGCCCCGATGATGTCATCTGCCGGCAGCGACAGGTCCGGGTTGATGCCGATGCTCGGCTCATCGATCGAGACGGTTGTGATCCGGCCGTATTTCATTCTTTTCATTGCGGTTCTGACGAAAAGATTAACATCTTCCGCGAAAATTTTGTAAATATCGGTGTAAGAAGCACCGCCGAATTCTTTGAGATAAAGTTCCGTCGGGCCCGTGACACACATTCGGACAAGCGGCTTTTCGCCTGTTTGTTCCCTGATTTTTTGACAATATAAATCCAGAGCTTCCATTTCAACCATTTCGGTACACTCTTCTTTCAGCTCAAACGGTCCGTTCGTGCAGTTTTCATCCCGCATCGGGCGCAGAAACTGCTCATTCATGTCTCTGACTTGGGAATAATTTGGAATCCGGACGCCCGCATTCATTTTGAACTCAAAAATTCGGTCTAATACCGGAAACAGCAGTTGATCATTGTTCCGATTGAAAGCCGCTTCGCTCAGCTCTGTTTTAGAAGCGTTCGGCGGAAGCGGAAAACTGCCGATATCGTCAAAAAGAATTTCAGTCATCTTCAATCAATTGGGAATGAACAAATAAATCGTTTTCTGAAAAAAGATGGTGAAAGGAAAAAACGGAATCCTTACATGGATTCCGGTGCGTCGATTCCGAGGCAGGAAAGCGCGTTTGCAATCGCCGTTTTTCCCGAACTGACCAAAGCTAGTCTTGCTTTTTTCAATTCGGCATCTTCGACATTCAAAACCGGCACATACCTGTAAAACTGACTGAAACTGTCGGCCAATTCTCTGGCATAAATGGCAAATGTATGCGGCTTTAAGCTGGCGGCGCTTTCTTCTATTTTCTGTTCGAAAAGCGCGATTTTCTTAATGAGCGCAGCTTCCTGCGGTTCGGTCAGAAGGGCATAATCTCCAAATCCCGGCTGAACACCGTCCGGTCCGATTGTTCCGTCTTCAACGGCTTTTGCCAAAATATTGGACGCACGGGCATGAGCATATTGAATAAAAGGCGCGCCTTGTTTTTCAAAGTCAAGCGCAGTCTCCCAGTCAAAAACCGTGGATTTATCGGACGACACTTTAATAATATCATACCGAGTCGAGCCGATTCCCACCATACGGGCGACTTCTTTCTTGAATTCTTCCGACTCTTCAGGGCGGCGTTTATCGATTTCTTCGTACGCCTTGTCCACCATCTGTTTCAGCAAGTCATCGGCGGTGATGAAAACGCCGCGTCGTGTGCTCATAGACCCTTCAGGCAGAGATACGAATTCAAAAATCACGACTTCAGGCGTTTTGTCCCCGAGCATCTGAAGCGCCGCGCGGAGCTGGCCGGAAATCAGTTTGTGGTCGGCGCCGAACACGTCAATCATGCGGTCGCATTGAGGTGCTTTCCATTCGTGATAAGCCAAATCTCTTGTGGTGTAAAGCGACGTGCCGTTGGAACGGCGGATCACAAGCGTCTTTTCAAAACCGTATTCTGAGAGATCAACGACAAGCGCGCCGTTCGAATCTTTGGTTTTGCCGGCGGCTTCCAGGCGGCTGATTACGTCCCATACGGCACCGCTTTCAATAAACTGAGATTCACGGACGAATTTATCGTGTTTGACATTCATCAAAAGAAGCGTTTCGGAAATGCCGGCCACAGCCATATCCACGGCGCCTGTGAAACTTTCAATCGTTTCTTTGTCACCGCTTTCAACTTTTTTCATGAGCGCTTCAATATGTTCATTGATGGTTTCGTCTTTGGCGATATCTTCGTTCGCTTTTACATAAACGTCAACAATGGCATAATCCGGTTTTTTGTCCATATCCAGCGGATATTTGGAAGCGGCCCATGAGACGACGGCGATTTGGCGCCCGATGTCATTGACATAATACTGCACTTCCACTTCATAACCGGCTTTCTTTAAAATCCGTGAAAGCGTGTCGCCGAGAATGGCATTTCGGATGTGTCCGACGTGAAGCGGGCCGTTCGGATTGGCAGAGGTATGTTCAAGCAATATTTTACCCGTATTTTTACCGGTGCCGTAATTTTCCTTTTCCTGAACAACGTTTTCAACGGTTGCTGTCAAATATTTGTCGGAAACAAAAATATTGATGTACGGGCCTTGAACGTTTATTTTTCCGATTAAGTCGGCATTTTTTAAGCTGTCGGCGGAAACCGCCTCAACGATTTCTTTTGCGGTTGCGGCGGGATTTCCGCCTTTTTGCGCCATCAGCTGAAAGGCCAGCCGTGTCGCTAAATCCGCATGCTCGGAAACTTCAAATGACACCTCTTCCTCTTTGATGTCATAACCGGCAGAAATTGCGGCTGTGCTGAGCACTTTTTGAACCTGGTTTTTAAATTCAATAAACAAAAAATCACCCGACCCGAAATTGAGTCATTGAATCATCCGAAATTATTCCGTTCCGATGATTTGAAATTATTAAATAATTGTTAAATGGATATTTGAATCGGATATCAGAATTTAAATATTTCTCTATTCCGTTTCAAGCGTTCAAATTGCGGCGGTTTTTGAAGATGTGTTCATATAGGATTAAGTTAATTATAGAAGAATAATTTTTGCAGGGAATGACATGGCTAAAACAAAAACAACATCTACAAGCCTCTATCAAGTGCCTTTGCCGCTGACGACGAATAAACGCGTTTGGGTGTCTATGGCGGTTGTTTTTGCATTGCTTTGCGCCACAATTATGACACTGTTCTATTTTTCCGAACTTTTCATTGTCATTCTTTTCGGTTTGTGTTTTATTGCTCTGCTCAATAAAGCCATTAACCTTTTCAACAGATACACCCGCAAATATACGCGGAAACAGCGGCAGGTTCTCGCAATTGCCGTCATTTTACTGGCTGCCGCCATCTGCGGTTATTTATTCATCACTCAAATCAGCAATCTTTCTGACTTGTTTTCAGACCTTTCCGGTCTTCAGGCAATGATATTGCAGGGTACGGATATTCTTATTGAAATGCTTGCCGTTCTGCCGGAATCCGTCACGGAATGGGCTCAGAATTTCATTGACGGGCTTGTCAACACAATCTTTTCATATACGGGCGTTCTTTTGTCTCAAGCATTCTTTTACATTTTAGCTATCGTTTTGCTTTACCCGATTATGTTTAAAATGTATTTCAAAGACGGTTCCCGAATCAAAGCGATCATTGACAATGCCGTGCCGCAAAGATTCGAAAATGAGTTCAAATACACGGCAACCGCGATCATCACTCAGTCCAACAACTTTTTCGTTGCGAAGATTATTGAAAGTGTCGGCATTGCAATCATCTGCTGTGTCGGTTTTTATTTAATCGGACTTCCGGGCTGGCTTTTCCTCGGCATTTTGGCAGGTCTTCTGAATAATGTGCCTTATATCGGCCCCATCTTTGCCACCATCCCGCCGATTGTCGTCGGACTTGTAATCGGCTGGAAAGTGGCGATCCTGGCTATCGGTGTCTGTCTTGTCGCGCAGATTGTTGACAATCTTTATCTTGTCCCCTTTATGATTTCAAGCAAAGTCAGCGTCAATCCGTTTACAACGGTTTTACTGATCCTGACCTTTTCTCAGCTTTACGGCGCGCTCGGTATGATTCTCAGTATTCCGATTTACATCATCTGTAAAATCATACTGGTTGAATCATACAAGCTGCTTATCCGGATTTTCCCGGAAGCCCAGATTTAATGCTTAAAACAGATCAGAAGAATTGGGTTTACTCAATCTCTTCTTCAATTTTATCGATCCGCATCAGCGAATAGTTTAATTCGTCATTGAATTTCAGTGAGACAAAAACACGCGCAGTATTGAAGCGAATAACCGCTTCCGCATTCAGCATGGACCCCTTCAGTTCTGTGTACCGGAATGTTTCATTCAATTCCGAAGCCACTTTTTTCCGGTCAATTTTCACTTGAACAGACTCCACAAAAGGCTGTACTGAAATGCTTTCCTGAATCGCGTTTTCCATGGACGTAATTCCGTCGGGGGACAGCGGGCTGCCGACGAACTGGTGATAGAGTGTGCCGAGTTTAATACCGGCTTCAAAAAGAGCGTTGTCGCGGTCCGTCATTTCCTGCGGGTTTATTCCTTTCATATCATCCCGCCGTTAAAGCTCGACGCTTTTTCTTTTCCCGACCAGGCCGATCAGCGGGGATACCAAATACATCAGCATCAATATGCTGAGCGCCAGCGGGAAGATAATGACATACGGCGTTTCTATAAACACGGACGCAATTGTGCCGAGGAATAATATAATCAGTAATCCGAAAGTTCCTTTTTTCATTACTTTTGAATAAGGGATGGTACTGATCATTAACAATGAAAGGATAAACATAAAAATAACTAAGATCTCCGTCGTGTATGCACATGTAATGCCGATTCTTTCCAGATTCAGGCTTAATATGATTGCAAGAATGAGTGAAACTGCAGCTCCCGTTATCGGAATGCCGGAGTATTCCGGTTTTTCGGGCGGGAAAGCGTTGTAACGTGCCAATCTGAGAATGCCGCAGGTTACATAAACAAAAACAAAAACAATTGAAATGATGCTTTCGGTCATACAGTATATAATAACTGCCGGCGCAACGCCGAAAGACACGGCGTCAATAAGTGAATCAATGTGAGAACCGAGCGGGCCGCTGGATGTTTTACGGGCGACATATCCGTCTAATCCGTCTGCCGCGGCCGAAACCAAAAGGCAGGCTGCAGCCGTTCCGTAAGCGCCGCTGAATGCGAGGAAAATCGCAATCATCCCAAAAAGAAGACTTACGATTGAGACAAAATCGGGCGCTTTCAGAAGATGTAACACCTTCATAGATTGCTCTGTATTCCTTATATATTCTTCGGCAGTCAGGCAGGCTATTTCCGTTTTTGCGCCGGGTTTACATAAAAGGCGTATGTGTCGGAAACTTTCTTTTCACGGGTGTTTTTCAGTCTTTTCAGAACATGTCGGGGGATTTGTTTTTTGATGCGGACTTTATAACTTCAACCGAATTTGCATTTAAAGCAACCGTTATAAGCGATTAAGTATATTTATGATTTAATTGAAAGTTTTAGAACTATTATTATATTCTTAAACATTTCAAACAAAAAAACGGAAAAACGAAACTTTCAGTTTTTCATTCCATCTATCCGAAACAAAAACGAATTTGAAAAACGAATTTGAAAAACGAGTTAAAAACGGTCTGCCGGTTTCATCCTTTCACAAAAACGGCTTCAAAAACGAATCAGGGTGAAACCGGCATATTGAAATTTATCCAAAAACGGCGGATCAACTCGGTCATTTGATCGGTTTTGATTCATTAAAAACAAAAACAGAGAGGAAAAAACATGAAAAAATCCATTCTTTTAACACTTTCAGTGTTTGCCGTCGCCGTCCTGGCCGTCAGCTTCAGCGGCTGCCTGGCGTCCGGGGACGACAAACCTGCCGTTGTTGATAATCCTGCAACGATTCAATCCATTACTTATTACACTTTCCCTGTCGGCAGCAATAATGTGACAGCCGATATTCTGGTCCAGATCCAGGGAACACACAGTCAGAGCGTTGACAAAGACAACATTACAGTGACGATTATCGGCGATAAAGTTTATGTCAATGTCCCTGTCATGAATTCCGGCTCCGTGAACACAAAGGATCTCGGTTATGTCAATGTTGAAGTTGTTCTCGGCACAAAAGACCAGTTCAAAGACGGTGAATACACTGTTATTGTGAACGGCGGCACCGGTAAAGAATTCACTTCTGATCTTAAGTTTGAAGACGGCCAGCTTTACTATTACAAACCCGGAAGCATCGGTGACGTTGTCATCGGTACGGACGGAAACAACATTACGGTTGATGCCAGTGTCGTCCTCGGCGGCAGCGCTGAAACCGTTGACAAGGAAAACATTAGTACTTCCGGTAAGTTTGAAAACGGCAAATACGACATTTACATCCCGACTCAGATTAAAGACGGTATTACCACTTTGAATCTGATTTATGCCCAGGAATCCTTCGTTGTCGGCCAGCTTGACCAGTTTGAAGACGGAACTTATACTGTTTCCGTCAACGGCGGTGAAGTGACTTTCACAATTGAAAACGGTAAACTTGTTTCCGAGTAATCGGTTTTGCAGGTTTCTTTATTCAATTTTCTGTCTGCGACGGCAGACAGATCCATCAAAAAAATCCATAAATGAATACCTCGCCTTCAGGTCTATTGATCTGAAGGCTTTTTTTATTGATTTTTACGGTCCGATACATTCTATTTATTTCATCACTTATTTATATATTCAAAACATTTACTATTTATTTATCTTTGGATGTTTGATTATCATGAGTAAATATGTTTTATTTCGTATGGTCTTTTTAACAGCAGTCATTTCAATGATTTTTACGGCAGGGTGCATTCATAAAACTTCACCGCCGCACATGGATGTCAACGGCATTGATTATGATTCGAATGATTTGTCTGCTCTTGCTCAATATAATCTTGCGGATGTCAATTCTGTTGTTCTTTATACCGAAGGTGATGTTCTCACCGCGATTCCTTCCATTACCCTTCATAAAAGAAACCATATCGCCGATATTCAAAATATATCCGTGACGATTGTCGGTTCTGATGTTAAAGTTTTGATTCCTGTTCTGGAAATGAAAAAAGGCACCGGATTTATGTCCGTCGAAGATTTTCCGGTGGTCATCGGGACAAAATCACAATTTGAAGAGGGAAAAGATTACAGAATAATTATCAACGGCGAAGATGATAAAGATGAAATTCCGTTGTTCAAATTCATGAACGGCACTTTGGTTCAGTACAAACCGGCGGTCATTGAAAATTTACTCATCAAAGAGGTCAGCGGCTCGATTGTTGCCGTACCTGCGCTCGCATCCAACGGATCAGGAACAGCGGCGGTTGATCAAGCAAATATCACTTCCGTTTTCCATAAAGATGAAAAAGCTTTTGATTTATATGTCCCGCTCCAGATTACGGAAGAGGAGTCCTCTGAAACATTCCGTAAGACAGAAGAAATCATAATTGCGGAAACGCAGGACCTGAAAGACGGGAAATATGAGATTCATATTAACGGAAATGCTTATTCTTTCATAATCCGGAATAATCAGCTGGTCAATTCCTGAAAACCGCCCTTTCCCTTCAATTCGGCAGATTTCAAAGTTTGCGAAAACTATGATTACAGCTTGTTTTCGACCTCTCTTAACGAAAGGCATAAATAAGAAGAATCCTATGTGAAGGATACATTTCCGACAGCATGTGATTCTTATCAAGTTCTTGGGAATGTGATAATTGAGTGAAAGGCATCAAAATGAAAGCCCGTTTCGGCGCTTTTATCCGATACCCACCTTAACTCAGTGGTAGAGTGCGCGGCTGTAGTATGATCTTTTCACAGTCTTTGTGAAATTCGCGCAGGCACCGCGATGCCCCCGGTTCGAGTCTGGGAGGTGGGATTTGTTTCAGCGGAAATCGGTTTATCCCTTTTCCGTTTGAAAACGATTAACAATCGAAAACTCGAAAAGCATGTAAACGGGTAACCTTTTTATATGTAAATAACATTTTAGGGGCGCAGGTGCGAACCTGAAATGAAATCAGCATGTCCAGATAGTGTAGGGGACTATCATGGGGCCCTGTCGAGGCCCCGACCCGGGTCCGAATCCCGGTCTGGACGCTCATTTACGAACCAAAAACAAGAAAGCCTTTCGGTTTTAGAATCGGAAGGCTTTTTTTATGGACTTTTTATGAAAATTATAATTCCGACTTCTTTTCACGGTCAAATAATTTCAAAATCTCTTCCGCCAAATTCTTCCGTTTTTTTTCATCCGTCATCATCGTATCCAAAGCAACCGCCCTAATCCCCATTGCTTCGATCTCTTCGGGAACAATGACATCATCCCGAATATCGTAAACAAAAATGTCGATAAAATCCTTATATAACTCGGCAACACCCTTCGATGAAACTTCCAATCCCTTTGCCGCCATCAATTTTCCCGCCGGTCCGCTCACAGGGGCGTTGCCGATAATCGGACTGACAGCAATCACTTTTTTGTTTTTCAAAATATCTTTCATTTCCGGAAGCGCTAATATCGGCCCGATACTTGTCATCGGATTGCTCGGACCGATGATAACACAATCTTCTTTTTCCAAAATTTCTCTGACGGCCGGCGATAATTTTGCTTTCCGGATTCCTTCGTATTCAAAAGACAAAACATCAGGTTTTCCCTTGGATGATACCCAAAATTTCTGAAAATGCATTTTTCCGACAGGCGTTTTAATGATACTTGTGACGGTTTCATCCGACATCGGAAGAACAGTTGCTTTGATACCGAACCGTTCTGCAATTTCGATGGTCGCTTCCGTCAGCGTTAATCCGCCGTGAAGGCTTTGCGTGCGGACCAAATTGACGGCGCGGTCACGGTCCCCGAGCATTAAAATCTCATTGTGTCCGAGCTCTTTCATTTGATTGTATGTGTTGTACGTGTCACCGACAATGCTCCACCATTTGGTTTTATCCAAAATACCGGCAAAAAGATAAAGAACGGTGTCGATATCGGGTGAAATAAAAACTTCCGATGACCAAATATCTTCGCCTGTGTTGACAATCACAGTGATATCTTTATCGGGAATCAATTGTCTGAGACCGTCGATCAGTTTCGGTGAACCGGTTCCGCCGGAGAGGATAATCATTATTTCTGATAAAGGCAGCAATTCGTTAAATAAGTCCCGATTCCAATATGGTGTGAAGAAGCGGAATCGATCCGAGCGACACGACCGTCGACAGGAAGATTGAGGCCGAAATCAATTTTGTATCAAAACCGTAAATTTCGGCAAAAATCGCCGGTGTCATTGCCGGAGGCATACTCGATTCCAAAACGGCGACTTTTTTGTCCAATTCGGCAAATGAAAAGAGAGGAGATGCTAAAAGTCCCATTGCCGGCGCAATAATGAGCTGAATAATCGTCACACCGATTGCCGGAATCATAGCGATTTTCAAATATTTTCCGGACAGAGAAACGCCGAGAGATATCATTATCAGAGGAACGACGACGCCTGCCAGCAGATTCAAAACGGTCGGGATGAAACTCGGCATCATATCCATGCTGATTCCGAGAAGGATGAGGACCAATGAAGCCGCCCAAGCAATGGACGGCGGAAATTTCAAAATCTGTTTGAAAACGTTGACTTTCTGACCGCTGACTTTTGCACCCAAATAACTGGCAAGCGCCACGACGACAACCAATGTCGCCACATCACAGAAAATCGCGCGGGTAAATCCTTCCGTTCCGTAAAAACCGGTAATGATCGGGAAACCCATGAAAGCGGTGTTGCCGCAGGCGCAAACGAGAATAAATGCGGCGAGTGATTTCGGCTGAAGTTTGAGCAGTTTTTTGCCGACAAGATACGCTAAAACGGCACAAAGAGAGGAAATTACCAAAATGAAAATCGTCAGTTTGAAAAATGAAGCCAATTCGTCCGCTTTCACATTCGTCAGCATCGAGTTGAATACAAGCGCCGGCATACCGACGTAAATGACAATGTTGTTCAGCGTCACTTTGTCTTTTTCGGCCAAAAAACCGAGCGATTTTAAAACCCAGCCCAGAAGAATTAAAAAAATAATAACAAAGATAATTTCCATACAATCATCGCTTTTGCGTATCAGCTTTTCGAATTTAAAAATTTAATTTAAGAGAATTCAATTTACAATCTAATTATAAATTGCCTTTCTTAAATCTTTGCGTTCGCATTGTCAAACTTGAACGGCAGCTTTGACAGGTGCTTCGTCCACATGATTGTATGTCGTCGTCCGTAACTGCGGTTTTCTGCCGAGCTGTTCGATACATTCTTCGATTTTCTGCTGCGTCATGTTGGTGCCGTATTTTGATCCGGCCGCTCTTGAAATGGTGTCTTCCATCAGCGTGCCGCCGAAGTCGTTTGCACCCGATTTGAGGCCGACCTGACAGAATTTCGCGCCGAGTTTCACCCAGGAGACTTGAATATTGGGGAGAAGTTCTTTAAAGAGCAGACGCGGAACCGCATACATTCTCAAATCATCCAAACCCGACGCGCCGGATTTGACGATTCCTTTTCTGTAAAGCGGCGTGTTTTCATGCAGATAAGTCAGCGGAATAAATTCCGTAAAACCGCCCGTTTCTTCCTGAATGCGTTTCAGACGGAAGAGGTGGTTCACGCGGTCTTCGTTGTTTTCAATATGGCCGTACATGATGGTCGATGTCGTTTTAATGCCGGCTTTGTGAATGGTTTTAATCGTTCTTTCCCATTCCCCGACGGACAATTTACCCGGACACAGATTTTTTCGAACGTCGTCGACTAAAATTTCAGCGGCCGTTCCCGGAATTGTGTCCAATCCGGCTTCTTTGAGAAGCTGAACCGCGTCTTTGAGATCAAGACCTGCATTTTCGGCAGCTGCATGAATTTCCATAGGTGAAAATCCGTGAATTGAAATCCCGCCGTAAGGGTCCGTTTCTTTGTGGATGCTTTTGACCATTTCGATTTGTAAATAAGTGTCAATTTCCTTACGGATGCCGCCCTGGACACACACTTCCATGGCGCCTGCCTGCCGCGCAGCGAGTGCTTTTTTCCCGACCTGTTCGGGCGTCATAAAGTAAGCGTGTTCATCATTAGGCTTCGCTTTAAAAGCGCAGAAGCCGCAATTGAGCGTACACACATTCGTAAAATTCAGATTGGCGTTGATGATGTATGTCACAACATCACCGCAGATTTCTTTGCGCAGCTCGTCGGCCGCTTTGAGCGTGTCGAAGAACAAATCATCGTTCTCGAACAATTCCAAACATTCCTCTTTGGATATGTCTCTGTTTTTCAGTTCAAATACATCCATTAAGACACCAAATTCGCTCTTTTGTTTTCAGCTATTTAAACCTAATCAACGGCGGCAAAATTTTCAGCACCTTTTTCTCATTTTTCAGGACCGATTTCATAAAAATGTAGAATTCTTCCGAATAAATGACAAATTTCGGGAAATTAAACAAGATTTATAAATACGGCTTTTGATTTTATTATACTCATTTATTATCCGGTTATATGGATGAACGATATATTCCGGTCAATTTTAACTCAGAACAATGTTGGATAATCATGGATCGAAATGTGATTTTAGATCCGATTCACGGATATATTGAATTTGATCAATTGAAAAGTTCTCTCTTTGACACGCCTCAGATGCAGCGCCTCAGACGCATCAAACAGCTCGGCTTTTCAAATCTCGTTTATCCGGGCGCCAACCATACGCGATTTGAACACAGTATGGGTGCCATGCATCTCGCCTCGCTTTTTCTGAAAATACAGCGCGAAAATAAGACCCCGATTTCAGCCGTTTCTGATTATGACGGTTTGGATGAAATCGTTGTGGCTGCGCTTCTTCATGACATCGGTCACGGCCCGTTTTCACATGCCACGGAAAAACTGATTGAGCAATACACACGCAAAAGCCACGACGACGTCCGCCACATTCTGGCGGATACGGAAGTCGGTGACGTGCTGAACGACAACGGTTTCACCCCGTCAAGAATTGCCAAACATATTGCGGGCGACACGCCTGTCAGTCAGATTCTCAGCAGTGAAATTGACGTTGACAAAATGGATTATCTGGCGCGTGACATGCATTATACAGGTGTCGCTTCCGGCAGTATTGATTACATGCGTCTGCTGAATCATTTGGAATATTTTGAAAGCAAACTTGTATTAGATGCGGGCGCAATCCGAGCGGCGGAAGGACTGCTTGTTTCCAGATATTGGATGAACGTTTCCGTTTATTACCATCACGTTTCAAGAATTTCCGAAACGATGTGTTCCCGCGCGTGCGCTTATCTTCTGGAGAATAAAATCGTCCGGCCGCAGGAATTTGCCCGCTTGGACGATACGGGTTTAATGTCTATTATGAGAGATGATGTCGGTTTTGCCGGTGAAATCTCGATGCGCTTGGATAACAGAAATCTTTACAAACGGGCGCTTTACACCGGAATTGAATCCATCGGACTGAAGAATATTTTCGAGCAGCGCAATTATCTTCCGCGAATCGAAAAAGAAATTGCGGAAAGCGCAAACGTCGACCCCGAGGATGTAATCATTGACATTCCGTCAAAACCGGCAATGGCTGAAATGAAAGCACTAGTCATGACGGACAGCGGCATGAAAAAATTGACCGACGCTTCTCTTTTTGTCAAAGATTTGGAGCATGTTCAGCTTGACAATTGGAAACTGGGTGTTTTTGCGCCGAAAGAACATTTAGAAGCCGTTTCAAAGGCTGCTTATAACTTTTTTGAAATTGAAACGAAACCGAAGCTTAAAGCCGTTTCATTGTCGGATTTCGGGGACGAAAGTTAAATCTGCCGACACTTGAAAAATAGAAAAAGAATTTTTATCGTTCATTTGAACGATTTTAATCCTTTCAAATCTAATGTTGCAAAATAATCATCAATAGTTTCAGCTCTTCTGATTTTGAAAACATTGCCATCGGGGCGAAGCAGAAGTTCGGCCGAGCGCAGTTTTCCGTTGTAATTGAACCCCATCGCAAATCCGTGTGCGCCTGTGTCGTGGATCACGAGCAAATCACCGCGCTCAATTTCAGGAAGCATCCGGTCGACGGCAAATTTGTCATTGTTTTCACACAAAGATCCGGTCACATCGTATTTGTGATCCGATTTTGCGTTTTCTTTGCCGAGAACTGTGATGTGGTGATAAGCGCCGTAGATTCCGGGGCGCATCAGGTTTGCCATACAGGCGTCCGTTCCGACATAATCCTTATAGATATGTTTCATGTGGCGGACTTCGGTGACAAGATATCCGTACGGTCCGGTAATCACGCGGCCGCATTCAAAATAAACGTTCGGCCGGGCAATGTCCGCTTTTCCGATCGTTTCATCGTATGCTTTTTTCACGCCGGCAGCCACCGCGTCAAATGAAACGCGTTCCTGTTCGGGACGGTACGGGATGCCGATACCGCCGCCGAGATTAACGAATTCAAAATCGATGCCGAGTTTTTGTGAAATTTCAACGATGACTTCAAACAATATGCGTGCCGTTTCAACGAAATAATCCACATTCAGCTCGTTGGAAGCGACCATTGTGTGAAGGCCGAACCGTTTCACGCCTTTCTCTTTCAGGATCCCGTACCCTTCAAAAAGCTGTTCGCGGGTGAAACCGTATTTTGCTTCTTCCGGTTTTCCGATGAGTTCATTGCCGCCTTTCAACGGTCCGGGATTGTACCGGAAGCAAACAATATCAGGCAGTCCGGCGGTCTTTTCCAAAACATTGATATGGGAAATGTCATCCAAATTGATGATTGCGCCCAGTTCTTTGGCTTTTTTGAATTCTTCGGCCGGTGTGTCATTGGAACTGAACATAATATTTTCGCCTGTAATGCCCGCCTCCTGCGCCAGCAAAAGTTCCGGCATGGAACTGCAGTCGGCGCCGAATCCGTGTTCGGCGAGGATTTTTAAAATGTAGGGATTCGGGAGCGCTTTGACCGCGAAGAATTCTTTGAATCCGTTTACAATGGAGAAGGCACGCTTCATGTCTTCGGCATTACCTCGAATCGCTTTTTCGTCATATATATGAAACGGTGTCGGATAAGTCTTCACAATTTCTTCGATTTGTGTTTTGGTAAAAGGGAGTTCTTTTGAAACCATAATAAGCCTCTGAATTATTATTTTGAATTAACGAATGAATTCGGTATGTTTGAATGATATATATTTTTATTGAGACAAAGGCGGCATCTTGCTGTCATTTGAGATCCGGGTGGCCGGAATTACAAATCCTGTGAACGGTCCAATTATGAGCAATCATTTATAAATATTCAATTATATTATTTCTATAATCGAAACTGAAGATCATTTCGGTGACGTTATCTTTTATCAATTTGAAAAGGAGATCTTAAATGTATTATTCCAGCGGTAATTACGAAGCTTTCACACGTCCGCAAAAACCTGAAGGCGTTGACGGCAAATCAGCTTATCTTGTCGGTTCCGGACTGGCTTCTCTTGCAGCAGCCGTCTTTTTGGTTCGTGACGGTCAAATGAAAGGCAAAAACATTCATGTTTTGGAAGAATTGGAACTGCCCGGCGGCAGTTTGGATGCAATTTTAAAACCCGGCCACGGATATGTCATGCGCGGCGGGCGTGAAATGGAAGAACATTTCGAAACTTTGTGGGATCTGTTCCGCTCCATCCCTTCTTTGGACACCGAAGGCGCATCCGTTTTGGATGAGTTTTCCTGGGAAAATAAAAGAGATCCCAGTTTTTCTTATGCGCGTGTGATCGAAAAACGCGGTCAGAGACTTCCGACAGACGGCCAGCTGACATTGTCGGAAAAGGCGATTCGGGAAATTATCGATGTGGCACTGATGAAAGAAGAAGACCTTCAGGACAAAAAAATCAACGAAGTTTTTTCCGAAGAATTCATGAATTCGAATTTCTGGCTTTACTGGGCTACGATGTTCGCTTTTGAACCGTGGGCATCGGCCATGGAAATGCGCCGTTATCTCCTCCGTTTCGTTCATCATATCGCCACGCTGGCAAACATGTCCGCTCTGCGTTTTACCAAATACAACCAATATGATTCGTTAGTCCTGCCGATGATTAAATATTTGGAAGACAACGGCGTTGATTTCCAATACAATACGCAGGTCGAGAATATTATTGTGGCAAATTCAAGCGGTAAAAAAACAGCCAAAACAATTGAACTGATTTCCGGCGGCAAAAAGAAAACGATTGAACTGACAGAAAACGATTTGGTTTTTGTTACCAACGGTTCCATTACAGAAAGCACGACCTACGGTGACAACACACATCCCGCGCCAGTCCCGGCGGAAATCGGCGGAAGCTGGACGCTGTGGAAAAATCTGGCGGCACAGGATCCCGCATTCGGCAAGCCAGAAAAATTCTGTGAAAACATTCCGGCTGCGAATTGGGTGATTTCCGCGACAATTACACTGACCGATGACCGGGCAACGCCTTACATCGAGAAAATCAGTAAAAAAGATCCGCACAGCGGTTCCATTGTGACCAGCGGTCCGGTGACGATTAAGGATTCAAATTGGCTTTACGGTTATTCCATCAGCCGGCAGCCTGTTTTTAAAACACAGAAACCGAATGAACTGATTGTCTGGGTCTACGGGTTGTATTCCGATACCAAAGGCAATTTTGTTGAGAAGAAGATTACCGAATGTACCGGCATCGAGCTTTGTGAAGAATGGCTTTACCATATCGGCGTTCCCGAGTCTGAAATTCCGGATATCGCGAAAAACGCGGCCAATACGGTTCCCTGCTATATGCCTTACATTACGTCTTACTTCATGCCGCGTGCGCTCGGTGACCGTCCGCTTGTCGTTCCCGAAGGCTCGAAGAATCTGGCATTCATCGGCAATTTCGCCGAAACCAAGAATGATACAGTCTTCACCACCGAATATTCCGTACGGACCGCCATGGAAGCGGTGTACACGCTTTTAGACGTGCAGCGCGGTGTTCCGGAAGTCTTTGCCTCATCTTTCGATGTTCGGAAACTTCTTAAAACGGTTTATTATCTGAACGATCAGAAGGATCTTGCAGAAATTAAACTGCCTTTGAAGGATTCCGTGATTGAAAAGTATATGCTGCATAAAGTAAAGGGCACTTATATTGAAGAATTGCTGAAAGATGAGAAACTCATCTGACCGGCACCGCAAATCCGGATTTAATCTTCTTTCCGAACAATTCGGATTTGTTCCTTTTTTATTTATTTCGGGTTGAGAAATCAATGAAAAAAACAAGTTATGAAAACGTTGACAGCTATATCGCCGGTCAGACGGCAGAATCCCGCCCGATGCTTGAGAAACTCCGAAAAACAATTTTGTCAACGGTTCCCGACGCCGAGGAATTGATTCGGTGGAATGCTCCCTTCTACAAATATCACGGATTTCTGGCGGGATTCGCCGCTTATAAAAACCATATCCGCTTCGGTACAGTCGGGTCGCAGATTGACGACCAAATGCGGAAAACGCTTGAGGAAAAGGGGTATATCGTCTTGGAACGCGCTGTCCAAATACGATATAATCAAAACGTACCGGTTCCGGAACTTATCCGTATTCTGAAAATAAAAGCGGAAATAAATGTAAAAACCCGTAAGTGAAAGGAATTCATTTAATCAATGAATCCGTTTTCAAGGGCTGATTTCACATCTATGAAACGGCACATTCCGGTTTTGGCATGTTTGAATCCGAATTTGTGGTAAAATTCTTCCTTTCCGGGTGTCGCATATAAGATAATATTTTTGTCCTCTTCGCCTTCCATCAAAAGGCGGACAATCATTTTTCCGATGCCTTTTCCTTGTGACGCTCTGTCAACGGCAACATCATAAATGACGCTTTGATACGCATAATCCGAAAGCAATCGGCCGCAGCCGATTAAAATGTCGCCGTGGTAGATAAAAATGACTTTCGCGCTGTTTTCAAACGCTTTTTTGTGAAGCTCGACGTCGTAAGTTGTCATGTCGGTCCGCTGCAGAAGACTTTTCACGTCTTTCCAATTGATGCCTTCCGTATCTTTTTGTATGGTCAGTTCCATGAACATGATAATCCCCTGAATAATAAAGGTGCTGAAGGTTTATAAAATTTTTAATACGGCAAACGACGATTTTTATAAAAAAAGTATTCTGTCGGCATCGACAATTGCAAATTTATTATATTTTTTTGAAAATAAGGTGTGGTGGGGCTGCTGAGATTTGAACTCAGGTCGCAAGACCCCCAGCCTTGCAGGATGGACCAAGCTACCCTACAGCCCCTTTTTGAGGTCGTTTAATTTAAAAAAGCAAGTGTAAAAACCGTTTTTATTATATAAAGGTTTCAATCGAATCAGAATAAAATATTGGCGGAAAGTATAAAATTTAACGGCTTCATTAAAGACATTAAATTATTCAAAATTCAATTTAATTTTTTGTTTTTGAGGAAGAGTCATGTTACCCAACGAAGTGCGCAATAAAATCGATAAAATTTGGACGGATATTTGGGCCGGCGGAATTACCAATCCGCTGACTGTTATTGAACAGCTGACTTATTTGATGTTTATTCGATCGTTGGATGAAAAAGAAATTGAGACTGAAGCTTTTGAAAATGAAATGGGTGAAAAACAAGCCAAAATTTTTCCGCCGGATGCTGACGGCCAATCCATGCGGTGGAGTAAATTTAAAAACAGAGATGCCCGCGAAATTTTTGATATCATCAGTCTCCGTGTCTTTCCGTTCATTAAGACTCTGAATGATCGGGATGGGGCTGAGTCCGACAATGCCTTTTCAATCTTTATGAAAGATGCGGTTTTTGTGATTCCGAATCCGCAAGTGCTTCAAAAAATCATTACCGGATTAGATGAGCTTTACGAACACGATATTAAAGATTTGGACATGCAGGGCGATTTGTATGAATATATGCTCAGCAAACTCTCAACAGCCGGTCATAACGGCCAGTTCAGAACACCCAAACACATTCGTGAAATGATGGTTGAACTGCTTGCGCCCGGACCGGATGTTAAGATTTGCGATCCGGCCTGCGGGACGGCCGGCTTTTTGATCTCGGGAGCGGAATACATCCGCAAAAATTACGGTCAATCGATGACTTCCGAGCAATGGCATCATTTTTCAGGTGACATGTTCACCGGATTTGATACAGATTATACTATGCTTCGTTTGTCGACAATGAATTTGATGCTTCACTCCATCACACATCCGAGAATTGAGCGCGAAGACAGTGTTTCCAAACAAAACAATATCTCTTCCGAATTTGATATTATCTGGGCTAATCCGCCGTTTACGGGAACAATTGATGCTGAAAGCATCAACGATAATTTAAAGGCCGTCACCAACACGAAAAAGACGGAACTCTTATTCGTCGCCCTCTTTTTAAGAATGCTTAAAAAAGGCGGTCGTTGTGCCTGTATTGTTCCCGACGGCGTGCTTTTCGGAAATTCCAAAGCGCACCAATCTTTGCGCAAAGAATTGGTTGACAAACACACACTTGAAGCTGTCATCAGTATGCCCGGCGGCGTTTTCAAACCTTACGCCGGTGTTTCGACCGCGGTTTTGGTTTTCACGAAAACAGGCGACGGCGGAACAAAAAATGTCTGGTTTTATGATATGAAAGCCGACGGGTATTCTTTGGATGATAAAAGAAATCCAATTGATCAAAATGATATTCCTGATATTTTGAATCGATTCAAAAACCTCAATGCGGAAGGATCGCGCGCTAAAACCGAGCAGAGTTTTTTCATCAAAAGAGAAGACATTGAGAAGAACAATTACGATCTTTCCATCAACCGTTACAAAGAAGTCATTTATGAGAGAATCGAATATGATAAACCCGAAGTAATTTTAGAAAGATTGGACTCACTTTCAGATGAAATCAATGAGAAGACGGAAGAATTACGGAGGCTTCTCAGTGAGTGAATGGAAATCGGTGAAGCTTGAAGATATTTTTGAATTACAAATGGGCAAAACTCCCAGTCGTGATAATTCTAATTATTGGATTGGTGGAACAAACAAATGGGTTTCAATTGCTGACATTGGAAATTCGGACAAATTTATTTTTTCTACAAAAGAATACATTACAGATTTAGCTGTAAAAGAAAGTGGGATTCGTCCCGTTCCAGTAAACACAGTAGTCATGAGTTTCAAACTATCACTCGGTAAAACATGTATTACTTCCGAGAAAATGTTTACAAATGAAGCAATAATGGCATTTATTGATAAAAAAGAGCACTCCGTAAATAATGATTTCATCTATCACTTATTTCGTTGGAAAAACTGGTCAAAAGGTACTAATAAAGCAGTTATGGGCGTAACACTTAATAAGAAAAGTCTAGGTAACCACGAAATTCCTCTCCCTCCTCTCGAAATCCAAGAAAAAATAGCTTCAACTTTAGACAAAGTTTCCGAATTGCTTGCTCTTCGTCGAAAACAGCTTGAAGAATTGGATGTGCTGATTCAGGCGATTTTTTATGAGATGTTTGGGGATCCTGTTTTGAACGAAAAAGGATGGCAGATGAAAGAGCTTAAGATATTTGGGAAAATAATTACGGGCAATTCCCCTCCACGAACTGATATTAATAATTACTTCCCTCCATTTATTGAGTGGATTAAAACAGATAATATCAATGAAAATGAATTATTTGTAACCGAAGCTGTTGAATACTTGTCCGAGTCCGGCCTTTCAAAAGGACGAGTTGCTGTTCCAAAATCATTGTTAGTTACTTGTATTGCTGGAAGTATGCGTTCAATAGGAAGAGCTGCTTTAACAAATCGTATAGTGTCATTCAATCAACAAATTAATGCAATACAACCGAATGAATCTATTGACCCATTTTTTTTATATTGGCTTATTAAAATGTCAAAAAAAGTAATACAGAACAACACTGAAGATGGTATGAAAAAGATATTAACTAAGGGTAAAATGGAACAAATTAAATTTATATTGCCACCATTTCAAATTCAAATCCATTTTTCAATATTCGCTCAAAAAATTGAAGAACAAAAACAACTCATCCTAACATCAATTAATGAGACACAACTCCTTTTTGACAGTTTGATGAGCGAATATTTTGAGTTTGGTGATGTCAATTGAGTCAATGGGATATAATACAGTTGGGAAAAATATGTGATGTCCGAGATGGAACACATGACTCC
The DNA here is from genome assembly GCA_964446755.1 of uncultured Methanosarcinales archaeon. Lineage (GTDB taxonomy): Archaea > Halobacteriota > Methanosarcinia > Methanosarcinales > Methanosarcinaceae > Methanimicrococcus. The sequence continues at coordinate 31,577 of CAYUQC010000016.1, forward strand.
CCAACATATTGTGATACAGGTTATCCATTAGTTACATCAAAAAATATTTTGGATGGCAAATTAGATCTTTCCAACGTTATTTATATTTCTGAAAAAGACTACGTTGAGATAAATAAAAGATCAAAAGTAGACGTTGGCGATATAATTATGCCAATGATTGGAACGATTGGAAATCCACTTATTGTAAAAGGTACTATTAATTACGCAATAAAGAATGTCGCACTCATCAAATTCAATAATCCCCGTATTTTAAATTCATACGTTTTTTTTATTTTACGTAGTAACCTTTTTGAGGCTTATTCAAAATCAGAAATAAGAGGTGGAACTCAGAAATTTATTTCATTGACTAAAATAAGGCAGTTTCCAATTCCCCTCCCCCCTCTCGAAATTCAAGAACAAATAGCTTCCGTTTTAGACAAAGTTTCAGAATTGCTTGCTCTTCGTCGAAAACAGCTTGAAGAGTTGGATGTGCTGATTCAGGCGATTTTTTATGAGATGTTTGGGGATCCTGTTTTGAATGAGAAGGGGTGGGAAGTTAAGAAATTAACCGAATGTTGTATTCTTAATCCCAAAAAGTCCGAAGAAAATTTAGAAAATGATATGGAAGTTAGTTTTATCCCAATGTCAAAAGTTTCAGAAAAGGGATGTCTTGATTCGTCGGAGTCTAAAATTTATTCTGACGTGAAAACAGGATTTACATATTTTGCTGAAAATGATGTTTTATTTGCAAAAATTACTCCTTGTATGGAAAATGGGAAAGGTGCAGTTG
>CAYUQC010000017.1:0-32280 GCA_964446755.1 uncultured Methanosarcinales archaeon
AGCAAACCAAAATAATCGCCAGATAATGTATCAATTTAAATTCCATGTTATCACGAAATATAAATTGAATTGTTTTTATATAATTATTTTGATTTAAAATAAAAAGAAGAAGTTGAACGATGTCACTTCTTATTCTCTTTCGCTGCTTTCACCAATGCCGTAAAAATCGGCTCCGCGCGCTGCGGCCGGGATTTAAACTGCGGGTGATATAATGTGCCGATGAAGAATTTTTTATCCGGCAGTTCAACAATTTGCTTCATGCCATTGATTTCACCCGAGAAAACGAGACCTTTCTCTTCAAGGATTTTGACATATTCGCTGTTGATTTCGTATCTGTTTCTGAATCGTTCGGAAATCGCCTCTTTGCCGTAGATTTTTCCGGCAAGCGTCCCTTTCTTGACGGCAACTTCGTATTCGCCGACTTTCATAAGTCCGCGGAAGCCGGAAATATCGCATTCTTTGGTTGTTACGTCGATGACAGGATATTCCGTCTCCATGTCCAGTTCCGTTGTGTTGGCGCCTTTCAGGCCGGCAACATTTTCGGCGAAATCAATCACTGCGGCCTGCATACCGAACCCGATTCCGAGGAACGGAATATCGTTTTCACGCGCAAACTGAACGGCTTTGATAATGCCGCCGGCACCTCTCTCCCCGAAAGCGCCGGGAACAATGATGCCGTCATAATTCTTTAAGCTTTTAAGAACGGAGGGATCCGATTCAATCTTTTCCGAACTGATGAGTTCGACAGCCGCTTTGACGCCTGCTGCGGTGGATCCGTGTTTCACGGCTTCAAAAACGCTGATATAAGAGTCCGGCAGATCCGTGTATTTTCCGACAATGACCAATTTGACGGCTTCCGAATCCGGCAAGTCCGCCACTTTCTTCATTTTGTCGACCATTTCGTCCCAGTCGGTGGCCGGCGGATTTTCGGGCGGCTGCAGATTGAGCGCTTTAATCAAATGGTCGGTCAGTCCTTCTTTGTCTATGATTCTCGGAAGCTCATACAGATTTTTCACGTTGTAAGCGCTGATTACACACTCTTCGGGAACGTCGCAGAAAAGAGCCGTCTTTTCTTTCGTTTCCTTTTTCAGCGGAAGTGTGGAACGGCCGACAATATAATCGGGAGACAAACCGAGTGTCCGCATCTCTTTAACGGAGTGCTGGGTCGGTTTTGTTTTCTGCTCGCCCTGCGTGTCGTCAAAGAAAAGCGTGACGTGAACGAATTTCATGTTTCCGGCAGGCTCTTCATTTTTCATTTGGCGGATGGCTTCCATATAAAACATACTTTCGTAGTCACCGACAGTTCCGCCGATTTCGATAATACAGACATCGGCTCCGCTTCTCTTCGCCGCCGTGCGAAGTTTATTTTTAATTTCATTGGTGATATGCGGAATGATCTGAACGGTTTTGCCGAGGAACTCGCCGCGGCGTTCACGGTCAAGAACGGTGGAATAAACATTGCCGGTCGTTATGTCATGATCGGCCGTTAAATCGATATCTAAGAAACGTTCATAATTGCCGAGATCCAAGTCAACCTCGCCGCCGTCATTCAAAATACAGATTTCGCCGTGCTGGAGAGGGGTCATGATACCTGCGTTGACGTTCAGGTAAGGGTCGATTTTGACAGCCGTCACCTTGTAACCTCTGTTTTTCAGGTTTCTTCCGATGGAAGCTGTGGTAATCCCTTTACCGAGACCGCTGATCACTCCGCCCGTAACGACAATGTATTTCATATTTTGAATTCCTGCCTTCTGATTGTTCCTGAATTAAATCCGGATATAATGAATAATTAAGTAAACGTATTATTACTCCAATGAATAATTTATTGAAGTGCGCTTGCAAATGTTTCCGACCGGAAGGAAACGGAACAAAATGTCAATTCCAATCGAAAATCATCATAAATGACTTAAATTTAAAGATAGTAAGGTGGTCGTATAAATAGTTAATGTCGGCCCCGAAAAGAAAATAAGTATCTGTAATCCGTTTTCGGATTAACTTTCATTACAATTAAAACGGAAGGCAAAAGTTAAAAAAAGGATAAAAATAAAAAAGAAGCAAAGGATGTCTCCTTTGCATATGATTTTTTTGAAATTTAAACATACGGAAATCAGAATTTCATAGACGGGGAAAAGGAATTGCAACAATAGTCGTCAAAGACTTCATCTTCCACTTCCGCCAACTTTTTCTTATAATCTTTTGATTTCGAATCGTATTTTTTCATTTTTTCCTTAACTTCGGCGTTCATTTTGTCAAGAACTTTCTGACTGAACCCTTCCGTATTTTCTGCCGTGAACATAGTTCATCATTTCTTACAGGTTAAATTGGATCGCGATTTCCGTGTAATTTCCCCGTACACTGAAAACTGCTGAAGCCGGCGGTGCAAAAGCCGCAAACGGCAATATGAATGTCAGATTCAATTCATCATAAAATGAAAATAAATCTCCGGTAAACGCTTTTGTTTACCGTGAATAGATATTTTCTTTAATACGATATATATTTGCTGTTGACCTCCGGCTCAATGCAAAACAGAAAAGTCTTTTTCTGTTTTCAGAACGATTTCAAGCGTTCCGTTGTATTCTTCAACCGTACCCCGGACACCGATTCGATGTCCGGCACTAACTTTTGAATAAATTAAAGACGCGCCGGCAGATTTCGGTATAAAAAGCGGCAGAACCGTATGATCGGCGCACTCCATTTGAACAATCAGATGTTCGCCCTTGAAAGTCATTCTCTTGCTCATCACTAAACCTTCCGTATAAACCGTCTTCCCGATATCATCCGTCGTCGGTATAACGGCATTTTCACCGGTGAGCCGGGAAGCATGGTTCGTTGTCATGACGGCATACAGTAAAAACAATGTTGAAAAAGCCATCAGAAATAAAATAAATACAATTTTGCTTTCCGTTTTCATGAGGATTCCTCACAATAAAATGACAGATGGGGAGGATATAGCTTACGATATTTTTAAAAACGGAAGGACTAAATGAGAGAACAAACAACAGCAGAACTTTTAAAAATAAATTGAATAGATATGTATCATGATTATTTGCAAAAACTCTCTTTTTAATCATGACAGTTGCACAATATTTCGATGACAGAAGAGACGTTATCATAGGATCATCCATAAACGGATTATTATAAAATATAACTCATTCGATATAAAATCGAATCAAAAATATTATATACTACCGAATTTCTCAATGAATTGTTGACAAAAGAAAAAGAGTGTTTTCTTTGAAACTTTGTCAAAAACCGGAATCAATATGCGGGTTTCAGAAACACGGATTTGATTGTAAACCGAAATTATGAGAGTTGTTTTGGAATTATAAAATATTTCGAATAAACCATAATTGAATTTTACATGATAAATAACTCCGAATGATTTTGAAATCCGGATTTCAATCACCATAAATAACCAAAAAACTGCAAACAGAACGTTTGACCAATCCCCAAAAATCCGGCTGTTGCCGCTGAACTGTTTTCAGAAGCGGCAACAGTCGATTGTGCATCGCTTATCAAACACCGAAAAAATTCAATCAACAACTTCAAGATGTCAATTTTTATGAAAAGGTGAAAACTTTTGGCAATAGACAGCGGCTCAACAGCTTTTTTACTGATCTGCACAGCACTCGTAACACTTATGGTACCTGCATTAGGGCTTTTTTACGGCGGCTTGGTCCGTAAAAAAAATATCATTTCAATGGTCTTCTTAAGCTTCCTGGCACTTTCAATCGTCAGTATCCAGTGGGTTCTTTTCGGATATTCCCTCGCATTCGGACCGGATATCAGCGGCCTCATCGGCGGCCTGGATTATGCCGGGCTGATCGGCATCGGAATGGAAGACACCCTTGTTGAAGGCATCCCCGACATTCTTTTCATTGCTTTTCAAATGATCTTTGCAGGTCTATCCCTCGCAATCATCACATCCGGTTTCGCCGAACGTGTGAAATTGGCTTCATTCATTGTTTTCGGCCTCCTTTGGACCACGCTGGTTTATGACCCGCTCGCGCACTGGGCCTGGGGCGGCGGCTGGGCGCATGCCCTCGGCGCCCTGGACTTTGCCGGCGGAACGGTGGTTCACATCAGCGCTGGGTTCGGCGCACTTGCAGCGGCCTTTGTCATCGGCAAACGCTCAGGGTTCGGCGAAACAAGAATGGTCTCCGCTCCTCAGAACATTCCATTAACGCTTGTCGGCGCCGGTCTTTTGTGGGTCGGTTGGTTCGGCTTTAACGGCGGGTCTGCTCTTGCCGCAGACGGCATCGCGGCGCTTGCCGTTATGAATACAGCCCTTGCCGCTGCCGCAGGCGCTCTGATTTGGATGGTCATCAGCTCCGTCAAAGGGAAACCCAGCGCCGTCGGTTTGGTTTCGGGCGCGTTGGCAGGACTTGTCGGCATTACACCTGCTGCCGGATATGTCGATATATTTCCGGCTATTATCATCGGCGGGGTCGCATCCCTTGTTTGTTATTACGCTTTGCTTTTCCGCGTTAAGAAGGGATGGGATGAAAGTTTGGACGCCTGGGCCATTCACGGAGTCGGCGGCCTTTGGGGCGCGGTTGCAACCGGTATTTTCGCGTCTTCCGCGCTTGCCGGAGTCGGCGGTCTGATTGAAGGCAATGTCATGCAGTTTGCCGTCAACGCCGGAGAAGCAATTATTGCTGTCGTCTTTTCGTTTATGATGACATACATCATTGCGTTTGCCGTCAAAAAAGTTATGGGGCTTCGCGTCTCGGAAATTGAAGAAGATCTCGGTTTGGATATTTCCAACCACGGTGAACGCGCTTAATAAGAATCAAATCCAACGGTGAAAAATATGAAAATGATTATGGCAGTGATCCGCCCTGAAAAATTCGATGCAGTCAAACAGGCGCTGGCCGATAAAGGTTACTACGGCATGACCGTCACAGAAGTGTCGGGACGCGGCGAACAGAGAGGCGTTTGCCTCCAGTACAGAGGAAAACCGATCCATGTCGATGTGATTCAAAAAACGGAAATTCAGCTTACGACGTGTGATGAAAAAGCGGATGAAGTGATTGACATCATCCGAACAACCGCCTGTTCCGGAAAGATCGGAGACGGAAGGATATTCGTTGTCCCCGTTGAAAAAGCAATCACCATCCGAACCGGTGAAGTTTTTTATTGAATATGATTAAAATGAAAGAAAATCTTTTTTCTTTCATTTTATCCTCCATATTCTGTTTTTAAAAATAAAAAATAAAAAAAGAACGAATTACTCACAATCCGTTCCGTCAATGGATAAAGCCTGATGCGGGCACATGCTGACACACAGGCCGCAGCGGATACATTTTTGGGTATCTGTCGTCAGACTCCAATCTTCGGCATAACCGAAAACTTTGGATGGGCAGACTGAAATGCAGGCGCCGCAGTCGACGCACTCTTCTTTGTTTCTGCAGATGAGTGTATCCAGCAGTTTAACCGCTGCGCCGCGGGCTTCAAATTCGTCTTTGATGGTTTCGTAACTTTTGTCAATGACTTCAATAATCACTTCGCCGCCGGTTGAATCCACATGAGAGGAAACGATACTGACAAGAATACCCGTTCTGAGAATCACCTCGGACAAAATCGGCGATTTCACACGCTCTTCCGGAAAACTGATTTTAAGTTTCATTCATGCTTCCCCCTTGTGAAAAGTTTGCTGATATGTTCACTCGTCAGCATGCCGACAACATTCTGATTGCCGTCGATGACGGGAATGGCCGAAATCTTGAATTCCGCCAGTCTTTTGGCGACCACGTCAACGGTTTCGTCGGGCGAACAGGTGATGACGTCTTTGGTCATGCAGGCACCGACCGTGTCCGTATGGCCGTCGGCGACCGCCTTTGAAATATCCCATGACGTAATGATGCCGACGAGCCGCCCGTTTGAGACAACGGAAACATGGTTCCGTTCATTTTGTTTCATCAGGCGGGCCGCCTCGATGATGCCGGCCGTCTGTTCAACCGTGATGACCCTCTCGCCCATAATATCGCGGACGACGGGAGTCTTATTCGTTTCTTTCATGGGTTTGGCGGATTGGTTCGGCGGCAGTGTCGTCGTGTTGGCCCCGAGCAGGAAAGTGCCCGCCGCAATGCGTCTTTTCAATTCTTCCGCCACCTCGCGTGACTTTTTGAAGCTGGACATGCAGGATGTTGTGACTTCCTTACCGTTGAGCAGAATACTGCCCGACCGGAGTGCCGCATAATCGGCTTTCCGGACAACCGGACGGTCACGTTTACCGATGCTGTAATCTTTAATGCTGACTTCGATATCTTTGTCCCGGACAGCCGTAGCCTGCGCCATTTCGACATCCAGAATCGGAATCGGAATGCCGATGCCGAGGAACAGAGAAGTGCCGTACCCTTCAAAACTGGCGGCGTTGACATATTCCTTTGTCATTTCTTTGAGATTTGCCGTTGTCATGAGGGTGGCGTAACCGGATGCCGTTGAACACTGCGTCCCTTCCCCGACAATGGTCCCCTCGGCGCCGCCCATGAAAATTTTGGTGCCCGCGCCGATGGTCCTGTACGTCGGATCATTGGAGAGCGGTGATAAAATGCCGGCGCCGGAATAGGTCACATTTTTATAATCCGGCAGCAGTTCGCCCATATATGTATGAATAATCTTCTTCGAACCGTTTGTTGCGGCATCATACCGCTGGTAAACATTTCTCGGATTTACCATGATGGCCTGATTCAAATCATCCAGCGTAATTGTCGTCGTCAGTTCCTTTTTCGGATAACAGTCCGTTCCGTAGGAGTGGGCGACGATTTCAATCTCTTTGCCGCAGATCAGGTCTTCAATGACGTGCGCTCCGCCGTATTTAATGCCCAGTTTCTCCGACACCTGCGTTGCGCCTAAGTAGGAATCAACGGCAGCGATACCACTGTACGCTTCAACGTCATTCATAAACATTTTTGTGATTTTAATCGGGATTTCGGAGTGGCCGAAGTTGAGGAAAACGCCTGAAGAACACATAGCCCCGAAAGTCCCCGTGGTCACCACGTCAACCTCTTTAGCCGCCTTTTCGGCACCGATATCGTCGACAATGTCGGACATTTCTTCAGCTGTCACGACACAGACATTACCGGATGCGATTTTTTCATTGATTTCAGCAATCGTTTTCGCCATTTATTCGTCTCCTTTTCATGAAAACCGCATCAGCGGCTCCCGTTTGATGATTATGATTTGATTTTTATTCTGTATTAAAATGAATGTCCGCACAAACGGAATCATAATGTAAAAGCTATTCATTTATTACGCTTTTGTTGATAATTTTACCGAAACGGCAGATATTTACACGGCCGTTTAATACTCTGTTTGAATGAATCGAACAGCAACAAGTAGAACATAGAAGGTATATAAATATTTCACACAGAAATAACTGAGAGTAATAAATCGGGATTTTAGACTCACAGAGACAAATAGCTTGCAGATATAAAATATATCTAAAAGTAATATCGAATAGACCACTCATATTAAATAAAATGTTGCAGTTATACTTTTTTTAGATTTCAAAGAAATAAAAATATATCATCCGAAAAGGCGATTGTATGGAAAAGAGTCAAAAATATCCCGATGTAACATTACTGGACCAGGAAGGAACGGTCATTGATACATATACCAAACGATATCTTGAGCTCGGCCACCGCTTCTATGATTTATTCAAACATGATTTGAAAAATTATCAAAATGCTATTTTTATGGCGCTTGATCTCTACCAATTGAAAAAAGAAGAAAAATATCTTTCAATGGTTGAAGAAGCTTCTCAAAAAAGCTTGGAACACATCGAAACCATCAAAGAAATCGAACCGTTCGTTTACAGCGGCGGACATATCGGATTTTACTCATTTTATGCCTGCATGAACCGGATCGCTTCAAAATATCCGGACAGAGAAATTGAAATAAACGGCGACGATATCTACGTTTTTGCGGACGGTGCTTTTCCCAAACTGTTCGATCTGATGTTTCAGATCACATTGGAAAATGACAGCAAATACAAAATTTCATTCACTACTTCCGAATTCAAGGAAGACGGGTTGAATAAATGCAACGTTAAAGTGGAAATCCACGGTTTTTCGGTTCCCGGAAATTCACTGGAAGCGATTTTAAACGAAGACACAAACAGCGTCACCGGCGATATGATGAGCCTGTCGTTCTATATCGCGAAAATGATTCTTCACCGTTACTCCGGCAATTTGAAACTGACGGAAACGACGCAGGACAAAACCGTGATGACGGTCACATTCCTGAGCGCCGACAATCCCGTCTTTCATTCCTGTTCGGGAACATTCGGATAATCTTTTATTTCATGCCGAACATTGCTTTTCAAGGTGACACCTTTGACACGCGTTTTGGCAACAGGAACTTTTGATATTTTGCATCCGGGACATCTCTATTTTTTAGAACAGGCAAAAATGCTCGGTGATGAACTGTATGTCATTATCAGCCGCGATGTCAATGTCAATCATAAACCGACCCCGGTTATTCCCGAAAACCAGCGTTTGGAAATGGTAGCCGCGCTGAAGCCGGTCGATTCCGCGCTTCTCGGAAGCTTAACGGATTATTTTGAGCCGATTGCGGAGATTCGGCCCGATATCATCGTTCTCGGTTTTGACCAGAAATTCCAGAAAAAGGAACTGGAAGAGGCATTAAATAAACGCGGATTTTCCCCGAAAGTAATTCGGCTGCCGCAGATTAATGGCGACTTTTACAGCAGCCGGACGATTGCCGCCGAGATTATTGAGCGGAAAAAGAAACACCAGCCGATTGATTAAACTCTTCTCTTCCGCATCTGCAACATATACTTTTCTTTTTCTGCCGGCGTTAATTTTTCAAGAGAATACCGGAGCATTGTCCGCGGCATAACAGCCGCATGCGTATCCAAGAATTCAGTCAAAACGGTTTTGTCTTTTTTACCCGCTTCCCGAAGCATCCAGCCCGTGCATTTATGAATCAGATCGTGCGTTGCCGGAAGGAAATAGGTGCAAAGCTCAATTGTCGGCTGATAAATGCCGCTGCGGATAAAAGCGTGTGTTGTCATAACGGAAATGCGCTGTTTCCATAAATCATCGGATTCGGCCAGGTTCCAAATTGTTTTTTGACCGAGAGATTCCGGTTCGGTTTCCAAAAACCATTCCCCGAGGATATAAGAAGCGGAAACGTCAACCAAATCCCAGTTGTTGACGCAGTCCAAGTTGTCCAAATAAAGCGTCACAATTTCTTTTTTCTCACGCAGGCCGGTCTTCAGATCTTCCTCGGAAACCGTCCCGCCGCGCTTCGTTAAAGATTTTCGGCGCGCCGCATTATATTTTTCAACGAGGATGAAAAGAGCGGTCTGGCGGTGTTCATGGATCGGCGACTTCAGTAAAACCGCGGTTTCATGAAGAGAAATATCGGAATAAACTTGCTTTGAAAGCGCCCGCATTTTCGGAACGGCGATGCCGATAAAAATATCGCCTTCACCGTATTCCCCCGGACCCGTTTTAAAATATTCCTGATGGTGTTTCGCCTTAACGGGATCGCTTAATTTTTCAAGTTCAGACTGAACGTCTACCGCCGTGAATGTCATGGAATTAAACAAAAGAGATTGAAAAATATAAAGCTTTGATAAGGCCGGTGAAAGTAATTCGGCAGGCATCAATAAGAAGCGGAAGCAACATCATATGCCGTTTGAATCAAACGCAGCCATGTGTTCAACGCGGAGCGTAATGAAATGACGTCATTGCTTTGGATTTCCAGAACAAGCCCTTCTTTTTCCAAAGAAAGTGAAACCGCGGAGCGGTCTGAAATGGATTCTTCCGTTTCCGGGAGGAGGCTTTGATAAATATCGGAAAGCAGCTCCGGTGTATCCGTTGCGATTGAAAAACGGGCTTGAGCTTTCATAAAATCTTCCTCAGTGACTGAAAATATCGGATTTTATGCCTTTGATATATAATCTCAGGAATAAACGGTCATTGGAGTAAAAATCCAAACGGTCGTCCTGGATATACAGGCGGCGGACATAAGCGCCGTTGGGTTTGGGTTTCGGATTTCCTTCGGTGACCCAAGGAATCACACGGACGTCACCGGTCTCTTTCGGAGGATCTTTCTTGTTGTGCTTAAACAATTCATTCAAAGAATCGGGCGGCATGATCAGCCCCTTGTCTTCGACCATGAACATATTCAGCAATGCAAAAAGAGAAGAAGACTCGGATCCGTAAAAAAGGCGCTCACCGTAACGAAGTTCGGCCTGCGGTACCGGATCAAAAGAGGTTTCCGAAAAACGGAGCGATAAAAACAAGCGTCCGGAAGGATCATAAAAAGAGAGGCTGCCGGGGTTACCGTGATATTCCCCGACGATACATAAGACGGCTCCGCTCCCCCTTTCTAAAACCTCGGACAACGGCATTTTGCCGCGCGTCATGTAAGCCGCATCACAAAAAAGTGCCAGCTTTTTACATAATATTTTGGTTTTGAAGGAAGGTTTTCGGGAAGACGTCAGAAGCATCATTGTTACTCGGCCTTAATTCTTTTAATGGTTGCCGGGCGTTTTTTAACAAGAATTCTGTGGCCGCAATAGAGACAGCGGACACCTGCGTTTTCATAGTCGATGTCGATTTCTCTTTTGCAATGGGAACAGTAATAAGACAAATAAGTCACCTTTTTAATTCGTTCTGAAAAGTCGAATTATAATTTAGATAATTCAACATATAAAATTAATGCCGATACAATCAATACTGAAAATAAAAAGAAAGAAGAAACAGAAATGGCCCTCACAGCCTCTGTTTCCTTACTCTTCGTCTTCTTCGTCCAAGAAATCGTAGTGGTATTTCATGGAGCTGTCTTGAAGAGCGTTCTTCATTGTGTTCTGGAAGGTTTTGCCGACAGCTGTCTGCGGAATGAATGTGCCGCCTGCAAATTTGAAGCCGCATTTCTTGCATTCCCAAATGCCCGTACCGATTCTTCTGACGGACGGAAGATCGCATTTTGCACAGGTGTGCGGGCCTCTTGTGCGTCCTTCAAGGTCTGCGACAAGCTTTCTGTCTTTTCTGCCGTATCTGACGCCGAATCTGCCGGCAGATCTGGAAACTTTACCTTTGCGTGAGTTGTTTTTTCTAACCATAATGCTTCACCTAAATTAAAAGCGCCGAGCGCATATCATTTTGAAATTTAACTTGAATGACTCAAAAAACGATTGTATCGCGCTGTTTGAATCAAAAAGGTTGAATGTATTAAAACGAGATTCAACCTCTTATAGAAAGATGAGATAAATATCTTTCCCTTAATTCGGTTCCCTTCTCCCTGGCGAGATTGACCATTTCCAGAACTGTCTCGGGGAGCAAAGGTTCTGCACCGCTCTTCTGCATACCGGAAAGAGCGCCTTCATTTTCCGTAATGATTGTCAGCTTTGTGTCACAGACACTTTCTTCGTCCAGCGAAGGATCCAGGATGAGCGTGTTGTCAATGCTGGCAACGGTCACGCCGACCGGGATATTCTGCATGGGCATCGGCATGGATTCAAACCCGCTGGCAACGTCTTCCGGAACGGTCGTTGTCATTAAAGCGGCGATCGATGCCAAACAAGATGCATCAACAATGTTTCCGGCATCGTTGATCACGCTGATGTCAACGAAAACCATCCAGACGAGCTCGCCTTCTTTGATGCAGAGCTTTTTCAGGTCAATGGAGTGGGATTCGCGGATGCCGCGGTCCACGATTCTGGACATTTCAATAGCTTCTTCCCTCGGCGGGCCGGCTTCAAAATCGGGGGAGGCCAACGGATTGAGCTCCATGCCTGTCATGATAATGCCGTCGCCGGGTGAGTCCGGGAAAGGCGTTCCTTTCTGAAGTTTAATACCGACCAGAATTTTGGTTTCGCCGTATTTGACATAAGCGGAACCTTCGGCTTTAGCGATTACGTCTGTTTTGACGGAAATGTCGCGCATTTCTCTGAAATCACGGCCGTCGGCACGTTTGCCTTCAACGATTAAATTGTGAATATAATCCTTCTTTAAAGCGGAAAGTACTTCGTGGGCCATAATCATTCCTCCTCTTCTTCATCATCAAAATCTTCGCCGGTATCTTCATCCTCTTCGGATTCGTCGTCGAGGTCGTCCGCTTCAATGACAAAAATATCGACTTCTTCGTCGTCCGATTCTTCGTCATCTTCATCATCCATATCGGAAACGAAGTTTTCGATTTCTTTCAAGTCATCGGCGTCCATCTCATCATCTTCAATGATGATGATATCCAAATCTTCGTCTTCGAAGAGACCTTCCGTTAAAGCGGCGTCAGTGCCGCAAGATTCGGTTTCATAACTGCGGATGAGGGCGGAAACATCTTTCGCGAGACGTTCGGAAACTTCGGCAACGAAGGCGTCAATGTCATCTTCATCGATTTCATCCGCGCCGTTTTCTTCAGCTTCGAATTCCGCATCGTCGTCTTCGATTTCTTCTTCGACGGCAACTTCTTCTTCGTCATCATCCATCACGGACGCGAATTTTTCCAAAAGCGCGGCTTTTTGGATTTCAAGAACCTGACGGCAGCCCTGCTGAACAAGCGTCATGGCTTCTTCGAATTCGGACGGTGTCAAGTGACCGTCCATCTGAATTAACGTGATTTTACCGTCTTCGGTCATGGCAATCGGCAGATCGGCTTCGCCGTAATTGTCTTCGGGTTTGTTTAAATCCAAAACGATTTTACCGCCGACTTTACCGGCAGCGCAGGCGGAAACAAGTCCGCGCATGGGAATGCCTGCATCTACGAGCGCCAACGAAGCGGCATTAATGGCTGCCGTTCGGGTGCCGGCGTCGGCTTGAAGCACTTCAACGAAAATATCGATGGCTGCTTTCGGATAATCTTCCGCAAAAAGAACAGGTTCGAATGCTTCGCGGCTGACCTTTGAGATTTCACTGCTGCGGCGGCTCGGTCCCGGGCGGGCGCGGTCTTCCACGGAGAAAGACTGCATGTTGTATCTGTAACGGATGACGGCCTTTCCGGCAAGCTGCATGCGGCGCGGGTGCGCTTCGCGGGGGCCGTAAACGGCGGCAATCACTTTATTTGCGCCCCATTCCAAATAACAGGAGCCGTTTGCACGCGACAGAACGCCGATTTTAATTTTCATCGGCCGGATTTCGTCGGGTTTTCTCTGGTCTGTTCGAAGACCGTTTTCATCAAAAAAAACCACATCGGTTTGGTTTGAACTCATTTCAATTTCTCCAAGAATAAATATAATGATTAAAGTTTCCGTTCACGGTTATCTGTCAGACTTATTGCCTTGGTGAACGGGCGGATGTGTAAAGAAGACGCTCTTAAAACAGGAACAGTTTTCTTGCCTGAAAGCTTCAGGCTGCGTTAAACGCGGTCTTCTCGCGGACGGTTTTTTAACATCGGATCCGGCCGGCGCCGTTGATTCGTTTTGAACAAAATCAAATCCGACCGCGGCATTTTCGACGGAATTTCCGGCAACAACGGATTTCCCGACAGCCGGAATGAGGCCGGAATCTTTGTCCGCCGCTTTTTTTGTCTTTCTTGCTTTTTTCGGCAGTTCTTCTAAAGCCGCTTCGGAAGATTCAATGACTTGTGCATCGGATTCTTTTGAAGCAACGCTTTTCTTTGAACGGGTAACGGATTTCTTTTCCGGCACAGATACGGCCGGCTCGGAAACAGTATTTTTCGGTTTGTCCGCATCATGTGCTTTGAGGCCGGAGGCTTCATATTGCTCATCAATGAAAGCGGCCGTCAAATCCGTAAGTCCCGGAAGACGTGCGTCGGATTCGATTTTCTTCAAAGCGTTCATTAAAATATCCATGTCAAGCGACGTACCGTTCATCCAAATACGCCCGTTGCCGCCGACAAAAATATCGCAGCCCGTTTTGGCTTTGAGCATAGAAATCATTGCACCGGAGCGGCCGATAATGCGCGAAACTTTGGAATACGGCACTTCAAAAAGGCGTCCTTTCGTCAGCTTTTTGCACACGGGATCTTTATACGTCAGCTCGATTTTCATTTCCGCGTTGACGTCGGTCACCTTCAGCAAAACAGTGTCACCGATGTCGAAATGCTGCGTCATTTCTTCGGAAGGAACACGCAGCGGATATTCAGTGACGTGCAGAAGCCCTTCATACGGGCAATTAATGTCAAAAATCCAATTCGATGACGTGACAACCGTCACGTAGCCGATGATGAGATCATTTCTCTTCGGCATGTAGGGGCCGGTCAGCGGATGGACCGAAAGTTTTCCTTTCTGGGCCAAAAGTCCGCACACGGAGGCGTAGACTTTTCCGCCGGAAATATATGTTCCGGAGCCGGACATTGCAGGGTCATCGGAAAGCAATTCTCCGGGTATAACAATTCTTTTTTTATCCATTCTATCCTCTGAACGCTTGAGTTTAATACCGTACGTTTTAATCATTTTTATAGTCTTTCACGAAAAATAAGAAAATCGACGGCGAAAATGAAACAAAAAAAGAAGATTATCTTAAAAAAATAAAAAAGAAAGGATTATTGATGCGGAACGTCGTCTTTAATCAATTTCGTCTCCGCTTCCCCTTTCGTGAGATGATTCAGTAAGGCGTAAAAGTCGGTCTGCATGCCTGCCGGAATGCGGACAACGGCAATCCATGAACCGTCAGACTGCCATTCGTTTTTCAGCATTTTTCCGAATCCCGAAATATCACCGTAGGCTTTGGGCGCGTAAAGCGGCGGAATCCTGACGGCGACGCTGACTTCTTCGAATCGGATCGGAATAAGCGGGCGGATCGCTTTCATTGTGATCTGAACGTTCTCATCCACGCTTTTCATCGGGTCTATGTTGACTTTGGCTTCTTCCATCGCAATTTCGATGCGCTGCGGCGGATGCGGGGCCATTGTCTGCGGATTGACGGCGTTCTGCGCGATGAATGTGACGACAAGCCTCCGCTTCTCTTCCAGGAAGCGTTTACGCTGTTCTTTTGTCAGCTGGATTTCACCGTCTTTTAAAATCACGGAAGCGATCTGCAGAACATCGTCCGTCTGAAAAGTTGAAACCAGATCGGAATCCGCGATTTTATCTCCGCGGCTCGCGTTTTCAAAAACAGTTTCAACCGCCAGAATGTCAGCGATATTGATTTCTTCGCCGCGCTTGTAAGCGAGCGCAAGCTCGGGATCGACAAGAATTTCAAATTCTTTGCTTCCTTTTTTAATATGAGCCGTCACGGCATCGTCAAGTGAGACCATAAAATCAAATCCTAAGTTTATACCAAATGAATGTTGCGCTTCGTTTATAGAATTTTGGTTTGAAGCGGGCACAACCGTGAGAGCGGAATAAATTTCCTCAGAGTCAAGAAAAGCAGACATCCGTTTCTCCGAAAATCAGACTTCAAAGAATTGAACATTTATATAATTAAGATTTAAAAACAATTATTAAAATGAAAAAAGGTCAAACAGTAAACGAAAACGGGAAGAGAATGAAGAGTATGATAGAAATCAGGCCCATAAAAATGAATGAATGGCTTCCGGACAGATGCTTAACCGGTTCGGAACCGTTTGATCCGAAAAACCATCTGCCCGAATGCGGCTGCCCGAGTCTGAACTATTGTATCAAAAATGACAGGGACTCTTTGGAACAAATGTACAGAACGGTTATCAATAAGTATGGCGGATGCGGCTTTATCGCTTGGGAGAATGAGAAAATAATCGCTTATCATAATTTTTTCCCGGCGGAAACGGCGCAGCAAATCAAATTCTACGGTTCAAGCTGCCGTTCGGCCGAACCCGGCAAAACATTGGTTCATAATTGCCTGACCGTCGTGAACGGAGATCACCGACGGAAAGGAACAGCAAGCCGATTAGTACTGGAATCAGTCAACTGGGCAAAGAAAAACGGCTGGAAAAGATTTGAGGTCCGTTCTGTTTTGCCGGATTGTGAAAAAGGATGGCAGTCCGCTCAAAAAAGCTGTCTGAGTTTTTGGGAGCGTTTCGGATTTCAGATATTTGAAGAACACGCCGCGGATAAAGAAACGGAAGAATACTACGGCGTTACGAAAAGTTACTCAATTTACCTGTCTCTGGATGAGACCGGTGATTAACAGAATTAAAAAAGGATTGAAATGAATCCGTCGGATTCAAATCAAATATCAAGGTCTCCGTCGGAAGCTGCAGAGCCGGAACCGGCTGATTCATCTTCCGCTTTCGGATATTTCTCATAGATTTTGTCGGCATACACTTTGACTTCTTCGGTCGTCAGCTTACGGAAATCTTTGTCGGAAACAGGAATGATGCCGACCTCGAGTGTTTCAGGCTTAAATTTGCCGTCTGCGGCTTTATACAATGCTTCAACGCCAAGAAGAATGGCATCTTCCAGAGACATTTCTTCGTTGTACTCGGCTTCAAAGGTTTCAATGACGGGAACACGGCCCGCACCGATAGCTGTTGCTTTGTATTCCAAAAGCGCGCCGCTCGGATCTGTTTCGAAGAGGCGGGGCGTGTTGTCTTCGACGCCCGCAATTAAAAGGGAAGTGCCGTACGGGCGTGTCCCGCCGTACTGTGTGAAAGTCTGTTTGTGGTCGCAGATTTTCTTGGAAATGACTTCAACGCCAATCGGTTCGTCGTATGAAACGCGGTTGACCTGCGCTTCAACACGGGCACGGTCAATCAATGCGCGGGCATCGGCGACAAGCCCGGATGTTGCGGCACCGATGTGGTCGTCGACCTGGAAGATTTTTTCAATGGAATTGGACTCGATCAAACGGCTTGAGACGCGCTTGTCGACCAATAAGACGACACCTTCCTTCACTTTAATACCGACGGCGGTTGTTCCTCTTTTAACAGCTTCTCTGGCGTATTCCACCTGATAAAGGCGGCCGTCGGGAGAAAAGACTGTGCTTGCGCGGTCGTACATTTGAGGGGCCATATCTTTCATGATTTAAGTCTCCTGTTATTTTTGTTTTTGAATGGATTTAATTTTTATTTTTAAAGTTAAAATGTATTAAAAATAAATATGAATTTTTGTTTTATACGAATCAAACAATATAAAGATTCGGAAAGTCAGCCGTCCGGCGAATCAATCGGTTCCGAATCAGTTTCCTTTATGAAGAAATTTCGTCTGTGCACCCTTAACGGTTCCTGAAACACCCGCTGTCCGAACGATTGCTTTTTGTCCGTCAATCATCGTAATAAATGTCAAAACACCGACGGTCTGTGAAACGGAAGTATGCCAGCATTTGACGATACCGGCATTGCCTTCAAAACCGAGAACGGAAATGCCGCAAACGGCAAACCCGACATCGCCCAGAACAGCGCAACCCGCTTGAGAAACAGCCGCAATAAAAGCGTTTCTTTGAACGGGAACATCGCTGATGATTTCAACTGCAATGTATCTTTTTCGTTTTCGAAGTGACGGTAAGAGCGGTTCCAAATGAATACACCTGTTTTAAGAAATACAGATAAAAGGAACATAAGGGGATTTAATCGTTTTGTTCGGAAGGAAAATCTGCCGAACGTCGTTTTTCACAATAAATGTGACATTATTAAGATATAAACAGTGAATAGCGTTTGTTGCTTATAAATATACCGATATACAGAGAATATACACCGTCAATCTTGCCGGCCGTATTCCACGATTTCAACGCCCGACGCAATGATTTGACCGGACTGTTGTTTTTTCCGCCGTTCGATGATTTCCGCGGGAGAGTGAGACACACCCTCGAACGCTTCGTCCCGGGACAAACCCAGAAGCACTCCGAAAGCTTCACATTCATACGGTCCGCGTGCATCATAAAGAGAAAACGCGCCGCTGACCGGCAAAACGGGAACATTGTATTTTTGAAGGACCGGAACCATTTCCATGCAGTCGGCAAACAGTTTGCTCCGGCGGTACCCTTTGGTCTGCAAAAACGGATATAGATCAAATCCGAAAGCGGTTTTCCGCTCCCGCGCAATTTTAGCGACAATATGATTGATTTGACCGGCGCTGACATGCAGATGGCCGGCACCGCTCTGTGACCGTCCCGCCGCGTAAGAAACGGGGATGACAAGATCAGTATCGGAAGATTCAGCAGCCGCGCGGATGACTTTTTCATCGGAAGAGCGGACGGCAATGAAATCGGCATTCGCCCGTTCTTTTCGGACCAAAGAATGAAGCACATTTTCATTATCGGCTTCAATTTCGATTCCCTTATGGTACCGAACGGAACCGCCGGATTTCAAAAGAGAGTCATAAACGCTGTCAAAATCAGATTTTGATTTTCCGGATTTTTTGAAAAGAATAATATCCGTAAATCCGAATTTTTTGAAAAAGGAATCCGCATGTTCCGTAAATGAGAAGAAATCTTCGGAATCAAGCGTTTCCGCCGCTTTGGAGCAGATGTCCTCGATCAAATCGGCGGACACATAATCAAAATACCGCCTGGATTGACCGGATTTGTTCGGATTACCTGCAGCCAAACAATTCCTCCACGATGGGACCGGCTTTTTCCCATGATTTCGGATAGGTTTCAATTTTGACGCGGACAAAAATCGCGTCGGAAGACTCGGTGAATTTAAGTTTACCGGCCGCAGCGGCCTGCTTTGAAAAACGCATATAGAAATTTAAATCGTCATCCAGCCGTTCGGGCATTTGTTCGCGAAGCGTTTCCAAATCCTCTTCGCTGATGTTTTCTTTGAAAAACTGAACGAATTTAGAACAGGCGCCTTTCTTCTTGAGAACGGCGGTTTGGATGTGGATGGGATTACTGAAGTGCCCTTCGGTCTCGATCGTCTCTTTCAGATCTGCAGAACATTCTTTCGGAGACAGGCAGGGTGCCAAAAAAAAGTCCAGAGCCGAGTCGACTCCGGACAAATCTTCTGTCGCGTGCGCAATGACGCGAAAATTGATATGATGAATCAATCACTTTCCTCTGTTCATGTGTGCGCGAAGGCTCGGTCTGTTCTTTTCAGAACCGGTGCCGCGGACCATTAAACCTCTGCCTTTCTTGCCGGCGCTGGTCAGACCGCGCTGTGCTCTGCCGCGGTTTGCGGGGTTGCAGATCCAGTTGAGGCGTTTGTCACTCTGGATCACGGGGTGGCTCGGGTCAACGAGAATAACTTCATACCACTTGAATTTGCCGTCCTGAGCAACCCAATAGGAGTTGAGGACTTCCATGTTCGGATATTTGCGTCCGGCACGTTCTTCACAGATTCTCTGGATGCTTTTGCCGGCAGTAATTTTACTCATACCCATGTTGTGCGTACGTCTGCCGCGGATATATCTGGGCTTTCTGAGACCGCCGCGTCTGACTTTGACACGTGTGACGATGATGCCCTGTTTGGCTTTGTAGCCGAGGGATCTGGCACGGTCGATTCTTGTCGGGCGTTCGATTCTTGTGACAGAACCTTCTTTTCTCCAAACCTGGAGGCGTTCCCATCTGAGCTCATCCACGTAGGTTTCTTCCGGTTTTTTCCAGGCGTCCCTAACGTATCCGTAGTAAGATTTTACCATTGTGTTTCACCAATTTTTTGTAGTTTCACGGTTCAGCCGTCATCTTTTGCCGGCCACATTCCAACGGGACGGATCCCGAAATGAAACATGGGACATAACAGTTCATTGCATTTAAAGGTTTTTAAAGAAAAAAGACGGAAAGAAACGTATAAAAGAAGTGACAGCCATTCATTCGGTCACATGACTGAAACAAGAATTGCCGTCGAATTGGATCAAAACGGTGTGAAAACGGAAAAAACGGTTGATTTTTCTGTTTTGAAAACCGCCGCCGACATTCTCAAAGAATTGAAAATCAATGAAGAGACGGCACTTTTATTCTATAAGGGAAATCCGATTCCGTTTGATGAAAAAATAGAAGATATCGGCGTCGAAAACATTCAGGATAATGATTTCCGTATTTTAAAGGTTATTTTTGATGAATGAATTTGCATTTATTTTTGAATTGATAAAAGTTTTAAGACAATAAGTCTAATTACATGGATATTCTACTGAATTGATACAGTTTTACAAGGTTTGATCAAAAAATGACGGAGTTTCCGGAAAAAAATGAGAAGCTTGTCTTCATCTTCGATGTGGACGGTCTCCCCGAAAATAAAATTTCCCTGTTTTTTAAAAGAAGTTTAACGCCTTCCAAAATCGAATGCCCGCTTTACCGCCTGACGCACGGTGCCAAAGGATTAAAGCCGGAAGTTGCCGAGTACATGGCAAAGTTCGGCCTCGACTACGAAACCCTTTACCGTGACGAATTTATCAAAAAATACGAAGGATTTGAAATCTTCGGCACATTTAAGGTGGCCGACGCGACTTACCCGTCCGTTTACATTGTTATCGGCAGCGAAAGAGAAGAACGCCAGGTTTACGAGCTGATCGCCGCGCGCTACTTCAACAAATGCGACTCCTTGTCCTGCTTCGGCCGCGTTTTGGAGCGCAAATATTCCCAATTCACCGAACTCGGCCCCGCCGAATTCAAACGGGTGAACAGTCCCGGCTACAAACCGGAAAATGATACTGAAGAATTGGATGAAAAAGAAGAGAAAAAGCAGAAAATCGAAAATGCGCACCAAAAAATCGTTGACATGGAAAACGAAATGAAAAAGAAAACGGAATAACGAAAATTAACTTTTTTGATTTTTATGACCGAACCGAAAAGATTAGGCTCTGATTTTTACACCCGTGATGTTTTGGACGTTGCGCCCGACCTGATCGGCAAAATCCTTGTCTGCCGACTGCCGACCGGAGAAGAATTGCGGTACAGGATCACCGAAACGGAAGCTTACCGAGGCGTCGAAGACACGGGCTGCCACGCCAAAGCCGGTAAAACCAAACGGACGGAAACGCTGTACATGAAAGGCGGCCACACGTACATTTATCTCTGCTACGGCGTCCATTATTTAATCAATGCCGTGACCGGAAAGGAAGAACAGCCGCAGGCTGCGCTCATCCGCGGCGTGGAAGGATATTACGGCCCCGGACGGCTGACAAAAGCCATGCGGATCACAAAAGAATTGAATGCGGTTGATTTGACAATATCGGATGAAATTTGGATTGAAGATGACGGAACATTTTCTGATTATGTGACAGGAAAGCGGATCGGGATTGATTACGCCGACGAATATTACAGAAACATCGAATGGCGGTTTACCGCGCCGAGTGAGATCAAACCGAAGAAAACGGTTCAAGTCAAGACGGACACGCCGAATAAGAAAAAGAAGTGAAGACATGATTACCAGAGAAATCATTCAAACGGAAACGGAAAACTTCATTGAAGATTACTGCCGCCGGCATGATATTTCAAGAATCTGGCAGGCACCCATGATTCGGTATGCCGATGCGTTCCATCCTGAAATCCGCGCGCTTCAAACGATCGTGATGGAAAATCATCACATGCCTGAAGATTTCTTAAGCAGTCCGACGTTGATTCTTTCCTATTACCTGCCGTTTATTCCGGATATTGCAAAAAGCAATCTCGGAGACGGATTAGCTTCCGAATGCTGGGCAAAAGCCTATCAGGAAACTTACAAACTGTCAAACGAATTGAATGAGCGGCTGGTTCAGGTGATCGCCGACGCAGGCTACCGTGCGGCGGTTCCGGCGGATGCGGGCTCGTTCAGCGAAGATGTTTTAAAAAGCCGGTGGTCACACCGCCACATTGCCAAGGCCGCAGGTCTCGGGACATTCGGGATTAACCGGATGCTGATCACTGAAAACGGCTGCTGCGGCAGATATTATACCATCGTAACGGATCTGCCGTTTGAAGCGGACGAACCGCTTGAAGAGGAAAATTGTTTGTACAAAAGCAAAGGTAAATGCAATGTCTGTGTCAAACATTGTTTTTCGGGCGCGCTCACGCCTGAAAAATTCGACCGGCATAAATGTTATGAAACAACGCTTCAAAACGCCGCGGTTTATGACGGATCAACCGTTTGCGGAAAATGCGTTGTCGGCCTGCCGTGCTCTTTTAAAAAACCTTAATCAGTGATGTGTCCGCTCGACGATTTCAAGTCCCGCGGCGGAAATTCTTTTTTTGATCAAATCAATATGCGGGCACAAATATTCCCCGTCTTTGCCCCGGCACATGCAGGAGATAAATGAACGGTTGCCGCGCCGTGTTTTTTAACGGATTCGCACAAACGTGAAACACGCCTCCCGCTGCACCCGCCGCAGGTAAAAACGGCAATCAAACTGTCGGTTTCATCATACTCCTGAAAGAAGGCGGTTTTGTTGTTGAATGAATTGACGCAGGCGAATCCGGGACAGGTTTCGGAAACGATATTGCATCTTATAATCGCGATTTTTTGCTGCGGCATAATTTCACCTTTAAAAAAATAAAAAACAAAAAACGGATGCATTCAAACACCCGTTTTTTGCGTGGCTTTCACTTTAAACCGAAAAATCAGAGCGTAATCAAACGTTTCATGTCCGATTCAACGTCGGTGTTTTTGCTGACATTAAATGTTCGAACCAAAACGTCCAGAACCGCCGGTGACAGGCAGGCAGGAAGCGTCGGCCCGATGACGATATTTTTGATATCCAAAGAAAGAAGGGCCAAAAAGACAAGCGTCGCTTTCTGTTCGTACCAGGCGATATTAAAGACAAGCGGCAGATCGTTAACGGATTCCGCGCCGAAAACTTCGGCCAGCTTGAGCGCAATCACGACAAGCGAATAACAGTCATTGCACTGCCCCGCGTCCAGGACACGCGGAATACCGCCGATGTCACCAAGATCCAATTTATTGTACCTGTATTTGGCGCATCCTGCGGTTAAAATAATTGTGTTATCAGGCAACGCCGCCGCAAAATCGGTGTAATAGGCGCGATCTTTATGCCGTCCGTCGCAGCCGGCCATCACAACAAATTTTTGAATATCGCCGGATTTCACCGCTTCAACCACTTTGTCGGCAACAGACAAAACCGCACCGTGCGCGAATCCGGTCATCACCTTTCCGTCCTCGATTTCCTTCGGCGCGGAACATGTCCCGGCAAGTTCAATGATTTCGGAAAAATCCTTGCTGCCGTCCGGCTTTGCGGGAATGTGCTTCGCAGAGAAAGTACCGTCAGACCACCCGACCATATTTGTCGTAAACAAACGGTCGATGTAGGTGTCCTTCGGCGGAACGAGACAATTGGTTGTCATTAAAATCGGGCCGTTGAAATTTTCAAATTCCGATTTCTGATGCCACCAGGAATTGCCGTAGTTACCGGCCAGATTGTCGTATTTTTGGAAAAACGGATAAGCGTTTGCCGGAAGCATTTCACCGTGTGTATAAACATCAATGCCCGTCCCTTGAGTTTGTTCCAAAAGCATTTCCAAATCTTTCAGATCATGACCGCTGATCAAAATTCCCGGATTTTTGCCCGCGCCGGTTGAAACTGCTGTCGGAACGGGTGTACCGTAAGCGCCCGTGTTGGCTGCGTCCAGCATGGACATAATTTTCACCCCGATGCTGCCGCATTCCATCAGAAGCGCGATCATCTGTTCGGTGTCCGGCTTTTCAAGCGGCGAATCCTCGATGGTTGAGACAAGCGCCTTTTCGATAAATTGATAAATTTCATCGCTTTCGGATTTTAAAATCAAGGCGTGCGTTCCGTAAGCGGAAATTCCCTTCAAACCGTAAATAAGCGTTTCACGAAGAGAACGGACATCAACATTTTCGACAGACAGAACACCGATTTCGTCCGCCGTTTTTGTCATGAGACCGTCATACGTGATGACAGCGGCATTCGGCGCATGCGGTCCGGGCGGCCCGCCGTTGTGAACGGCGTTTCGGACAACATCTCTTCTGTCAAGCGTTTCCCGAATCATCTGTTCAAAATAAGCGGCATCGAAATTGACGTTCGTCAGTGTTGAAAACAAACCTTCCATGACAAACGGTCCGAAATCCGGATCATTACATCCTTTTGTGCGGCCGCGGCTGTTGCAGAATGCATATCCTTTCAGCGCGTAAATCAGGCGGTCCTGAAGAACGGCGACTTCTCCTTTTTTCCCGCACACGCCGTTCATTGTACAGCCTGTGCCGTTCATTGTCTCTTCGCATTGGTAACAGAACATATTATCCCTCTCGTCATGAGTTCTCAGAATCATCCAAAACCAAGAAAGGCTGAACAATATACTTGAGATACTAAATAGAAAGATGATATTCATTTAAATAGTAGAAAGTTTCATATCGGATACTATGAAGGAATGTACGATTTACAAAATAACGGACCTTGTCGGCAAAAAATGGACACTTTGCATTCTTCATGAACTTTACAAGGGAAACATGTGTGACAAACGGTTCAACGAACTCAAAAGCCAATTAAATGACATCACGCCGAAAACACTGTCCGCGCGCCTCAAAGAAATGGAACAGGAAGGCCTGATCACAAAAACAGTTGATTCTTCGTCGTTTCCGGTCAAATGCGAATATGCGCTGACGGACAGCGGAAAAGAATTGGTTGAAATTGTCCAGGCGCTGAAAGACTGGGGAAACAAATGGATCGTCGATAACGAAACATGCCGCAGGACACTGTGTATTGAATGTAAAGCTTAAACGCTCAATTCTCAATTTTTTAAAAAAAGAAACCGGAAGAAAACGAAAAATCTTATGAGAGGTGGCTGTAAAAATCTCGCTTCCTTCCGAATCGGTGTTGCTCGGAAATCACAGTTCCGGATTGGCGACGTGATAAAACTGCAAAAACCGGCAATCGTGTTGTTTTAAAACCGACGGCTGCCGGATTAAAACAATCGTTTGGATAAACGTGAGTATTTGAAAACGATCCGTCAAAAGATATTGCTGACGGACTTATCTTTTAATTGTTTTCAATTCATCTTTTTTGTGTGTTGTTCCGCCGCAGCAGCTGCCGCCGGCCGACTTGGAACAATTGCTGCCTGTCGAACAGCCTGCGCATCCGGTTTCACCTTTCATGTATCTGCGGATCTGGCGGAAGAGAATAAATGCCGCAAACAGAAGCAGCGCATAAACCAGAAGCTGCGGAAGAAGAGAAGCAATGTCGGCCATTTTCAGACCTCCTGACGGAACATAGCGAGAGAAAGAATTTCATTGAGATGAATGCCGCCGGTATGAATACCGTCGAAGCGGATGTCATTGAGATGAATACCGAAAGAACCGGTTTGGTTGACATGAATTACTGTCATTTTGAATTTCCTGAATTTTTGTTTTTGAGTATAAAGTGGATACTTCCCGAATAAACCGGGAAGTGAACATTTATTTTAAAGTTTTATCAGAGTATGCCTGACCCCGTGACCAAAAGCCCGACACGGTAGACGATGAACGCTATAATGTAGGCGATTGCCGTCTGATAGGCGGCGGCGAGGATGGCCAGTTTCCAGCTGTTGAGTTCACGCTTAATGGTTGCGAGTGCTGCCAAACAGGGCAGGTAGAGCAGTGTAAACACCATGAAAGCGAGCGCAATAACCGGCGTGAAGAGTGCTTCAAAGTCCTCGGGTGTGTATAAGATTTCAATCGTTGACACGACCGCTTCTTTGGCGATGAAGCCTGTGAAGAGGGACATTGCTGCGCGCCAGTCACCGAATCCGAGAGGCTCGAAGATCGGTGCGATGATTGTTCCGACAACACCTAAGATACTGTCTGCGGAATCTTCAACGGCGCTGAACGAGAAGTCATAACCCTGAAGGAACCAAATCAGAACGGAGGCCAGAAAGATGATCGTACCGGCCCGAATAACGAATCCGCGTGTCTTTTCCCAAATATGTTTGATGTAGGTGTACAAGTCGGGGAAACGGTACGGCGGAAGTTCCATAATGAACGGCGAGGACGGACCTTTGAAGATTGTTTTCTTCAGGAGCCAGGCCGAGCCGATGGCGACGAGAATGCCAAGCACGTACAGAAACAGCATTGTGAGGCCGTAATAAGCGGTAAAGAACACGCCGACAAACAAAGCGTAAATCGGAAGACGTGCACCGCAGGACATGAACGGTGTAATGAAAATGGTGGTTTTACGGTCCATTTCATTGTCCAGTGTCCGGGCGGCCATGACGGCGGGAACGGAGCAGCCGAATCCGAGAATCAACGGAATGAAACTCTTGCCGGAAAGGCCGATTTTTGTAAAGATGCGGTCAAGCAGGAAAGCGACACGGGCCATGTAACCTGTATCTTCCATCAGCGTGAGGAACATGAAGAGAATGAAAATCTGCGGAACGAATGTCAAAACACCGCCGACACCGGCAATAATACCGTTGACCACAAGGTCGGTCATCCATTCAGCAGTTCCGGCTGCAGTAAACCATTCTTCGACAAATCCGGCCAGATATTCATTGAAGAAAACATCAATGAGGTCGGTAAAGAATCCGCCGACGGTAAATGAAAGTTCAAAGACGATAAACATGAGAACTAAGAAAATCGGAATACCAAACCATCTGTTTGTTAAAATGCCGTCAATCTTTTTAGTACGTTCTTGCTGGACCTGTTTTTCACCCTCGCGGACAACTCCCGACACAATTTTTTCAATCTCGGCATAGATTTCGGCGGAGTGTTCATCGTAATCGATGTCATCGGCATGTTTCAAAAGAGCCGGATCGAATTTCTTCTTTTCAAACGATTCGGTTGAAACGGTTTCCTTCTGTCCGGAAGCCGGAATGGCTTCGGGGTTGTCTTTAAAGTATTTGTAACTGTAATCCAAAATTTCATTGGTTTTCGCAATCAAGCGCTCAACGCCGCCTTCCGCGACTTTTGAAGATTTGTAACCCATGAGTTTGGCGACTTTTGAGGAGAAGCTTTTACCTTCAATGGCGGAAATAGGAATAACGGGAACGCCGAGCATTTCAGACATTTTATCGAAATCAATGGCTGTACCGTTTTGTTCCACTTCGTCCATCATATTGAGTGCGATAATCATCGGACAGCCCAATTTTTTAAGCTGGAAAGTCAAGTAGAGGTTACGTTCCAGATTTGTACCATCAATAATATTAATAATCAAATCCGGATTTTCATCGACAATAAAATTGCGGGCAATGATTTCTTCCGCAGAATAGGGTGTTAAAGAATAGATACCGGGCAGATCAACAACGTTGACGATTTCCTTGTCTTGAGTGCCGGGCTTTATTTTGGTATAAGAACCGGCTTTTTTTTCGATTGTGACGCCGGGCCAGTTACCGACTTTTTGGTTGGATTTGGTCAAACGGTTGAAAAGTGTTGTTTTACCGCTGTTCGGGTTGCCCGCAAGCGCAATTGTATATTTCGCAAGATCGGCCATATTCAGATAACCTCCGCGCCGGATACAGGTTTTCCGTCATCTTCGACGAAAATGTCGGAGGCTTCTTTTTTGCGGATGGAAAGATTATAATTGCGGATCTTAAGTTCCATCGGATCGCCGAGAGGCGCCACTTTGACAACTTCAATCACGGTGCCGGGAGTCACGCCCATGCAAAGCAGGCGATTTTTCAAAATATTATTGCCGCCGATGTTCACCACTTTACAGGAACACCCCGGTTTGACTTGATTTAATGTATTTGCCATTGCCAATCACTTGTATTTAATTTATAAGAATAATAATTACAACAAAAAAGCAGATCCTTTTGAAAATTGTTGAAGAAAAGAAACCGGCCTGTGAAACAAACCGGTTTACTTTTTTTCGGAGTTATCTGCTTTCAAGTTTTGGGTGGATTATACGTTTTTGTTTTTGAAATGATTGAATGAGACACAATTAATTGTGTCATTCGTTTTCTCACATATTTTGGTCGGAAAAAACCGTGAAGATTTTAACCGGGTTTTGAAATAAATCAAACAAACAAAAAATGATAAAGGAACAAAAATTAGTGTCATGAAGAGAGGGTTTTCTGAGAGGCAATAATTTTTGATTTGAACACATCATTTTTCATTTATTCAACATATTTCGTTTAGACGAAAACAATCCTTAATCAAACATTAAAGTATATAAATCTGTTGAATGAAAAATCGAACAGATTTCGGGTAAAAAAATAAGATTCACTCAACCAAAATAAAGAAACCGAATTTGTTTTATAGAAATTTCGCCCAACAGAAATGTATTCGAAAACAACCGGAATTGAATCTTTCGGAAGAAAATTTAAGCGGATTTTGCGAATAATTTCAAAGGTGCCGCAAAAGAGTCAATTAATAAATGAAAAGGACATCAATATCAATTCATTCATTGTCGGCAGGTTAAAAAAATGGATTTAGAAGGATACGCAACGCATCTTATTTCAAACAAAGAAAAAGAAGTGCAGGCAAAATTAAAAGAAAAAATAACCGAATTAAAAGGAATCGGAGACGGGGAAGGGGAGGTTTTTGCCGCCACCGTCCTTAAAGAAGCGGAAGCCGCGCTTGCCGTCAAAGGTGATGTTTTCGAATATAAAAAAAGCGGCGCATCCATGGGGGATTTCGGAATAGGCTCCCGTGGCGCAGGTGATTTTTACGTTCATGAAAAAATCGGTCACGTCATCGGGAAAACAACAGCCGTTTTGGATTCCGCCAACTTGGATGATTCGGGCGTTGTCGCGCTTGACGGCGGCCGGGATTATTTAGTCATCACGGTGGACGGCATGCATTCCCGCCTCAGCGCATTCCCCTTTCTGGCCGGTTTCCACGTGGCAAAAGCGGCGCTTCGCGATATTTATGTAATGGGCGCAAAACCGGCCGCGATGCTGTCGGATATCCATATCGCTGACGACGGCGACGCCGCCATGATTTTCGATCATCTGGCCGGCATTTCCGCCGTTTCGGCACTGTCGGGAATCCCGCTCGTGACGGGAAGCACCCTTCGAATCGGCGGCGATATGGTCATCGGCGAGCGGATGACCGGATGCGTTGGCGCAGTCGGCGCGGTCAATCAAGAGAGCCTGACGGCCCGCAACAAAGCCCGCCCCGGCGATATCATTTTAATGACCGAAGGAACCGGCGGCGGAACGGTGACGACGGCCGCCGTTTATTCAGGATATGAAAAAGCGGAAGAAGTGGTTGATAAAACTTTGAATATTGATTTTTTAATTGCCGTGCAGGCGCTTTTGGATTCGGATGAAAAACTGCACACGCAGATTCATGTGATGACCGACGTCACAAACGGCGGTGTCCGCGGCGACGCGTATGAAATTTCGAAAGAAGCCGATGTCCGGCTTGTTTTTGAAGACAGCGCGCTGATTCAATGTGTCGAGCCGACTGTTTCGGAAATGTTCAACAAATTGGAAATTGATTTCAGGGGCGTTTCGATTGATTCATTACTGGTGATTTGTCCGCCTGATGTTGCCGGCCGGATTATTCAAACAGTTGAAACCGCCGGCGTTAAAATGTATGTTGTCGGCCGCGTTGAAGAGAAACAATCCGGCAAATTTGACACGGCGCTCATTGCCGGCGGGGTTGAAAAAGAATTCAGGCCGATGTTCAGAGAAGCCGCGTATACACCGCTGAAAAAAGCGATCGGCGAAAAAACGCCGCCGGACTTTGACGCCATGAAAAAAGGAATTGATGCGGCGGCGGATGCGGCCGTTGAAAAGAAAGAAAGAATTGTGCAGAGAATTCAAAACAGAAAATAAGATAAAGTCATTTATTTTTTGTATTTCACAAGCACGTTTTTTAATTCATCAACACTTTCAACGAAATCGTCCAGCGTTTCCTGAATCATTAAATTTACTTTTTCGTCGGGCGTCTGAATTCTGAAATCCGTTCGGATGCCGACAATCGGTTTTCCGGTCGCATAAGCGTAGCCGAGTTCCCACGCCGTTCCGGAATCGACATCCGTCCCGTCCAAAACGGTGACAACCATGTCGCTTCTTTGAAGACCGTCCAAACAGCTGAAGAAAATCGCGGACTGGTTTCTTTCGATGCGCTGATCCTTGTTGTCTTCCGCGTCTTCCTGGGGCAGAAAAACGGAAAAGCCTGATTCGGTCATCATTTGCTGAAGTTTTTTGTTGAAGTCGCGTTCGGCTTGAGAAAAAAGAGCGCCTGCCAAATAAATCTGAACCATTTTTGGAATCTCCTGTTGAAAGAAAATCGGCAGGAGAATATAAAAAGATACTGATTTGCAGGAACGACCAACGAAGCGCCGCCGCGCGCGAACTGCACAAATTTGAAAAAATAAACAAACCGGAACCGCGATTTTAAAAAGATAAAACAAAAAAAGAATCAGTCTTCCGACTGATTGGAAAAACGCCCGCATTTCGCCGGCAGCGTAGCGGGAACGGTTTTGGAATTCCCGAGAGGTGTTTCCGGTTCAGTTTCAGATTTATTTTTCTTTTTCTCGAAATTACGGTCATAAAGAAGCGCCGCGTTCAAAACAACCAAAACGGAACCGACGTTGTGTACCAATGCGCCTGTGACCGGCGTCAAATAACCCGCGACCGACAGATAAATCGCAGCGACGTTAATAATCATCGAAAGCGTGATGTTGAATTTGATGGTTTTAATCGTGGCATTTGACAAACGTTTCAGGTACGGGATTTTTTCGATGTCGTCACCCATCAGCGCAATGTCCGACGCTTCAATGGCGATATCGCTGCCCATGCTGCCCATTGAAACCCCGACATCTGCTGTTTTCAAAGCGGGCGCGTCATTTACGCCGTCACCGATCATGCAAACGACACGGCCGGCCTCTTTCATTTTCCGAATTTCGGTAACTTTATCGGCCGGCAGCAGTTCAGCGTGAACATCGGTAATCCCGACAACCGATGCGAAATAATCAGCTGTCTGTTTATGATCTCCGGTCAGCAGAACGACGTTCGTCTTCATTTCTTTTAATTCGTCCACCATTTCTTTGGCAGTTGCGCGCAGGGTATCTGAAAGCGCGACAACGCCGATGATCCGACCGTCCGCCGCAATCAAAACGGATGCTTTGCCTTCCGACCGGAGAACAGCCAATTCGGCGTGAACGGCAGAATCAACGGAAACACCGTTATCTTCCATAAATCCTGCGTTGCCGCAGAGAACTATTTTCCCGTCCACCGATGAGCGGATTCCTTTTCCGGGAACCATGGAAAAATCAGACACTTCGGACAGAGAATAACCGGCATTCTGAGCATGGACGGTCACAGCTTTCCCGAGCGGATGTTCGGAGAGAGATTCGGCGGCAGCCGTCAGAACCAAAACATCCGTTTCGGAATAACCGCCGTCAAAAGAAATAATATCACTGACCGTTAAATCGCCGTTTGTCAGCGTCCCCGTTTTGTCAAACGCAATGCTGTCAACTTTTCCCATATTTTCAAGCGCTTCGCCGGATTTGATGATGACACCGTGTTTCGTTGCCTGTCCGATGGCGGCAATGATAGAAGTCGGTGTTGCCAGTACGAGCGCGCAGGGACAGAAAACAACGAGAACAGTCACCGCGCGGACAAGCTCGCCGGTCCACAGATAGGCGGCAACCGCAATACCGAGCGCAATCGGAACCAGCCACGTGGCCCACTTGTCGACAATACGCTGCATCGGCGCCTGATTGTTTTCAGCTTCCTGAACCAGGCGGATAAGTTTCTGTAAGGACGAATCCTCTCCGACTTCCGTCGCACGGATGTCAACGGCTCCGAAGCGGTTGATCGTGCCGCAGAAAACGCCGTCTCCCGCATTTTTATCAACCGGAAGCGATTCACCGGTGATGATGGACTGGTCAACGGACGTGTTTCCGGAAATAATTTCACCGTCAATGGGAATGGTTTCACCGGGCAGGACACGCAGAATATCCCCTTTTTTAATTTCTTCGGCGGAAATCATTTCTTCAGCGGTCACACCGTCTTTTGTCGCCAGCCGTCTTCCCTGCGTCGGCGCCAGATTGATTAATTTCTTGATACCCTTCTTGGAACGCTCCACCGTTTTCTCTTCCAAAATGGCGCCGAGGGCCATGATGAAAGCAACTTCACCGGCCGCAAAAACCTCGCCGATATAAACGGAAGCAACCATCGCGATACAAATCAGAAGGGCGGAGGAGATCCAGCGCTGCCAAATTAAACGCGTGGCGGCCAGATACATCAGCGGAAAACCGCAGATAATAACCGTCACCCAAGCCGGATCAATCGGCACCTCCGTTTCCGTCAGAAGAAGATATAAACTGGGGATCAGAAAAAGACCCCCGAAAATCGTCATCCTTGTGCCGCTCAAGAGGGCAAAAAGTTTTTTCATAACAGCCATTTTAAATATACTCCCTAAAACACAATAGAAATAAGTTAAAAAGATTAAATAAAGTAAATTGGAGTTATTTTTGAACATATTTGAAGCTTACTGATATCGATTTATTAAATAATTTCAATTATTTAAAACGAATTATAACAAATTTTTACAAATTACATAACAAAAACGACAAAAAATAAAATAATGTAAAATCAAAAACAGTAAAAGCAATATCAAGACTACAACTGGCCGAAAAATCGGAGTCATAAAAAAGAGCCGAAT
>CAYUQC010000018.1:0-31763 GCA_964446755.1 uncultured Methanosarcinales archaeon
ATTTTAATATATAATTATATATGACTGAAAAAAGAACTGAAGAAAAAATAAAAAAGGAAGGAATGGAAAAGAGATTCAGTGGCTTCTTTTCATTTTGTTTTTGGTGATTAAGAAAAGAGAAGAGTTTGAAAATCAAACTCTCAGATTTCTCGGATCAGCGCGGGTTCTGTCAACGAGCTCCTGTCTTTTGCCGGCGTTCCAGCCGTCAACGGACTGAAGGTAACCGGTGATTCTGGACAGGTGGTCAATGTTGTGAGAGCCGCATTTCGGGCAGCTTTCTTTGATGCCGGACGCAACATAACCTTCATCTTTACAGACCGTCATATCGCGCGTAAACGCAAAATAACCGGTATGCGTGTTCTTGGCGATGTGCATCGCCATCTCCTGAAGTCCGTCGGGGTCAGGTGTTCCTTCGCCGAGCCAGATGTGGAGAATGTTTCCGCCGTCAACGATCGGGAAGAATGTCTGCTCATAATTGATTCTTTCAATGACGGAAATGTCTGCGCCGGGCGGAATGTGCGTGCCGTTGGTGTAATAAACCGGAAGGTCTTTGGTGGTTCCGAGTTCCTTTTTGGTCAGTTCGACATCACCGTTCATATTGTTTTCAGCCTTTTCGGCGTATTCGGGGTGAAGCAGATCGGACACGGCAAATCTCTGGGCGGTGGTCTCGGCCGGTGTTCTGGCGAGCGCGATTTCGATGCCGTTCTCCTGAGACAGTTTCTGCGCGTGCATTTTCATTTCATACATGACACGGACAGCGAATTTGAAAGATTCGGGAGATTCGTACATGGATTTACCGGTATGGTACTGAACCATTTCATTGATACCGATTACGCCGATCGTATAAACGAGCGCGTCAAAATCGACGGCGACAGCTCCTTTTTCACCGGTGTTCGGATCCTTGGGCGTCATGGCCGCAAACGGAATCCGGTTGCATTCCAACAGATGGTCCATCCACTTCTTCTTCACGCGGAAGACTTCAACAGACTTGTTCATGAGGTATTTGAGCTCATCAATCAGCTTTTGATCGTCGTGTTCTGCCTTGTAGGCGGCGCGCGGGCAGTTCAGGGACATGACCATCCAGGAGCCCATGGAGAAGTGTTTGCCGTCCTTGAAGTAAAGCTTCTCATCGAACTCGTCATCGTCTTCGGGATTGGCGGAGAACTGGTAAGCACAGCACTGGTAGCAGCTGATGCCTTCGCCGGCCCCGCGGTATTCCGGAATCTGGTTGTCGAAGTACGGCGTTCCGAATTTGGCAGCCAATTCAAAGGTCAGGCGGTAGAGTTCTTTGTAAGACAGAACGTCGGGGTTGGCGGCGTTGAACGCTTCGTCCTCTTCCATGAAATCGGGTTCAATGGAAATTTCGGGTTTCGGGAAGGAGAACGGTTTGCCCCAGGCATCGCCTTTGAGCATGACGACCATTAAAGCGCGGAATCCTTTACGGACTTCCTTTTCGAGTTCGCCGTACGTCCACTTCTTTGTGCCGTTTGTGCCGTCCCAGACTTTACCCATGGCAACGACAGGTTTGTCCTTCCAGAGCTTCGGAATGCCGGGGGAAAGCTGAACGGATGAGAAAACCGTCTGTCCGCCGCGGGCACACATCATCTGCATCATTTCGTAAACAAACATCTGCATGAGCTGCTCCAGCTCTTTGTCGGTTTTGTCAACGAAATAAGGCGCGAGGAAAGCGAGGAAATTGTAGAAACCCTGACCGCCGGCAAAGTTTGTCTGAGCGGAACCCATGACTTTCACGGCGTGAAGAATGGCGACTTCCGCGTTCATAGCGGGGCCGGCAACACTTGACTGGACGCCGACGCCGTCGGGCATGAGACCATAGTAGAAGAAATACCGGAGATCCCAGTCCTGGCAGAACGGGCGCGTTCCGAAGTATTCCAGATCATGGATGTGGAAATCACCGTTTAAGTGAAGGTCGGCCAAATTGCCGGGCATCAAGAGAAGATTTTGTTCCTTAGACATCTTGTCGGCTTTCTTCTTGTGAGAGGTCTCGGCGTTGTCCAGCTGATTGGCGTTGTCGTGGGATTCGAATCCGAGGCCTGTGTCGATTTCACAGGCATCGTATACGGATGCGCCGACTCTTGTCATAACATTACGCCATTCGGGGTGGTTGCGCTCCAAAAGAATGCAGTTCACGATTTCACGGACCAGCGGACCGGAAAGGAAGTCAACGCCCATTTTACGGATGCGGGCTTCGGCTTCTTTGGCAATTTCGACCGCTTCTTCTTTGGTAATTCCGGGGACACCGTAGAAACGTTCTGCAAGCGGCGTTTCCTTCATCAGTTGGCGGACAATCTCATTCCGGTTCCAATCCGTCATGTAACCGTTGGTTGTTCTGACTTTGGGCATGGCCGGAACGGTACCGCCGTCAAGTGTTTGCTGGACTTGACGGATATCTTTTCCTTCTGTGTTTTTGCTGAGTTCTGTTGACATAAGTCATTTCACCGTGTGTGTTGAATAGTTTTTGAAATTGATGGATAATTGTTAAGTCAGTTGTAAGCCCTGTGAAAGTGATCGGAACAGAAATGTGTGAAGATTTCCGTAACCGTTTTTAGGGATTGATGGTGTTTTAAGAGCAGCCTGTGAGACAAAACTGCGGCGTGGCGTTGATGAATGCGCTTACGCAATCAATGTCATGATTTGTTCTTCTTTGACGGCGGTGCCTTCAAAGATTTCCTTATATGTGAGGAATTTATTGTCAATCTGAAGAACGGGGGCAACGTTCGTAAAAATATTGTTGACCGCAAGTTCCGTCAACGCTTCGGGTGTGCTCATGTCCATTTCTTCATATGCGACGTTTTGGGATTGGAAGAAGCCTTTTAACGTTTTGCATTTCGGGCAGACTTCCGTTGTATAAATAATGACTTTTGACAAACCTTTCACCTGTATTATGTTTTGTTAAATAAAAAAGACAACAAACCAAAATGTGTCTTTATTTTCGATACCCATCGGCGATTCGAAAACATTTATTAGATTTAATTTATTAAAATCCGACAATTAAATTATCGGAAACTTTGGTGAAACGTTAATAACTGTTTTGTTATTTAATAAGCTTTTTACCACCACCTTTGAATACAAACCTCGAAAACGAATACAGCCCCCGCAAAACCTTTGTATTCAATGAATCGTGTTCTTTTATATAACAGGCAGATAGTAGTTTGATAACATACTTGATAAAATAGATGGGAATCGTTTTAACAGCTGCCGAAACTAAAAGAAAATAATTCCCGATAACTTTAAAAATTATTTAAATTTTAAAAATCTGCGGAACCGGCCGGAACGAAAATCAAACATTTGATAATTTGCCGGTTCCGGACAAGACGACAACACGGCTCGGCTCGGATTCACCGGCATATTGATATCCGGCAAGATCCCCGATGGCGCGTGCAAACGCCCGAATTTCATCCTGCTCGGCCATGTTGGCGCGTGTGAGGCGCAGCCGCGAAAACCCGACATGCATATAAGATTTCACTTCAATAAAATCAGGTTCGGCTTTTTGAATCAGTGCGGCAAACCCGGCTTCATCCGTCATATTCAATCCCTTGACTGCCGTAATCCGGACAGCGGTCCTGACACCTTGTGCTTTCTTTTCTTTGAGAACATCGAGGGATTCCATCACTTTTTCCCACAGATGCGGGCTTTTCGGACGGCAGACTTCATCATACATTTCCGGCGTTGATGCATCCAAACTCATGTAAAGCTGCGTCGGACGGATTTTTCGGAGCATGTCGGGATTTGTGCCGTTGGTCACAAGAAAAACCGTCAATCCTTCGGATTCATACGCTTCGATGAGTTCCGGCAGATAAGGATAAAAAGTCGGCTCTCCCGAAAGAGAAATCGCCACATTTGACGGCCGGCGCGCTTCATCGTAGTGACCCGGAACAGCATTCGGAGATCCGCCGAACCCGGTAATGAGTTTTCGCTGCGCCTGAATACTTTCTTCAACGATTTTACCGGGCGGGTCCCATTCGCCCGGAGGAAGGGCCTGAACTTCTGTCGGGCGCCAGCAGAAAATACACTCCTGATTGCATATTAAGGTCGGCGTCATCTGAAGACAGCGGTGGGAAGTGACACCGTAGAAAGAAGATTTATAACAGACACCTGTTCCGTTCATGGAATTTTTGAGCCAGGCGCAGGTTTTAACAGCCGAATGCGCGCCTGCTTTGGCGTAACCCTGGCGGGCCATCAGCTCATCCATGGAAATTTTTTCGGGAGAATAGCCGAAACGAATGCGTTCGTCAGACGGAGAATCTGTTTTCTTTTTGACGTTGTTTACGGCATTTGTTTCATCCATTTTTTGACCCGATGAAAAAATAAAAATAAATCAGACAATGAAGTACCGGTTATTGCTGCTCGGTTTTTCCCCTTCTTCGGCGTCCGCACCGATCAGGCTGGCAATTTCCAAACCGTCGCCGCCGATATTAGCCAGCGAAGAATACAATTCGTCCTTGGAAATGTATTTTTCCGTGCGTGTACCGTCTTCGAGCTGCACTTTAATGGAGATCTCGGATTTGATCGGGCTCCTGCGGATGCATTCCGATACAATCGAACCGTACTGCGTGGCAATGATTTTCATGCAGTCGAAAATCAGGTTGTTGGCAATCGCGTCATCGTCGTCGATTAAAATTTCCGTCAATTCGAATGAAGAGACGTTTTTGCGGATATATTCCACAATGTTTTTGGGGATGCGCTGAAGCGCGGCGTCTTCGATCAGAACAGCCAAATCCGTGTCGGCCGTGATGTCGCGGCCTTCATCATAAATGGAGAAGTTGCCGTTCTTGCGGACGATGCGGATAATTTTCTTTTTGTTTTCCAACTCCAGAGCGAAATTGTATAAATCATCGTACTGGATGGAAAGAACAATGTATTCGGCCAGACTGAGAACGCGGGGTTTGTGTTCTTTGGTGAACAGGCCCGTCGTTGCCATGACCGGCAGAGAGAAGTCGCCGAGCAGGCGCTGAACGGTCAGCCGCTCGTCGGAGAAATTTAATTTATAATTGAACTGAAGGCCGGAAGAATAACAATAAAGTGTTCCGCCGAGGACTTCATGATAAGAAATGTCGTAAACGCGCTTGGCGCCGTAAACGCTTGAAATCAAAAACGGATTCAGAATTTTAATGATTTCGATTTCTTTGGACTTAATCTGCGCGCCGGAGTCTCTTTTCATGACGTAAATTTCAGATTCATAATCATCGTGCGTTTTGCGGATGAATTTGTCGCAGACATTTATAATTTCACTGATGCACGGATTTAAAAGAGCAGCGTCTTCATTATCCAAATTGGAAGGCATTGAATGAATTAAATTTTCTTTGAAGCTGCTTAAAACGGCAACCTTTCTTTCAAATAATGCTCCCTGGTCTTTTTCCAAATCTTTGAGCTCCATGATTTGGTTTTCAAGCGGCAGGATTTTTTCAAGACATTCCACATAATTCTTCAAATCTTGGATGAAGTCCCGCTGAACCGGAAGTTCTGCCCCGTCTTGATAAGTGTAAAGCATAAATGCACCTTTGAATTGCTGATAAGTGTAATAATGATAACAATGTCGATAATAATGAATGATGTATGAGTTTCTCTTTACTCACTTCATGAATATAACTGTAATTATTGCCGTTTTCTTTTTAATATTTTCGCGGCTTGAAGAAATAAAAGAAGAATGAAAACATGTCACGGGGTAATGTGACAATACGTCAGAGGATAGTATTTTTCGAAAAGAATCCGAATAAAAACAAACTTAGTTCTGAAGAAGAAATGACGAAATGAAAAACGACAAAATCGGAACATCCTTTCCGGTGAAAAAAGAAAAACAGAGAGAACTCTGTTTGAAATATCAATTAAATTAAAACCGCGCGAACCGGGTCCAAAATCTCATTGAGATATTTGACACAGGCGGATTTCAGGTCCATCGGATGAACTTTTTCTTCCGCAAACGCTGCTTCCAGTTCAAGATATGAATTGTAAGTCACGTTGCCGCCGAATTTTTCAGGCTTTTCGATCGTGATTGACGGATAACGCGGAAAAATGTGGTATTTGAAAAGTTCCAGAATCGGGTTCTGTTCGATGTCGCCCTGTTTGCAGTAAGCTTTTTTGATTTTGGCACCGACATCTTCGGCCGTATCGTCGACGGAGATAAAATTGTCATTGGAAGAGGACATTTTGTGGCCGTCAAAACCGGAAATAATCGGCGTGTGGATGCAGACCGGCGTTTTGTAACCGAGTTCTTTAAGGTGCTCACGGGCAAGCATGTGGATCTTGCGCTGGTCCGTTCCGCCGATTGCAATATCAACATCAAGCATTGCAATATCAATCGCCTGCATAATCGGATAGACGAGTTGGGAAACCATCGGGTTGTCCATAGCGCGGCCGACTTCGTCCATACTGCGTGTGGCACGGTTAAGCGTAACGGTTTTTGACATTTTTAAAACATTGAGCATGTATTCCGGACCCAGCTGATAATCGGAACCCAAAACGAATTTTGTATTTTCTTCGCTCAACCCGAGCGCGATAAAGCAGCGCTTGTTATAATCCGCGATTTTGCGGACTTCCTCAAACGTACCTTTTTTGTTGAGATAAGCGTGGACGTCCGCAAGTAAAACAATCACTTCACAGCCGGCTTTCTGGCAGTCCAGCAATTTGTTGACCGTCAGAACGTGTCCCATATGAATCCGTCCGCTGGGCTCATAACCGACATAGACCTTAGGCGCAGGGTTGCTTTTGATCAATTCAGTCAGTTCTTCATCCGTGACGACTTCGTCCACGTTGTATTTAATTCGTTCGATCTTCTCTTCAGGGGTCATCAAAAAACTCCGTTGAATAAATTAGCAATTCAATGCCGCTTCCTTTGGGGCATTGTATCAGATTTGATGAATAACAGAATCAACTCTGAGTTTTTACATGAGTGCCTTTTAAAGATATAAATCATTCTGTGACTGATAACGGCTCATGCGAACAGAGAAAGAGAGACGGTGCGTCACACAATCGTGTGACGCGGGGTTTGGAAGGAAAGGAAAGAAAAATTACATGCCGGCAATTTCTTTGCCGAAATCGCGGCATTTGTCAACGTCAGAACCGGACGGCGTCAAATTAACGATCAAACCGTCTTTTAATAAAACGGCACCCGATTTTTTGACATCGGATTCCCAATTTCGCATCCATTCACCGTCTCCCCAGTCATATGAACCGAAAAGCCCGATTTTTTTACCGCTCAACGTACTTGTTACGGATTTCATGAACGGTTCAAATTCATCTTCTTCCAGCATTTCGTCACCCATCGACGGACAGCCGAAAACAGCAATGTCCGCTGCCTGAATATCTTCGCCGGATGCGGATGAAACGTCTTTAAGCGTTACGTCGGCGCCGGCGGAAACCGCGCCTTCACAAATCAAATTAGCCATAGCTTCCGTGTTGCCGGTGCCGCTCCAATAAATAATGCACATTTTCATAAAATTAAATCCTCCTTTTTTAAGAAGTAAGCTTCAACAAAGGAAAGATTTCACCTAATATAAATATTTTCTTCATAGCGAAATTAATTTCAGACGGCGAAAATAGGTCCGAAAAACCTGAACATGAATATTAAAAAGATAAACGTTAAATCAATCGAAAGAAAACAAAAAGCAAAACATAAGTTCATCAAAAAAGAAAACAAAAAGAAGAGAAGAATAAAGGAAACGAACTTAATCGTCGCCTTTCTTTTGGAATCTGCGGATTACGTCGCGGATCAAAACAATATCTGCTGCGGTGACGACCCAGCGGTAAGGAATAATAATGCCGTCGCCTGCAACGTCAAAAACATCCGTGTTAATATAATTTGCAACGATTCCGGAAACGGATTGGCTTTCGACATCAATGATTAAATCAACGACTTTGCCGACATAAATACCGTTGACGGTATAAATGTCAAGTCCGAAAAGTGAAGTCAGTTCAGTACGCATATTTTCTCGCCTTTGAATAGATGTGTGAAATAATTAAAGAAATGTGAATGAATGATAAAGTATAATATGGGAATACAATATAAATTATTTGTTCGCTTTTATATCTTTTGACGAGCGAATCTCTTTTCCGAATTTTATTTTACCCGTTACAAAACCGTCTTCATTCGATTTTAAACTGAACGGTCGTAAACACGGGGCCGCGAACGTCAATTTTCTTGTTGTTTCCGGTCATATAACGCTGTCCGAGATCGGTGAGTTTCATGTTGACTTCGGAAAGCATCTTCACCATGCGGACACGCGACTCGTGCTCGGAGGCACCGGACAGAACCGCTTCTTCAGCTTCCGCCGCTGCCGCTGCCGCAAATGCGTTGACAAAGGTAAATCCGGTTCTTGCCGAATGGTTCTCCAAGGCTTTTTCCCATTTTTTCTGATTCGGAACACCGAGAAGATCACCGTTGTAAGCTACCACTTCATTGAATGTGGCCGGTCCCGCAAGTGAGGTGTCGGATTCCGGCTCGGCAACGGAAACAGTCACCGTTTTGCCGCACAATTCCCCTTTCCAGACTTCAAAAGCGCAGGGTCCGGGCTCTTTACCGTGCTGCCGGAAACCTTCGACGATCGCGTCGGCGATTTCTCTTCCGGCATCTGTCTGCGGCGTTTGGATCAGTTCCACCTGGCGTGCCAGTTCGGAATCTTCCAATTCCCAGTCACCGTATTGCGAAAACTGGGGATACGTCATGTAACGCATGTCTTTGGCATCGTAGAGAATCATGGCCAAACGCTCGACGCCGAGGCCGAGATTCATGACCGGCATCGGAATGTTGTATTCGGAAAGCGCGGGCGTGGCATAAATTCCGAATGTGGCGACTTCAATCCAACCGTCATTGTATTTAGTGTCCGAGCCGTCGAGCTTCGGGTGATAAGCGTAAACTTCAATCTGCGTGTCGGGCGCGTAATATTTGCTGCGTTTGTTGTCGGGACGGAACATGAATTTTTCAAATCCGAACTGAGAAAGCAAACCCTCGGCAACCATTTTACCGTGATCGACGGTGACGTTTTCATCCATGATGACACAGGAAGCCGAATAATAAGTCATGAGGCGCGACGCGTCTTCCTGCTGTTCACGGCGGAAGCAGCGGTCGATGGAAAAGAGAGAAAACGGCGGCTCATTGCGTTCAAGAAGTTCGGAAAGCGTGATAAACCAGCCGCTGGTCATGTGGCTGCGGAGCGTCTTGGTCGTGCCTTCCGGTTTGAGTTCTTTGAATTCGGGAAAAACTTTGTCGATGAGCTCGGTCACGAAAACGTCGGTGACATTGAGCTGTTCGGCGAGTTCCGACACCAAATCGTCGCCTTCGATGGTTCCTTTTTTGTAAGCATGAAGCACCTTTCTGATGATTTCAATGCCGTCATCATCAATTCCGGCAATAATTTCTTTAATTTTTCGAATGCGTTCGTCTGAAATACCGACATTCGGGCGCGGCAGGCCGGCCAAGTAGAAACAGCGGTCC
Organism: uncultured Methanosarcinales archaeon; assembly: GCA_964446755.1. Taxonomy (GTDB): domain Archaea; phylum Halobacteriota; class Methanosarcinia; order Methanosarcinales; family Methanosarcinaceae; genus Methanimicrococcus. Next base: position 9,452 of record CAYUQC010000018.1, read on the forward strand.
AAAACGGCAGGCGCCTCATCCCCGAACTGTTTGTAAATGTCACGCTCTTCAACAATGAGCGGGTTCATGTATTCGGCAAACCCCATACGCATATACGCTTCTCTCAGCTTCTGAATCGTTTCATAAACAGGATGCGGTTTTCCGAAGACCGGTTTCAGCCGCGGATAACTTTCTTCAAGCGTGCTCTTTTTGATGTACTTGCCTGACTCAATCCACGCTTTCTCAAAGTTTTCGTTTTTCTCCCGACGAACCTGTTCCGGATCAAATTTCATGATAATGTGCCTCAATATTTGAATCAAAAATATAATTTGTATAAGGAATCTTAATTCATTTCAGAATAATAAAGATTCCCCACTTCCGAATCTCTCAGAATCCGAGACTGAATGAAACGGCAGCCCCCGAGATAAGAACACCCGCGGCGAAACCGAGAATCGCGCCCGTATTTAAAAACGGCAGTCCTGCCTGCGGATTTCCTCTTGAAACCACATACATCAAAACGGCAAAACCGGCAAAGGTACCGATGATCGTAAAAAGCGAAGGCATGGAAATCCAGCCGTCATGTTCAATAAAATGGTTGGCTGAAACGACAAGAAGCGTCGGAATAACGGCATCGCCGAGACCCATGAAAAGCGCGTCCGACTTTTTCTTCTTTTTTTTGATTTCGGCAGCGGCGTCAGTTTCTTTGACACCAGCTTCCTCGACGATTTCGGCGGCAGACAAAGCGACCCCTGTTTTAATTTCAGGAGACGGTTCGGATTTTTCAGCGTCATCATCGTCCGAGAAATCCTCATCAACATAAGAATAATCCCATTTTTTAGGGATCACAAACAGAATCGGCAGCTTCAGATCCATCATACCGTTTGCGAGCGTCAGCATATGTTTGGTTTTGTAAACGGAAATGAAATCGTAAATCAGCAGACCGATCATCAGAACAATAATCGGAACATAAGAAAGGGAAACGCCGATAACGGCACAGGCGCCGATTGAAATCATCAGGCCGGCAAAATCAATAATGTACCATTCCGGATACTTGTAAAGCAAAATCGTAAACGCGACGGCGGCAACAATTGAAAGAATCACTGTGAAATCGGTTAAACCGACGGCTTTGTCCAAAAGTGCCGTGAAAACATAATAAAGCGTCATGGCGATAGCAAAGTAGATAATGCCGCGGATGATGAAAGTTTTATTTTTCTTTATCAAAAAGACGATGAGCGCCGTAAAAAGAATCAGCATCACAATGTAATAAACCGAATACCCGACACTTTCCGGGTTTTCCAGCGGCGGTTGGCTTGAAATATACTCGGTGGCCGACAGCCAAAGCGATCCGGCCTGAACGACCAGAATGAAAAGGCCCATAATAAAATACGGAATCAAATTTTCCAATTTTTGGGCAAATGTCAAAGGGAATTTTTCAACGCTCAAGAAAGAAACCTCATCAATCAATAAAACGGTAGTCTGAAAATTAAGGAACTGCTGCGGATTTCGCTCTGAAAAACGAAATCGACATACAGAATTCAGAATAACAATATTGGGTTAATGTTTATATACTTTCGTAAACTCTTTTATATCAGATACAGCACGCCTTTTGCGAAACTTATTTAAACCGGACAAACGGCAGCTCATAAAATGATTTTTATATATATGAGATTATTTTACTTAATTTCACAAACACACATTAAATTCAAAGAACAGGTGAGTACCTATGGACACGAAAGACATTATTGCTTTTCTTCTGATTGAAGTCGCCACACTCGTCATGGCGTTCGCATGGCTTAAAAGATTCGTTTACAACCCTTACAACTGGGTCATTATATTCTGCCTTCTCATTGTCGTCGGTGTTGCAGCATACATGATTTTATCCCTCAACAGCCGTCTCAACCAAATCGAAGAAAAAATGGAAAGCCGCGACAAAGCGATTCGCGTCAGCATCATGACTGTTGAAGCGGATTTGGAAAATCAGTTACAGAAACTTAACCATAATGTTGAAAGCGCCGTCACCGAAATCAACCGAAAGCGTTTCATTTAATTGAAGCGCTCCAATCTCTTTTTTAGGATTTATCTTTTTTGCGGTAGTAAGAATCAATGACCCAAACAATTATCGTCGGAATATTCATAATTACCAGCGCGACAACAAAGGCAACGATGCTGCCGACGATATGAAGATTATATCCGAGAACATACGTCGCATACAAATAAGCATAGAGAATCATGGCAGCTGAAGCTGTGAATGAAATTAAAAATGAGACTTTGATGAGAGATGCGGACGCTTTTCGATTTCCGGTTCTGCCGAAGTGAACCTGAAGCAGAATCAAAAATACCGAATAAACAAGTAAAAGAATATTGTAGATTTGAGCGTTTATATCCGTTATGTAATCCATTTTTCCACCCTGTATAATTAAAAGGCAGGCATATAGAAGTTTGCCGCAGAAAACGGATTGCATTGTAAACAATTGATTTTTAAAATCAAAAGCTTTTTACATATCCTTCACGTTTTTTTCTGCTATGGACTCTTTTAAACAAAACGCTGCCGTTTTCGATTGTGCCGGAACGCTGGTTGAAATGTACCGGGTTACAAAAGATCTGGAAACCGGAAAAATCGTGCTTGATGCCGACAATTTAAAACTGATCACAGAATCTGAAGGGAGAGGGCTGATTATCATGGATGCGCCTCTGGATCTGGTTCAGCAGCAGCCTCCCGAAAGACTGCTGTCGGATTTTTTAAGGAAAGAGAAAATTCCGTTCGGCGTGGCTTACGCAACACCCGGGTTCAACAGCGGTGATATTTCACGCATTCTTTTGGACGACCAAACCGTAATGGCCGAGTTTTTGGAAACAAATCAAGAGGCGACAGCCTTTTTTGAAGATATTATCTACGAAGTTTTCGGATTTGTCGCCGATTCGAAAAAAGATAAGATTACACATGTGATGAGCACCGGCGGCAAACTTTTTGACAGCGCCAAGAGTGTTGTCGAAGCGGCAAGGGAAAACTGCGATGTTTTTATCGTCTCGGGAGACGATTACGCGAACCTGAACCGTGTCGCCGACAGGCTCGGCATTTCACAAGAAAATGTGATCGGCCTTTGCAACGATACGCGGAAACAGGAAATTATTTTTGATTTACAGAACCATTATCCGAAGGTGATTATGATCGGCGACGGCATCAATGACATGCTGGCGCTGCAGGCGGCCGATTACGGCATTTTGGTCAGCCGCAGCAACTATTATACGCCGGACGAACTTAAAGACGCAGCGGATGACATTGTGGATGATTTGAAGGAATGTGCCGACCTTTTACAATCATATATATTAGAATAATTCTGTATCATATAGAATACATAGTATCTGTAATGTTTATAAAGAAAGAATCTAACATGATACTAAATTTATTTTAAAAAATCTGTAAAAATAGAAAACTGCCTTTTCAATATTGCAACGGTCGCAGTATAGAAAATTTGCAAGCTCAGGAAAGGAAAAAAGAAGCTTTCAAAAACAGATGAACCAGGAAAGGATAGTTGAGAATTATGTCTGCTTTCATTGAAGTGAAAAACCTGTCCGTTGATTTTGACGGCAAATTCGTATTAAAAGACGTGAATTTAACAGTCGAAGAGGGTGAGGTTATCGGCATCCTCGGAAAAAGCGGTTCCGGAAAAACAATTCTGATGCACGTTTTGAGAGGAACGGAAGCCATCGGAAATGTAACGGGGCAAGTGTTGTACCATGTCGCCAGATGTGAATGCTGCCGCCATGTTGAATTCCCGAGCAAAGTCGGCAAGAAATGCAACTGCGGCTGTAACGGCAAATATGAGCCTTTTACGATTGATTTTGCGGCGGCCGGCCTGCATGACGAGGGCCGCAAAGATGTGACAAAACGCATCTCCATTATGATTCAGAGAACGTTTGCGCTTTACGGCGACGACAGCGTTCTGACAAATATTTTAAACGCGCTGACGGAAGTCGGTTACAAAGGAACCGACACGGTCAAAAAAGCGGCGGATTTGCTGGAAGAAGTTAACGTCTCCCACCGCATGCTTCACATCGCCCGCGAATTGTCCGGCGGCGAAAAACAGCGTGTTGTTCTCGCCCGCCAGCTCGTCAAAGAACCGCTGCTCCTGCTGGCCGATGAGCCGACCGGAACGCTTGACCCGATGAACGCGGATTTGGTTCACAAAATCCTCATGAAAGCAGTGGACACACGCGGCATGACCATGATTATCACATCTCACTGGCCGGATGTTATTTTAGAACTGGCGCATAAAGCCGTTCTATTGGACGCCGGAGAAGTTGTCGACAGCGGAGACCCGAAAAAGATTGTTGACAAATTCATGGAAGATTACACCGAAATCAAAACGGAGAAACCGACCGAATTCGGTGAACCGATCATAAGAATCGATCATCTGACAAAAAAATACGTTTCCGCCGACCGCGGGGTTGTCCGTGCGGTCGACGATATTTCATTTGAAGTTTACGAACGGGAAATTTTCGGCCTGATCGGCGAAAGCGGCGCCGGAAAGACGACGACGTCCAAAATTATGATGGGGATTATTCCGCCGACAAGCGGCGAAGTGATGGTCCGCGTCGGCGAAGAATGGGTGGACATGTCGGTCCCCGGCGTCAATAATAAAGGACGCGCGACAAAATATATGGGCATTTTGTATCAGGAATACAGCTTATACCCGCACAGCACCGTGATTGAAAATCTGACGGAATCTATCAGTTTGGACCTGCCGTACGAACTCGGCATCCGCAAGGCGATTCAAACCCTTAAGATTGCCGGATTCAGCGAACAGAACGCAAAAGACATCCTGAACAAACAGACATTCGAACTCAGCGAAGGAGAAAGGCACCGTGTTGCAATGGCGCAGGTTCTCATGAAAGAGCCCAATATCGTGATTATGGATGAGCCGACAGGAACGATGGACCCGCTTACGCGCGCTTCTGTGACAAATTCGATTTTGAACGCCCGCGACAAACTGGGAGAAACTTTTGTCATCGTTACGCATGACATGGATTTCGTACATGAGGTTTGTGACCGCGTAGCATTAATCAGAGGCGGCAAACTTGAAGCCATCGGCGACCCGCACGAAATTGTTCCGAAACTGATGGAAAAAGAAAAGCCCAAAGAAAAGAAAAAAGACGACAAAGAGAAAAAAGCAGCCAAGGACGAAAAGAAAACAAAGTCCAAACCGGCTGCGAAATCTAAAAAGTCTGACGCTTCTAAAAAAGCCGAGATCGGCAAAGCAGAAGAAAAAGCGGCAGAAAAAGAAAATATTGAAATTAATACAGACGGCGGCTGTGTTTAATCCGGCTGCCGGTGAATAAAAACAAATCTGACCGGAGATGGAATGGTGGCATCCAAAATCAACGTGACAGTCAACGGAACAGTTCATTCGTTTAAGGAAAATATGACGCCGGCCGAAGTGATTAAAAAAACAGGCGTCCCTTATACGGAAGGAGCAAGCATCTGTATTGTCAAAAAGCAAAAAGAAGAGGAGAAAGCTCCGACCAAAGAGTATATTCTTCGAACGAACAAAGGACCGCTGGTCATCGAACTGAAAGATCCGTCATCTCCCTCGTCCAGGATTTGGGCCGAAATTTTTGAAAAACTGGCGCCTCTTCCCATATTAATGGAAAGTTCCGACGCCATTTCCTTCGGCCCGTTCAAAACGGAATACGACATCTCCCGCGGCAGCAAACGTTACCGCAAATATGAAATAATATTCAGTGCCGGCGGTTTTGACACTTCCAAAACAACTCTAATTTTCTCTAAAAAAGACCATTATGCCGAATACGGCGCGCCTGAAGACGGCGTTTTTGCGACTCTCATAGCCGGCCGCACCAACTTGGAGAAAATCGATAAAGGTGATGTGATCGAATCCATTACGCCCTACATCGAAGAAAAAGAGGCTTACGGAGACGGTTACTGTACAACCGACCTTTCCGTTCCTTTGAAAGACGGCGACCGTTTGATTACGGCGGCGGAAATTGAAATGTCACCGCATTCGCCGCAGGGAACAGAAACATTTTTTGCAATTATCAAAGACGGAACATTCAGTATAGATTCAACCGCCAATGCTTTCAGAGCGGATGATACGCTGAAAGGGGAACCGTGCGAATATGAAAATTTCGAGCCGCGCAGAATCGGCGCCGTTTGCTTAAGGACGGCCGGAACAGGACGCGGCCGGGCGTTCATTTCAACGGCGGACCGTGCTTCCAGTCTGCTTCACTCCGTTGTCGGCCACGTGACATCGGGAATGGAACTGGCTTATTTTGCCCGGCCGGGTGATAAGTTTACGGTTGAGACGGCACCGCCGCGCCTTTTACTTCTCGGGCACAACATCACCGACTCCAAAGAATTGCTGGACGCGCTCGGCATTAAAATGAAAGTCAGCGGCTTTGACGGCGGCGACAATGTGATTGTTGCGCAGTCACCCGCCACAACAATTGAAATTTTAAGAGAAGGGGAAGTAACGGTCACGACCGTTCCGAAATCCAAGCTGATCGAAGTGGAATTTTATTATGATGAAGCGCCGAAAAGCGTTGAATTCTTCCGCCATTCCATTGATTTGAAAACACAGCCGGTCGGATCACTTCCGGTATCAATGGTATACGACGAGACATTTATTTTCAAAGCCGTCAAACAGGCTGAAAAATACAAAGAAATTATGCCGGAAAACGTGCCGACAGGAACCGTCAACGCCTATGATATCGGCATTACCAACCAGTCGGCAAAAAGAATGGGATACATCGGTGTCCGTCTGGCGGATGAAACACTGTTCGGCCCGACCGGGGAGAAATTTGAAGCAACCAATATTATCGGCCGCGTTCTGAATCCCGAAAATTTGAAAAATATCGAAGAGGGAGACGTCATTTACATTCAGGAAATCAATGCCCGTAAAACTGACGAAGTGCCTGAAACGGAAGAAAACCCGGAGGAGGCGGAAGAATGAGCAGTGAAATCACCGACAAACCATTCAAAAACAAAAATGTGAAAAAACCGCTTTCGGGACAGAAAGAAATTACGAAAATCGTTGCCGTCAGCTCCGATAAAGTGCTTCCGGCAGACGCCGCGCAGGCGGCTTACGCGTCGGGATATCCGGTCACCCTGAAAGAAACCTGTTACGGATTGGTTCTGACGGGAACGGAAGAAAACGTTAATGCCGTCGTCAAACTTGTTCAGGATTTGGATAAAAATCATATTTTTGTAAAAGACCGCGGGTTTCCGGCCGGTGATCCGCGCCGCTGCCGCGCCACACGAAACGGAGGCCAACGCCCCGGATTTTATACGCTTCACGAAGAGATTTCAAAAATGGGAACCGTCGGAGAAGCACTTGACAATTATGAAGCGGGTGTTGAAAAGACGGAAGCTGAGTGGCCGAACCGCCCGAGTTCACTGAAAATTGAGGATTATATTACGTCAGAACTCGGCAAAAACAAGAAAAAACCCCAAATGACACACATTGTCGCTGACCGGATTGCCGCCAAAAAGGCGGAGGCAAAAAAAGAAACTCCGAAAGCAGAAACGAAGAAAACGGCTAAATCTGAAAAAAAGCCGGCTTCCGAAAAGCAGAAAACGAAGACGTCAACTAAAAAAACAACGGCAAAGAAACCGGCTGAAAAGAAGACGAACAAAAAAGAAACGACGGCCAAAAAGAAATAACGGCTGATCCGATTTATCATATTAACAAAATTAACAAAAGGACTAAAAACAAGAGGTGGACGCTTTGGTGAAAGTTTTTATTTATCCCACAAACAGCTTTATTTTGGCCGATCTGGTCACCCGCGCAGGTCACGAGCCGCTGGTTATTATGAACCAGGTTCGTGAAAAAGTCACGTCACTCAGCGTGGATTCTCCCCCGCTCAATATTACGCCGGAAGACCCGAATCTCGGTCTGAAATACGCCGCCATTGAAGTGCCTGCAGGCGTCCGCGGCCGTATGTCCCTGATGGGACCGATGACAGAAGAAGCGGAAGCAGGCATTATTGTTGAAGATACGCCGGCTGACTTCGGCTGTTCCGGCTGCAACCGGACCAACGAACTGGTGAAATACCTGGCCCGGACAAACATTGACAGAAGCAATATTTTGGAGATCCGTTATCCGACAAACGAAGAACAAATGCATGACTTCGTTTACACCATTCTGGAGTTTTTGGAAACGCTCCCGGGTGAATCCGAAATAAAAAAAGGCGGTGACAAAAAATGAGCGAAGCCAAACCTTTGAAAATGGCCAACGCCGGCGAGGAGAAATTATGTTTAGATTCTGAGCCGCCGAAAAATTTTGAAGACGGACCCGAAACCAAACCGTCCAAACCCAAGCATCCCAAACCCGAAGCAAAAGTTAAAATCGCGCTCGTTTCCTGCGGAACGGAATATGGCGGCGTCCAGCCCGCTTTTGAAGAAGCGGCCGCAAAAGTCAACGCCGAATTCATCTATCCGGAAATTGATATCGGTTCACTGGATACAATCGGCAAAGACTTCGGTATCGAAGCGGCGAGCGGCGATCTCAGACTCATGATGGCGCGTGCGCAGGCTGTCGTCCGCGGTGAAACCATTGCAGACGGTGTATTCGTGACGACCTGTTTCAGATGCGCGGAAGCTGCAATTGTCAGAAACGAAGTCCGCCGCTATATTCACCAAAAATCTGATATTCCCGTTATCAGTTATTCATTCACCGAACAAACCGACGCCGTGACGCTTTACACCCGTTTTGAAGCGCTGACAACGATTGCCAAGCGCCGCCATCTGCTCGCACGTGAAGTGCAGCACGGCATTACCGCCGGCATCGACTCGGGATCAACAACGACAAAAGCGGTCATCATGAAAGACAACAAAATTATCGGCGTCGGCTGGGGACCGACGAACGAAGTTTTGGAAAGCGCCGAAAAAGCATTAGTGGAAGCGCTTGAAATGGCCAAAATCGACCGGTCGGAAATTCAGGCGCTCGGTACAACCGGTTACGGCCGTTACCTTGTCGGAGAACATTACAAAGCTGATTTGATTCAGGAAGAGATTACGACAAACTCCAAGGGTGCCGTTTATTTGGCCAATGTCCAGAAAGGACCCGCGACCGTCATTGATATCGGCGGAATGGACAACAAAGCGATTTCCGTTGAAGACGGAATTCCCGGCATGTTTACGATGGGCGGCATTTGTGCCGGGGCTTCCGGCCGTTTCTTTGAAACCGTTGCCAAACGCTTGAACGTCGACATCACCGAACTCGGCGACCTGGCCATGAAAGGTATGCAGGAAAATGTCAAAATGAACAGTTACTGTATCGTTTTCGGTACACAGTCTCTTGTCAATTCGCTTGCTAAAGGCGCGCTGCCGAAAGATGTGGCCGCCGCCGCCTGCCGCAGTGTTGTCGAACAGATTTACCAGCAGCAGCTTCAGGAAGTTGATGTCAAGGAACCGGTTATTTTGGTCGGCGGTTCTTCTTTGATTAAAGGTGTTCCGCGAGAGCTGAGTAATTTGCTGAACGTGAAAGTGATCGTTCCAGAAAATTCACACCTCATAGGCGCTGTCGGTGCCGCACTCTTATCATCGGGATTTGTGGAGGAGTAATCATGAATATGGAACCGCTGGAGATATTTACGGTATACTCGGCCGTTGAAACGGAAGCGGCGGTTTACCGTGATATTACGGCTGACGTGATGTCGGACCTTCGTCTTGCGTCCGCCGTCGGAAGAATTAAAGTGGAAATCTATCCCGCCAAATCTCTTTACATGATGGCGGCCATTCTTCGCGACGTGGAAATGCCGATTCATATTTCCGACATGGCGACCGTTGAAACCGCTTACGAAAACGGTGAAGATTATGTCAAGATTACGATTGACCGTGAAAAGTACATGCCGGACCTGACGCGTTATTTGTGGAACAAATACACGCCTGCAAATGTTGTTCAGGCAGACCGCTGGACAATTCTTGTCCGGGCCGATGATGCGGCAAAAGATGCGGCGGCGCTTCCGGCTCAGATCATTGCAAATCCGTCCAAAAACCTGCATGCTGACATGGTTGAATTTTCAATCCGCGCCGTTCCGGAAGGATTCCGTGTCCGGTACCATACTTTTGAGAACAATGAATTCATATTTATCGCCTCGGAAGACATCATCGAACCGAACCAATTGGAACACGCCAGGAAGATGATGGAAGATTTAAGGAAAGCCGTTCCCGACGTGACGGAAACGAAAAAAGCGGACGGTAAAGAAAAGCGTGAAGCAAAAAACAAAGCGGAAACCCGGAAGGAGGAACAATAATGGGAACGGTTTACGAGCCTTACGTTTTCAACGGCGGTGTTTACAAACACGGCCAGATTATTGAACTTTTAGAAGATGTCGGCGGCTATTTGGTCAACAAAATGATCACGATTACGGAAGTCACGATGGATATGGTGATTCCGCAAGAGGATGTGCCGCTGATCGAAGAATTGGCGAAGAAACAGCTCGGAACATTGACAAAATCCCCGCTGACCGGCGTTGAAATCGCAGTCGTTTCGCCGACGCTTGCCTCGCACCATCTGCCGCATTCGGCCTGCGACATCGCGGAATACCTGCGCCACCCGGGTGCGAAAACAACAATGATCGGCCTGGCCCGCGGCATGGGACGCCGGGTCTCACTCAACGATGATTTTGAGCGTAAACTGATCAACGAACATGACATTGCGCTTTACTGCCTGGGATCTTTTAAGGACTGTATCGTCAACAAAAAACCGCGCCTCTTTGAAGGTGTCGAGGTGCCGATTGTCGCGACCGGCGGTCCTAAAGATATTGACGTGGAAGAAATCAACGGCGCGGATATGTATATCGGAAGCATGGGCCGTTTGTCTCACAGAATGCGCAACACGGACGAAATCAATGCGCTTGACACGATGAATGACCGTGTGGCCGAACTCGTGGAAGAAATGCGCCAGAATCAGTCAAAGGATCCGCCCGCCGTTTTGCCGGCACGTGCGATGAAAGAAATCGAAAACCAGATTCCTGAAATCGGCAAGTCGCTTGCGCCGTCGCCGCTCGTTCTGAAAATATCGGGCGTGCGTGTGAAACTGCCGTACGATTTGTTCCATGAACGTGTCAGAGAAGTGGAATTTGATGAAGGCCCGAAACTCGGCGAACTGGCCGACATCACGCGGTCAAAAATGAATGATTATATTTTGGTTCAGATTAAACCGAAATCGGAAGTCGGATTTGAGATTTAAGAAAAACGGTTATATATCCCCTCTTCCGTTTTAGCATATCAATTTCTAAATTTATAGAGTATAAACGGTTTTAGAAATATTATAACGCTAACGGAAGCGTATTTACATTCATCACATCATTTTTTGCTCAGGTAAATTTGATTTTTGGAGGATTCATAAATGAAAGAACAAGTTGAAATGAAGGAATTAAAAGAAGGCAGATACGTCATCATTGACGACGAAGCCTGTGTCATTAAAAGCATTGCAAAATCCAAACCCGGAAAGCACGGCGCAGCAAAAGCACGTGTCGATGCAATCGGTCTTTTTGACAACTCCAAACGTTCCATTGTCGGCTCCGTCGCAACAAAAGTTTACGTTCCGATCGTCGAAAGAAAAACCGCTCAGGTTTTGACAATTACCGGCGACGTTGTTCAGCTCATGGACCTTGCCGAATTCAACACATTTGAAATCCCGCTCCCGGAAGAATACAAAGAACGCGTTAAGGAAGGCGAAGAAGTTTCTTACTTGACCGCGCTCGGCAAAATTAAACTCGATTTGAGAAACTGAAATTTCTCACTTCTTTTTTACATTTCTTTTTTATTGGCGGTAACTTTTTTAAAAAATAATTTTTTTTGGATTGTTGATAGGTATATATCTATGATGATTCATCATTTGACCTGCTGTATGCAGCAAATGCATTCGGTGGTAAAAATGAAAAAGAAAACAATGATTTATTCTCTCCTGGCCGTATTTATTTTAGCTGCAAGTTTCAGCGGTTGTTTAGGAAACGGCAACAGCAACAACTACGAAAGAGACCGCGCGGATATCCGCTCGGTTGCGCTGACAACAAACGGCACTGATGTCATTGCATCTGTTGTCACAGAACTGGATTTTAATGAAAAATTAGACACTGCGAATATCACGGTTAACAAAACCGGAACTACGGTTCATGTTTCAATCTACTCGCTGGAGCCCGTCAACGACACAGGCAGCAATACCGTTGATGTGAAGATCGGAAAGGTCAGTGACTTTACCGACGGCACCGATTATACATTAATCATAAATAATGAAAACGACAGGGATGAGCGCGTCATTTTCAGATTCGAAAACAATTCACTTGTCACACTCAAGAAAGCTTTCGTCAGCAACGTGACTTTTGAAGCGGACGGAAATGAAATCTATGCCGTTGCCCAAATCACAAGAGCGGGTGCCGGTGATACTGTTGACGAACAGAACATCACAAAAACACAATTTGATAATGAAAATGAAATGGACGTTTACGTCCCGATGAAAGTGATTTCAAATTCTACGAGCGGTAATGAAACATTGACCGCAAGAATTTCCGTCGGGCAGCTCAATCAGCTGAATGACGGCAGATACGCTGTTGAAGTGAATGACCGTGAAGCATATTTCACAATCAGAAACGGCTCTTTGGTTGTCTGAAAATGAAATACTTCCGTTTTGAAATGTTCTTCCGATTTATTTCGGAAGACATTTTTATATTAACGCGGCGTGTATGAAACCATATCTTTTATATATCTAAAGTCTCTTTTGAAGTTGCCAATTAAAATGCTATTCTTATTATTCTGATTTCAGTTTTGAAATCAGCTGACTTCTTTGAAGTGAATTTGCCCGTCAGGATAATGACAGCTCACAGGCGTACGCTATGGCTGCGCAGCGCTTCCGCTTCAAACAAGTTTTATCAAAATTGAAGAAAACAAATCTTGTTTTCAAGCGTTCTGTTTTTTGAACAAGGCTTATTCAATTTTTTCTGATTATCATTCGTGTTCATCACGTTTTACGTATTAAGATATAAAAATTAAAATCATTCCGATTATATTCCGGAGGAAAAATTATGGCAAGAAAACAACAAAAGAAAGTGGACAGCTGGAAAGAAAAGAAATGGTACAACATTGTTGCGCCTGAATTCTTAAACCGCACCGTTGTCGGTCAGACAATCGCGTCCGACCCGGCACTTCTCCCCGACCGTATCATTGAAACAACTGTCGGCGAAATGTCCGGTGAAATGTCCAAGAACAACATCAAAATGAGATTCAGAATCATCAACGTCAACGGCGATGTCGCTGAAACCGTTTTCCTCGGCCACCACCTGACAAACGACTATCTCCGCTCCATCGTGAAGAGACAGACATCCAAGATCGACGCGATTTTGACCGTCAGAACCGCAGACGGCTACATCGTTACCATCAAACCGACCTGCTTCACCGTGAAGAGAGCAAGAACCAGCCAGATTAAAGCCATCCGCAACATGATGACAAGAATCGTCGTCAGACGCGCTGTCAAAACCAACTTCGAAGACCTTGTTCAGGAAATCGTTACAGGAAAACTTTCCTCCATGGTTTACAAGCAAACCAAAAACATCTATCCCTTAAGAAGAGTCGAAATCAGAAAGACCGAAGTCGTTAAGACACCGGCTCAGCGCAGAGTTCCGAAAGTCGCCGAAGAAGAAGCTCCCGCACCTGCAGAAGAAGCACCCGTCGAAGCACCGGTGACCGAAGAAGTTGCAGAAGCTGTTGAAGAAACAGCAGAAGAATAATTATTTTGACATCTTTCGAAAACAGAATTTTCTGTTTTCCTCTTTTTCTTTTTTGCGGTTTTAAAAAGACGAATCACCCGCCGAAAATTCTTTTAAATTAATCTTAAATATGATAACTTCCTTTAAAGCCAAAAGCTTAAGGAACATTTTTATGAATTTTACAAAAGAAGAAATCCTCGGCGTGCTGGATACGTATGATTTGGACAACATTACCATTGCCACAATCTGCTCTCACTCCAGCCTTCAGATTTTTGACGGTGCCCGCAAAGAAGGTTTTAAGACGCTCGGGATTTGTTTAAGGGCCCCCCCGAAATATTATGACGCTTTTCCGCTGGCCAAACCCGATGAATTTTTGGTGCTTGACCGCTATGATGAACTTTTGGACAAAGTCGAAGAACTGAAAGCCAAAAATGTGATTATCGTTCCGCACGGTTCTTTTATTGCATACATGGGGACAGACAAATTCGCACAGCTCGGGCTTCCTACATTCGGAAACAGAAATGTTCTGGAATGGGAATCCGACCGCAGAAAAGAAAGACAATGGCTTATCGGCGCCGGCATTCATATGCCTGATGTTATTGAAGACCCGAGAGATATTGACGGTCCGGTGATGGTCAAATACGACGGCGCTCAAGGCGGCAAAGGGTTCTTCATCGCCAAATCCTATGAAGACTTTTTGGAACACATCGATGAATCCAAAACCTTCACGCTCCAGAGATTTATTACGGGAACCCGTTACTACTTACACTATTTCTATTCCCCGATTAAAGAAGACGGATACACGCTCAGCAAAGGCACTTTGGAAATGCTCAGCATGGACCGCCGCGTTGAATCCAATGCAGACGAGATTTTCCGTCTGGGTTCTCCGAAAGAACTTTTGGAAGCAGGCATCATTCCGACGTATGTTGTGACCGGAAACGCCCCGCTTGTTGCCCGTGAATCACTTTTGCCGCTGATCTTTGAACTCGGCAGCCGCGTCGTTGAAGAATCATTGAAAAAATTCGGCGGCATGATCGGCCCGTTCTGTTTGGAAACGGTTTTCACCGATGATTTGGAAATTAAAGTTTTTGAAATTTCCGCACGTATCGTTGCCGGAACAAATCTTTATGTGTCGGGATCACCGTACGCTGACCTGGTTGAAGAAAACATGTCAACCGGCCGCAGAATTGCGAGAGAAATCAAATCGGCAAAAGAGATGAATAAATTAGACGAAATTATTTCTTAAAAAACAAAAAAGATTGAATATGAACTCATATTCAATTTAAATTTTATTCAAAATCATTATTTCCTTCTTGATTTTGACCGGATTCCGGAAACAACGGCAGAAACGACAAGTAATGTCATTAATGCGGGAAGAACTTTTCTTGAGCGTTTCGTTTTTGCGCCTTTTTTTGCATAGGATGATTTCATTTTTGATTCCTCGTTATTTTTAAATCCACCCTGCAAACCCGTATTAAAATAAGGGCTTTTAGAATATATAGTTGTCTGCTTAAATAAATACAATGGAGAAAAAATAAATAAAAGAAGAGTGAGTTCAAAAATTATTCCGATTCGAAGGCTTCTTTACCTTCGCCGCAGACGGGACATTCCCAATCATCAGGCAAATCTGCAAAAGGTGTTCCTTCTTCATCTTCATCGTAAACATAACCGCAAACGGTGCAAACATATCTTGCCATTTTAATCGACCTCTTTCTTGAAAGATAACTGAAATAAAAGAACGTCAGCCGACATTCATATAAGCCAAATAGTACCTCTTTTATATAATCATATGGATAGGTGTCCGGAGGCACCGAATGCCGGACAAAGCGTTGAAAACTCACACCAGCGGCAAAGGCTGCTGACACACGGCTTGAAATTATTTTCCCATGAAGACAATTCAATCGTTTGGATCAGATCAACGATATTATTTTTGACGGCATTGAGTTCTTCATCTGTTTTTTGAAAACGGAATTCTTCATTGAACCGGAGATAATGGTAAATGACTTCGGCATCGTTGTCATTATATTCGGGATATTTTTTCCGCGCCCCGATTTGATAAAGTGCCAGTTGCCTGTCGTTTCGGAGATCACAGACTTGAGGAAGCCTGCCCGAGGTTTTATAATCATGAATCTCCAAATTTCCGGTTTCATTGCTGACGGCGATTCGGTCAATAAATCCCATGACTTTAAAGCCTTCAATATTGACATCGATCCGTTCTTCCACAGAAAGTGTTGTCTCCCGGTCAAAAGGCTGATGGTTTTTGTAATAATCCGCAAGAATTTTTTTGCCCTGTAAAAAGTAGTCCTCTTTTTTCATGTCTTTTTTGACAACTTGAATGTCATCCGTCCATTTTTCATTCCAAAGAGATTCATATTTGTCCAATACCAGAATAAGCGAAATGTCTTCATTCGGCATTTTCTTCTGCCTGCGGTATAAATATTCAAGCGATTCGTGAACGGTTGAACCCATATATGCTTCTATGCCTGTAAACGGAATCTCCGGTTTGATCTTGTCGAGATATTTGTATTTATAAGAAAGAGGGCACTTCTCAAACATCGAGAGGCGCGAATGGGAGTAAGTTGTCATTTGTTAGAATTGGGCGTTTTTAGATTATAAAAGTTGGTTTGCGCGGTGAAAGTTTTGAAAAAAAGAAAAATGAATAAAAACGATTTGTTTTCATTCATTTAAACAGGTTTATTTTTTCTTCATATTCTTGAAGTAATAGATTCCGCCGACTGCGATGACAAGAATGAGAATTGCTGCAATGATCAAATACAGTCCCATGTTATTTCTTTGTTCAGACGTCAGTTCTTCTTCGAAACCGACCGGTGTATCAATCACAGGTTCGCCACCGTCAGTTCTGCTGTCAATCAATTCGCCGGAAGAGGAGGAATCGCCGTCAACCACTCTTGCTCCGCCGGTTCCGGAACCGCCGCCGGACGGAATCTGAACCCAATCTGCGGTCACCGTTTGAGACGGCATTTCGAAATAAGAGGGCCATGTTTCACCGTCCAAAAGCCAGCCGTTCACTCTGTAGCCGCTGTAAACCGCGGCAGGAATGCGGTTCTGCAGGTTTTCACCGGGCTGGACATTTTCCATCTCGTAAATAACCGTTTCAGCTTCGATTCCGAATTCTTCATTGACATGGAAGACACCCGGTTCGGCGATGAAAACTGCCGGACCGGTCCAACCGGCGTAGATTGTCCCTTCAGCATCAAATACGGCATCGTTTGGAATGGCCTTTCCGATATCATCCTCATCGTACAGCATGACGGTTTTAATATCGGAAATTTCAGAATCCGCAGTATCGTCCTCATCAAACCATCCTGCGAACTCCCAATCATTCGTATGGGTTAAGTCGGCACCGAACACGCGTTCAAGAATCATCTCAAGCGTTTCTTGACTCTGAATCTCAGCTTCTTCCTGATCACCGACGGATCCGCCGTTTGTTCTGAGAGTCAGAGAGCCGAGCCAAGCAGTGTACAGTACGTCACCGGTTTCTAAACCGCCGTCTTCCCATTTGCTTTCGAGGTTGACAATATTATTGGAAGCGAAAGTATACCACTTGGAGGAAGTCCAGTCGCCGTTGACCGGTTCAGCTAATCCGAGAGCGGTAATCAGAATTTGAATGTCATCGAAAGTGTTCGCTTTTTGAATCGTAACCGTTGCGGTTTCCGGACCGAGGTCACCGAATGTGCCGCCGTTAGCGTTCAGTTCGATGTCCGTTGTCCAGGCAACAAAAAGAGAATCACCGACAGTCAAACCCTCCGAATCATCCGTCCATTCACTTTCCAAGTCAACGACATTATTCTCAGCGGAGGTATACCATTTGGAGGGGGTCCAATCGCCGTTAACCGGATCACTTAAACCGAGAGCGGTAATCAAAATTTCAATGTCATCGAAAGTGTTCGCTTTTTGAATCGTAACCGTTGAGGTTTCCGGACCGAGGTCGCCGAATGCGCCGCCGTTGGCATCTAAAGTAATGTCCGTCGTCCATGCGACATACAGGGAATCACCTGTGTCCAGACCGCCTTCTACCCACCTGCTTTCAAAATCAACGATATTACCGGCAGCGGAAATATACCATTTGGAGGGGGTCCAGTCACCGTTAACCGGATCACTTAAACCGAGAGCGTTAATCAAAATTTCAATGTCATCAAAAGTATTCGCCTGTTGTATTGTCATCATTGTCGTTCCGGGACCGGCGTCACCGAATGTACCGTCGTTAGCATTTAATTCGATGTCCGTTGTCCAAGCGACATAGAGAGAATCGCCGGCATCCAATCCGCCTTCTTCCCACTCGCTTTCAAGGTCAACAACATTATTGGCAGCGGAGGTATACCATTTGGAGGGTGTCCAGTCGCCGTTAACCGGATCACTTAAACTGAGAGCGTCAATCAAACTTCCGATATCATGGAAGTCATGTGCTTCCTGTATTTTAACCGACGCAGTTTCCTCGCCGCTGATACCGAATGCACCGCCGTTGGCATCCAGAGTAACATCACCGAACCATCCGGCATAAAGAGAACTGTCCGGATTTAATCCGTCTGCAATCCATTTATCGGAGACGACTCCGGATGCCTCGGTCTTATACCATCCGTCAAATTCCCAAGGACTGTTGGAAAGCACCCCGGAAACAGAAGTAACAGCACTGTTTAATTGAGTTAAATTCATCCCCGGCTGAATGGTAACAGTTTTATCTGTGTTTGTTGAATCAGCGAATGTGCCGCCGTTGGCATCTAAAGTAATGTTGCCGCTCCAATAAGCGTAGAATGTTTCTGAACCGAGGATGGGGTCATCTTCAAGATCACGCTTATTAGAAGAATCTCCCCAATAAGTATCAGCTGATTCATTAATAATACCGGAACCGGCAGACCACCAGCCGCCGAAATCCCACGGATCGTAAGAGGGATCGTCTGAGCCGGTTTGGAAGATAATTTCACCGTTTACGTCCTCCCAATCCATACCGATTTGAACAGTTGCAGTTCTGGATTCAGCCGGACTGGCACCGTCATAAAATGTGCCGCCGTTCGGGTTTAACGTCAAATCAGCGGTCCATATCATATAATATTTTTGAGTTTTTTGAATAAAGGTTCCCGGGGAAAGCGGGTCTCCCTCGGCAATTCGGATGCCATTGACACCTTCAGTTGTATTTTCTTCTTTAAACCACCCGAGTTGATCTGCATTGTCAGATGGGCCGACGAATGTTTCAAAAGAGAGATCTGATAAAGTCATTCCGTCACTAACTTTTATTGAATAAATGGAGCCTAACCCGAATGATCCGCCGTTAGCATAAAATATTGCAGAATCAGCCGAAAATAGATTTCCTAAATTTATGGTACCTCCGACGGTTCCCGTGACAGTTCCTTGAATATTGCCATCATTTCCATTGCAGCCTGCTGAAATTTCACCGGTCAAATTTGAAGTATCAACATCTGCGGGAATAAAAACAAAGGCATCACCGCCAATATCTATGGAGCCGGTACCGCCTGTTCCTTGACTTTCGTTGAAATAGCCGGATTGAGAATCGCCACCGTTACCACCGCCGATTAAAGTGCCGTATCCCGAATCTACATAGATTGTACCGCCGGAAATATCAATAACAGCAGATCCGCCATTACCGCCGCCGGCACTGCCATATTTATCTCCGCCGTGGCCGCCGCCGATCCCATAAGTAACAGTGTTTACAGTTCCTCCTTTGATTTCAATCAATTCGACGGAACCGCCGTAACCGCCCGCACCATTGCTGTTTCTGTAAGCGCCGCTGCCGCCGCCGATGTCGCGACCGGGGCCGACGGCATTGCCTGCACTGTCTCCGCCGACTGCCGTAATAACACCATTTTTAATAATAATGGAGCCGACATCTGTACCGTCTCTTGAATTACTGTCATCATAACCGCCGCGACCTCCGATACCGGAACCGCTTCCTGCGAGACGGTTTCCCAAAGATGATTTTCCGCCTTTGCCGCCCGAAGCTGTTAATTCACCATTCCCTTCAACGTCAGTTAAAGAAAAAGAATCTCCGTTCAGGGCAACAGAATCAATGATTAAAGCGGAACCGCTTGGAACAAAAATACCTGCTTTTCCTGCACCCTGAATATTGTTCGCATAACCGCTAGCACGTCCGTCCAATCCGGTTATTGTATTCACAGTTCCGTCAGTCAAATAAACAGTAACAGTATACCCGTTACCAATAACAAAAGCACCGTTTGAACTGTGATTATTTTGAGTAATTTCAACCCCGTTGAAAACGACATTTAAATTACCATTAATTGTCACTGTTCCGGATAATGACCCGCTTAAAATCAGATAGTCTCCTTCCCGGTAATTGGAAAAATTGGACCTTGAATAAGTTTTATCTCCGGATCCTGAAAGAGAAACAGACAAATTATCAGCGGCTGCAACGCCGCTTAACATTACCAACACAATACCTATCGCTACCAGCGACACCACAAAACTGCGTTTAGATTCCATAATAAACCCACCTGTATATTTATTATGGCTCTGATCCCCATCGCCGTTTTTCGAAAACTGCAAAGCAAATTTCATTTGAAAAAAATCAGTGCCGTAAGATTGTTCAACCCCGGAACCATTTTTTTGAACATATCGTTCATATATATTAATAATAATTTATTCACTCTTAAATATTTTGATTACTGACCGAAATTGGTTTAGTATTATAAAAGGCGACAAATATCCATTTAAAGAAAAATAAGATAAATATATAAAATACACAAAAAATTGATTTAACAGATATTAAAAGCCGCATGAAAAAGTAATAAAAAAGAAATAAAAAGAAAAATGAATCGAAGACGATTCATTTCTCAAATCTTATTTTTCCGGAACCTGTAGAAACCGTATCCTGCGAAAAGTAAAAACGCCGATATGATCGCAACGGGCCACCAGCCGGTGACAGCCTTTAGAATCTTCGAAAAGATTGATTCTTCAGGCATTGCGCCGCCGGGACTCACAGGTTCTAATTCCTCAGCAAATGCGGGTATTTCTTCAGGTTCTTCCGGTACGGGAGCGTTCATTACAACGACTGCATTGTTTGTGCCGCCACCGCCGCCTCTTACAACCCAGATGGCAGAGAGTTCTAAGAGTTCTGTTTCAACAGTATTTGACGCAAAGTTCCATTTCATGCTGCCGTTGTACCATCCGGCAATGACGTATCCGACCGGTGAAACCACAGTTACGTCATCATAAGATCCCGGTTCGGAAATGGAAGAGCCGAGCGTCGTTATGAGCGTATATTTTTTCTGCGGTTCAGCGACACTGAAGATATGGAATTCACCTTCTCTTGCATTGAAAACAACAGTTGCGAGATCAGCACTAGACCACACCGCATACAGCTCAACATCATTTTCCAGGGAATATTCATCAAAGAGCCACAAGACGCCGTTTGATGTCACCCAGTAAACAGGTGTTTCGCCTTCGCGTCCGACCGGCGGGTTCAAAGTGACCCCTTCTTCTGCGAACAAATCGGCAGGTTCGGGAAGTGTTTGCCCGTACAGGACCGGAATGGTATACTTATCACGTGCAACAGGTAATTCGCCGCCGGTAAAGTTTCCGCCTTCAGCATGGAATGTGACTTGAAGGACACCGTCCCAAAGTGCATCCAGTTCTGTAAAGGCCCCCTTTTCCGACATATCATATGTCTGGCCGACTTTGTAAGTTGTTGCTGCCAAACCGCCTTTTTCACTCCAGAAACTCAGGGTTTCGCCGAGCTTTTCAAATCCGGTATCTTCGAAACCTGCGATTTTAACGGCTTCGGAGTCTTCGTAGTAAATTTTCACCGGTTTGTCGTCGACGGCATTGTCCGCGCCGTTGGGATAGTAGTTGATGTAATACCGGTCAATATCATCACTCCACTGCGCATACAACACAAGATCATAGGTCGGCATTTCGAAGCGCTGTCCGATATTGTATTTTATACCGGATCCGTCGGGCTGTGTATTCCAGTTGATAAGAATATGATCTGCCAGTGTGAAACCGGATTCAAGGTCATCCGGAGTCACGACAATGTCACCGGACAAATATTCTTCATCATATGCAATACCGTCCCCGCTGTTGGGATCATAGGTGATATTGTACGTTGTTGTAGACTGCCACTTGGCATACAAATCAACATCTGAAGCAACTCTTTGAGTATTGAAATTCCATGACTCGGAATTCAATTCTCCGTCCGTCATTTCATACCAGCCCATAAATCTGTAACCTGCACTGATCGGGTTGGAAGAAGGTTTGGTGATTAAGGAACCGTAACCTTGTGTATAACTCAACGGATCGGGCATTCCGGAAACAATCTGACCACTGACACTGTTTTCGTGGAAAGTGATTGTCAGATCGGAACCGGTATAAGTTTCCCATTGCGCGGTCAAAGTCATGTCTTCATTGATTCTGAAACTGGAACCGGCAGCGCGCGAAACGCCGTTTTGGTCAACCCAGCCCGTGAACACGTAACCTTCTTTATACATCGCATCGCCTTGACCCAGAACGGTCACTAAAGCGCCCGCAGAGTATGCGGTATCGTCAACAGGAGCAACACCCTCACCGTCGCCGGCACTGTATGTCACTGTCAGACCGGAGCCTGTGTAAGTTTCCCATT
>CAYUQC010000019.1:0-30670 GCA_964446755.1 uncultured Methanosarcinales archaeon
TTTTCACGGCGGGATGTTACGCATTAAACAGACTCTGAAGCGGCTTGAACCGTATCAGTGTCCGCGGCATTTGTTTCCGTTTTACCTACTTTCAGAACATTTTTCTTCAGCAGGAAAAGCGTCAAAAGAACCGCCAAGATACCGCCCGTCAGTTTTGCGACGATGACCGGAAAGACCATTTCCGAATTAACGCCGCCGACAAAGGCCAAAACATCTCCGAAGACAAAAGCGGCCGACACCGTAAAAACGACGTTGAGAAGCTTTCCGCGGTTGTCCATTTCCTTGAGCTGGCTCCAGACCGGAAGATTGTTAGCCAGCTGCGTCAGTAATCCGGCCGAAGCTTCCTGATTAATGCCGACTTTATCGCCGAAGCGGTCCATCACTTTGCCGAGTTTGCGTTTGAGGAACAAAACCATGGGAAACGCGCCCGCCAAAACAATGGCAATTAAACCGATAATCAGCAAACCGACTTCCAAAGGAACGCCGCCTAAACCCGGATCTTCTTCGACCATTAAATAGAACAGCGGTAATCGGATGTCCGTCAGATACTGGAAGATGGCAATACCCGGACTGATGACGGCAATAAAAGTGACGACTTTGCCGAAAACGGCAAAAAGCTTCAGCATGAGGCTTTGCTTGACAATCAGCCCGATACCGACCAATACAGCCAGAATAATCACGGGAAGTGTATTGATCAGCAGGTCATACGTGCTCAGCGGCGTTGACGTGAAATTCATCAGCAAACCGCCCGCTAAACAGCCGATCGGCAACGTCACGACACCTAAAAGAATACCGGTTGCAAAAAGCGAATGGTCTTTTTTGTCCAAAACAGAAAGCGCATAAGGAATCGTAAATGAAAGCGTGATACCCATCATGGAGGCGACGATCAGTCCCGAATAATTGCCGATGGCCGGATTATCGGCCATTTGAAGGGCCATCGTGTATCCGCCCATATCAACCGCAAGCAGCGATCCGGGAAACATAGCCGGTGACGCGCCGATGAGATTGTAAACAGGCGTCACGATTGGCGAAAGCACAAGCAGGAGAACAGGAGATAAAGCAATAATACCGACGATTGCTAAAGCCAGGTCGCCCATCGTTTTAAAACCGCGGTCAAACTGTTCACCGTAACCGAGTTTGTTGCCGCGCAGTTTATCGTAAACGCCGAGCAGCATGAACAAGGCAAGGATAGTCATAACAATGCCGCTCACACTCAAATTCGTCACATAATGAGACAGTGACGACGTAAAAATTTCTATATTCGTTACACTTTCTATAAGCTCAGTAAACACTGTTTTCCACTCCCCAAGTTTCAACTAATGAAATACCGCCACACACACAAACACACTAAAGAGAACGAATTCCCTTGGCAACATTAAATGTCTTTTTTGTATAAATACATCATGTTCCGAAACGGTGAAAAATCAACTGCGCGGAACAGTTAAAAATAAAAACAAGTGTTTGAAAACTTTAGAAAACGAAGAGAAAATCATTCCGTCAGTTTTGTTTGTTTTTCATTGCCGACAATGTTTTGGATCCGGTTGATTGAAAACGACTTAAACCCGTTCCTTTCAAGATGTTTGGCAAACCTGTCAGTTCTCGGACTTTTGTTGGGATGATAAATAACCGTCACCTTCGGAGAAACAGCTTTAACCATTTGCGTCAGCCCGTCCACATCCAAATGGTCACTGAGCCGGATGTTTTCAAACGGATAATCCGACCGGCAGGTCAAAACATATTTACGTGTATCCGAACCGAAAGAAGACAATTCATTAATCGGAACGATGCAGATATCACAAGGATTGGTTTCAAGAGCATTGATTTCGACGGAAGAATAAGAATACGTCTGTACTTGAACGGCAGCGGCGGGTTCACCGTCAATCTGCGCGGTCATTCGGGTTTGGGAATAGGAAACGGATTGAATATGCCCGTCATAAAAATCGCTGCCGAGTTCAATGAGTTCACCGGCATTTTGAACAAATTTTTCCGTCAAAGACAAAGTTTTGCCGTTCATCGCAATCGGTCCGGTGTATCCCATACCGCGGAGAAGAGAAACCGCTTTTTGGGATTTCCCGAACTCGTAGGCACCGAAAGCGATTCTTCGTTCGCCGATATGAGAAAGAACGGCCTGATGAAGACCGGCGATGTCATCTTTGAAATAGCAGCTTAAATCGGCCGGGTCCCCGTAGCTGGCTTCCGTGAGCAAAACGTCACATTCCGGCAGAAGTGAGGCATCTTTAACGTCACCGGTTACAAGAATACTGTTTCCGAGTTCATTCTCCCAATAAAAAGCGGAGGAACCCGGCGTGTGGCAGACGTCGTAAGTTTGAATGTCAGCGCCGCAGACGGAGAAAGTATCGCCCATCCTGAAAGTTTTGCCCTTGTACGTTTTTTCATACCGGATTTCAAGCGCGCGGGCGGTTTCCTCGGAGCACCATGCCGCTTCGGAGAGCATGGCGGATTTGCCGTAATGATCAGAATGCGCGTGCGTGATTAAATAAGCATCCGGCTGCGCCTGAGAAGAAGGAATCCGAGTGGTATCAATTGCAAAAGTCAGCAAGCGGCCTTCTTTTGATTTAAAGCGGATGAAAAGATGCGGTTTAATGCCGCCGTTTTCATTTTGGCGGCGAAAAACAACAAATCCCAATTCCGCCAGTTCTTTTGAATACACGATAAAACGCCTGCTTTTTATGAATAGGCACAAAAACACGGCAATGCATTTAAATTTTATCAATAAACAAAAAGCGTCAAACGAAAAAAAGAAAGAAAAAGATTCGGAATAAATCCGAATCAGCCGAGTCTTGTGATTCTCATGATTGCGGCAACGGGAACCCCGTCGATTTCATCAAACCCGACTTTGTCAACCAAAACCGCAACAGCGATCGGGTTGCCGCCGGCTGCTCTGGTTTGAGCAATGACGTCCACCAATGTACCGCCCGTTGAAATGACATCATCAATGATGACGACGTTTTTACCGCGGACTTCCGAGAAATTGCGGGAAAAAGCACCTTTCGGAGCGACTTTGTCGGCTTCGATTTTGGATTTTTTGGAATAATAAACCGTAAATTCGGACTCCATTTCACCGGCCATAAAACTGGCGACCGGAACGCCGCTTGAAGAAACGCCGACAATGACGTCAATGTATTCTTTCTGGTTCACGGCGATTTCTGAAACCATGTCGCAGAGAATCTGGGCCGTGCAGCGGAGACGGGTAGCGTTTTGGCCGAGCGTGCTCCAGTTGACGGAAATGTCCTTCGGAACGGTACCGTCCGGACTCGGTTTTTTGTTGGTCAAAAGCCAGACAACTGTTTCGGTTGAAATGTTCAGTTCATCAGCGATTTGGCCGGTCGTCAGGCCGCTTTGCTGTAATTCATCTGCCTTTTGAGACAAGTCTTCTATTTTTTTCATATTAAGCCCCCTGAACAAATATCGGGATAAATTATAATTTGGAATTAATTAAATTAAATATACGCTTCCTTCTATTTAATTTTTAATATTTTTCAGCATTCTTATATTGTTTTCGGTTTCTGCTTCACTTTTTTCTTCATTTTCTTCCGAAGCGGCGATCCGCAGACGGGACAGTCATCACCGTCTTTAAAATGTCTGAAACAGCCGATGCATTGCTTCTGCCACACGATCTGGTCTTTAATGACGCGCTGCGCAACGGGCATAACAACGATGCCCAACCGTGCCGCAATATTCTGAACGGCAAAATCATCCGTGATTAAAACAGCGTCGTCTCCGATTTTCTCTTTATACTCCAAAGCTTTTGCCAAAATGCCGAGATCCGTCCGGGAGAGCTTTTCAATATCACGTGTGCGGGATGCCTGTTCCGTAACCGCGAGTGTGAAAGCGTCCGCCACCGCTTCAACCCGAAGACCTTCCGCTTTGGAAAGGTCGTAACGCAAAGCGGCCTCTTCGCTCTTCATCTCATCTTCGACCTGCGGAATGGTCACCATGTCGGCAGCGGCAACCGGACAGTTACCCATAATAAAAACAGCGGAATCAGCAATGTATTTCTTCATTTTATATTATTTTTGATTAATCTTCGTACACAATCTGAATCGGGCTTTTGTTTTTAACAAGGCTTTTGGCAATCATGCCGTTTTCCATCCAAACAACATTCATGACCAATGTCGGAACGAAGCATGTCGGCGTCAAAGGAAATGTCTGTAATTTGGATTCCAGCGTTTCATTCCGGTTGTCCATGATTTGATCCATCGGAATGTCAAACTCCGTGCCCCAGTTCTTGATTTTCGGGCATGTGCTTTCGATTGAAACATGTGTTGTTTTGCCTTCGCTTTTGGCCGTCACTTTATTGACGTGACCGCAGATTGTATCCATTGTTAATGTGACCATTTTTTACCCTCACTTGAATTTTAACAGGGATAAAAGGCGGTCAGTTTATTTATTCGTATCCTTTTTCGGGGTTTTATTTAATAAGATTCAAATAGAATGAATGACTGTTTCAGAGAATTAAAACAGAATCTCGTATCGCAAGATTCATATATTGAATTTGCAGTTGTGATTCTTTATCTTATACTTCCCTTTATATTCAGCTCTCATCGCCTGAAACCATGCACGAAGAATGGGTTTTCGGCACAAAAGTATCTAAGATTGAAGCGGGTTTTCGGCCGCTTGAATCAAAATTAACAACCCGTACAGAGGAAATATTATGAGATGGCAAGGTGCATCTAAAAGAACATACACAGGCGGCAAAAGAATTGCCTCCAGAAGTAAAAGAAAGTTTGAAATCGGACGCGAATTCGCGGAAACCAGAATCGGCCCGACGAAAAACAAGAACATCGCAACACGCGGCGGCAACAGAAAGGTCAGACTTCTCAGCGACCAGTTTGTCAACGTCACTGACCCGAAGACGGGCAAAACCCAGCGCGCAACCGCTGAAAAAGTGACGGGAAACCCTGCGAACAAACACTACATCAGACGTAACATTATGACAAAAGGCACAGTCGTCAGAACCGACATCGGTCTTGTGAAAGTCACAAGCCGCCCCGGTCAAGACGGTGTCATCAACGCCGTTCTCTTAGAAGAACAAGAGTAATTTTTTAAAAATTACTCACTCATTTCTTTTTTGTGATTGATTTTTTGAAAAGCGGAAGCTCTTTTTACGAACTTAAAAAGATAAAAACGGACCTGCAAAAGAGGATTTAACGGCCGGCGGCGGCAATTTCCCGAACCGCGTTTATGAAAATGTCAACTTCTTCTTCGGTATTGTAAAGCCCGAAAGAAGCGCGGACGGACCCGTCGATTCCGAGCGCTTTCTGCCCCGGGATAGCGCAGTGATGCCCGCTGCGGACGCAGATGTTGTACTTGTCCAGACGCATTGCCGCGGTATGCGGGCTGAGACCTTCGATGTTGAACGAAACAAGGCCGGCGCGGTTTTCAGGGCCGTAAACGGTGACACCCCAGATTTCCCGGAGCCGCTTTGCCGTCTCCCGTGCCAAATGATTGTCATGTGTTTCAATGTCCCGAACGCCGACTTTCTTCAAATATTCAACAGCGGCACCGAGTCCGATGACGCCCGGCAGATTCGGCGTTCCGGCTTCAAAACATTCGGGTGACGGTTTAAGCGCATAACTGCAGGCATCGGCATCCGAAGTCGTGCCGCCGCCGAGAACCGTCGGCTGAATCGTCTCGGGATCTTTGATGTAAAGAACACCCGTTCCCTGCGGTCCGAGAAGTCCCTTATGCCCCGCGGCGGCAAAATAATCGCAATCCAGCGCTTTCAGATCCAGTTCCATGTGTCCGGCGGACTGTGCACCGTCGATTAAAATGGGAATGCTGTTTTTGTGTGCGATCTTTATGATTTTTTCAATCTCCTGAACCGAACCGAAAACATTTGAAACGTGACCGATTGCAATCAATTTGGTTTGATCGGTAATCATTTCCTCTATTCGGGCGGGATTCACAAATCCTTCGGTGTCAATGCCGGCAACATTAACGCGCACTCCCTTTTCTTTAAGGCGCAGCCACGGAACAAAATTGGAGTGATGTTCAACGACGGTTGTCAGGATTTCATCTCCTTCCCGAAAACCGAAACCGTTTGCAACAATATTGATGCTGCCCGTCGTGTTTTTTGTCATGACCGTGTTTTCCGGCGGCGTATTTAAGAAACCGGCAACAGTCTCGCGGGCATCTTCAAACGCGTTCGTCGCCCGAAGGGAGAGCTGATGTGCGCCGCGCCCGTAATTTGCGGCATAGTTGTAAAAGAAGTCGGTCATCGCAACCACTGCGGGCCGGGGGGTCTGCGTAGTGGCACCGCTGTCCAAATAAATCACTTTTTCTAAAACAGGAAAATCTTTCCGAATTTCATAAACATCATACATGAAACCGGAAATGTGCTTTAAATTAAAATAGATACGGTTTGAATCCGTTTACCAATAAATCACGTAATTCAAAAATTTATTTACATGCTCGGGAATATCTTTTCTGAAAAATTCGAAATCAGCGATTTGATATCCCTCGGTTTTTTCTTTTAAGATATCTGTTTCGTAACCGAACCAATAGATAACAAGTCCGTCTCCGAAACAGTCGGCATATTCCTTGAACTGTTTTTTCTCATAATGGCGGTGTTCTTTAAGTTCTCCGAAAAGCGCCTTGCTTTCGATCCAGCAGACTTCACGCCCGCTGATTTTAATGGATTTACGGAGCAGAAAATCCGGCGTTTTACCGGTACATCCTTCCGCGCGCATTTCATCTTCGCAGGTGAAATCGCAGCTTTTCTTTTTGAGCCAGAAAGAAATGATATTTTCACCGATCCGGCCCTTTTCTTCCTGCAATTGATGCGCGCGCGGCGAGAAGAAATAATCGGCGTTCAAAGATTCAATCAATTCATTTTGAATGCGGCCGTTTTCAATCGATTTCGGGTTTTTGTAAAAAAGACGGATTTCTTTTTTGGAATGACCGAGGTTTTCCAAAACAAGCGTTGAAATCAATGTTGCCGGATAGTGATATTTTTGGCTGAGCGCTAAAAAAGAATGACCGCTGCGCCACTCAGTGACAATACGTTCTTCTTTTCGTTTGAAGCGGTAGTGGGATTTCTTGACGTCCTCGACAACTTTTTGATTTAAAATACTTGACAGCGTACCGCAGCAAACATTGTATTTTTCCGAGAGTTTTTGAACATCATCATGTGAATTGAGGGATTCATAAAAATAACGGTATAAACTTGAATCCATAAATAAGAGAGCTCCTGTTTTTGTTTTTAATCCGTGAAAGTACGGATATTTTAATGCAAAGATAACAATGTTCTGCTTGCATTAAAATATTTTCATTTACTATTCGTTTCAAACAACAAATTCGTCATCCAAATTCTGAGCCGCTTTAACACGAAGCTGTTCCAAGCTCTTTTTTTCAGTCATAAGCGCCTGAAGATCGGCATCGTATTCCGCATCAAACTCATCCGAAAGACCGGATTCCGCTTCAACAGACGGTTCTGCGGTAATTTCAATTCCAACTTCTTCATAGACTTCTATCCCGATATTCTCTTCTTCCGCAACGTTTTCGAATATCTGCTCAACAATTTCATCGAAAACCGCTTCGAACTCTTCTTCAACTTCCTTAAATTCATTTTCAAGAACGGAGGAGAACTTATCGGCAGACATCCATTCATCCGGAGCAACCGGACTTTCAGCGCTCTTCTCTTTGACTTTCTTCAAAAGAGCGGAATCTTCGGCTGCAATACGCTTTTGGCGTTCCGCACACCATAAATCATAAGCTTCGGCGCGTTTCTGCTTTCTGAGACCGGCGGCGACATCTGCTTTCAATTGTGCATCCGCGGCTGTGAGGCGGGCTTCACGCTCGGCCAACCACTGATCATGTGCTTCGGCATACTTCAGCTTTTTTCGGTTGGCGGCAGCGTCAAGTTTCAACCGTGCATCCGCAGCCGCGATACGGGCTTCACGTTCCGCCAGCCACTTGTCGTGTGCGTCGGCATATTTCTGCTTTTTCCGGTTGGCGGCAACTGCAAGTTTTAATCGTGCGTCTTCAGCTGCAATACGGGCCTCGCGTTCCGAATACCATTCGCCGTATGCCTCATTTTGCTTCTGTTTCTTTACACGGGCGGCAATATCCGCTTTTAAGCGAACGTCTTCAGCGGCAATGCGCCCCTCACGCTCGGCAAACCATTTATTATACGCCTCAGCATGTTTCTGTTTCTTCAACTGAGCTGCAACAGAGGTTTTTAATTGAACGTCAGCCGCAGCAATACGGGCTTCACGCTCGGCCAGCCACAGATCATGCGCTTCGGCCCGCTTCTGTTTTTTTCGAGCTGCTGCTGTATCTGTTTTCAATTGAGCGTCTTCCGCGGCAATACGCTCATTTCTTTCGGCAAGCCATGCCGTGTACGCTTCGGCACGGACGACCTTTTTGCCCTCGATTTCATGTACGGGACGAACATTCTTATCGGATTTCACCTCTTTCGGGACAGCTTTCCGGGATGTGATTTTTTCATCGATTTCCCATAAAATATCATCTTTTACCGTGGTTTTTGCCGGTGTGATTTCTTCAAAGATCCTTTCCTGATAAGTGATTTTGACCGAGCGGTCCTGCGGCGCTTCCGGCCAGGGCATCTGCTCTTTAACAGGTGTTTTGATTCGGGATTCGGATTCCGCAACAGCTTTTTGAATGCGGTCGCGCCAATCTGTCCGGGAGGCGTAATCGTCGACAACATCGGTTCCGGCGGCAAAATACATCCCTTTCGGCTGCGCACCGGCAAAGGGCGCGTCAGGTTTTGTCCGGGTCGATTCAACATACGCCTTTTTGGCGGGTGACAGTTCTTTTCTTTGAACCGACATAAAAAAACGTTCCGATTCTTCCGGTTCTTTGGGGGAACCGGCCGGAAGAGAAGAATAATCATTATATTTAGAACCCTCGCCGGAAGAGGATTCAGAAGTGCGGCGAATCTTTGAATCTTTCATAGTGTATGATAATTTTGTAAAAATATAAAAGTTGTCACCGGACCGGAAATTGCCCTGCCGGAGCAGATTTAAAATAAAAAGAATATGAGTGAAATTAAATAAAATTATTTCAAAATCAAAAAAAAGGAATGAAAAAATTACTTTTTCAATGCCTCGATAATAATCGGAGCAGTGCTGATACGGCTTTGAACTTTTTCAATCGTATCGGTCGCCATGATATCTTTAACACCGGCATTGGAAAGCCTGAGAACGGCGTTGCGCGTTAAAACCGGGTGAATGCAGGCAACGTAAACATCACGGGCGCCGTTTTTCCCCAAAATGCCGACTGCTTCCGCCATCGTACCACCGGTGGCAATCATATCATCCACAATGATCACGTCGCGGCCGTTAACATCCATTTTTTTGTCAGCCATGACCACGTGATCGCCGGCCAAACGGGTTTTATCAAAAACATCCCACTCCAAATTCAATCCGGCCGCCATATTTTCAACCATGCCGCGGACACCTTTGTCCGGCGCGATGAGAAGCGGGCGTTCCAAACCTAAGCTTGCGGCGTATTCGGCAATTAATTTAGACGCGTCCAAATCTTCGGCGGGATGAGAAAAGTAATTCAAAATGCTTTTTTCGTGCAGATTCACGGTATAAATTTTATTGAGATTTGGGGCGGTGACGGTACGTGCCATTGCGCGGGCGCTGATCGCTTCACCGTCTTTGAATTTTTTGTCCTGGCGCGCGTACCCCATATACGGAATAACAACCGTGACCTTTCTTGCGGATTCACAGGCATCCAAAAGCTGCAGAAGTGCAATCAGATCGGAGTCTGTCGCTGTGCTTTGAATCAGAACAACCTCTTCACCCGCAACATCTTCTTTGATCTGAACATACTGCTCATTGTCGGGAAAGCGGATGAAATCCGTAATAGTCGGTTTAATGTTCAATCCGGCCGCAACGCGGCAGGCAAGTGCTTGAGAAGACGGACCGCCGATAATTTTCAATGTGGATACCTCATAACGATTTGATAAAATGAAATAAGAATTGTCAAACAATTCTGTGAAGAAAGACTTTTCATAAAAATGTTTTCGGCGGGATTTCAGACAAACGATTTTTTTCGTTTTCCGCATTTGTTTTTATCTTTTCTCTTACCGGATTTCATCCTGACGGCATTGTCCGGTGAAAAAACAAACGGTATTTGATTGATCAGATCCGTCGGAAGAAGCGAATCACCGGCCTCTTCATATGCCAAGTCGCCGGCTTTCCCGCAGATATAAGCGCCGCATCCGGCTGCCCGGACGGCAGTGTTTTTGGAGAATAAGCTGCCGACAATGCCTGCCAGAACGTCACCCGTTCCGCCGACAGACATACCCGCATTGCCGGTCGAATTGTACCGGACCTCTCCGCCGCCGGCAATCATATCTGCGCGCCCTTTCAAAAGAACAACGGCGCCGAGTTTCTCTCCGATATCCAAAAGAGCGGCTTCCGATTCTTCAACACTCATTTCTTTACGCTTATCGGGCAAAGTTTTCCCGAAATAAGCCGCTGTCCTTATCAGTTCGTGATAATGCGGCGTGATGATGATTTCCGCGGAATTTTGATTTTGAACAAGGGCGTCAAAGATTTCCGGCACGAGCGCGTCGGCATCAATGACCGCTTTTTTGAGAAACGGCACCAATTGAGCTGCCGCTTCGACCGAATCGGGAACGCGCCCGAAACCCGGGCCGAGAACAACAACATCATGAGACCGGATCAAATCGATCAGCACCGGAACATCTTCTTTTGAAAAAACATTGCCGGGCAGTTTCCGAACGATAAATTCAGGTGCAAAAGATGAAACGGCTTTGTAAATGCTTCGGGGCGCCGCAATCGTGACAATATCGGACCCTGCCCGAAGCGCACCCATTCCCGCAAGCGCCGGAGCTCCCGAATAAGGACCACCCGCAATTATCAAAATTTTGCCGCTGTCTCCTTTCCGGCTGTCATCCGCGCGTTTGTATAACAATGAAACGTCTCCCGGACCGATATATTTTCCGGCATTTTCCGGAATTCCGATCGGGCGGATAAAAATCTCGCCGGCATATTTTTTTGCGGCTTCCGTTTCCAAAAACGTTTTCATCTTATGGAAAGTAACGGTTGCGTCAGCTTTGACGATTAAATCCGAATCGGATAAATCATCAGGCAGACCGGCCGGCGGCATTCCCGACGGAATATCGATCGCTAAAACGGGAAGGTTCCGCGTTTCTTTCTCGGAATTGATGAGCTGAACGGCCGCTTTTTCAAGACTTTTTGGTTTTCCCGAAAATCCCGTTCCGAAAATCCCGTCAACGATGAGATTGTCCATTTCCTTGAAAATGTCATAAGAATTCAGGAGCTCTGATTCATTTTTTATTTCAAAAACAGTCACACGGCCGGTCTGTTTCAGTAATTTGAAGTTGATTTGAGACTCATGTGTTTTAATTTGATTCCCCTATCCGAGCAAAAACAGAACAACGGATTTGCCGGAGTCAGCCAAATGTCGTGCGGCAACGAAAGCATCGCCGCCGTTGTTGCCGAGACCGGCGAAAAAGAGAACGGATGAATCAGAATAACGTTTATGCTGGGAAATAATGTCCGCGACAGCAGCGCCGGCATTTTCCATTAACTGAAGAGGATGCATGCCGAGGCCGACGGCATTTTTATCAATGGCTTTCATCTCATCGGCTGTGATTGTTTCTTGTCTCATCGGAATTCCGGCTTTTTGTTTGAGTTTTCAGCATATCGAGATTTATAATTATTTTATATTTCCATTGGAATTATTTTAAGATTACTTAAATCCCTCTGATAACGGTTTAATTTATCATGACAATTAAATGAAAACGAATCCGAAAACGGTAAATTTAAAAAATGAATGGATTTAAATACATGATGACAAATTCTTGATATTACAATTTCCGGCAAACAAATTGCCGACGACAGCAAAATATGAAAAATTGAAAAGATGCAAAACTTTGTTTACAATCGTTGTTTTTCCATTCAAACAAACGCAGCATCTCGTAGAAATCAAATTTAAGATTAAACTTTTAATAATTCAGATGAATCAATAAGCCATTTTATCTCTGTCAAATTCAGGTGAATCATTTATGAATCCCTCACAAAAAAATGTCGAAAGCGTTAAAAAACCCAAACCCGAATTTTTGATATTGGGCGGCGGTATCATCGGCTTTGCGGTGGCGAAAGAACTGCGCAAAACCGAAAAAGAGATCACAATCATCGACGTTGATAAAACCCGCGTCGAAACCCTTCGCCAGGAAGGATTTAACGCTCTCCTCGGAGACATTACCGACCCTGCTCTTTACAATATCATTGATATGCGCAACCTGATTTGTGTTGCCGCTCTCAGCTCAAATGACGATTCCAACACCAAAGCTGTGGCAAACTTTAAAGCCGTCACGCCCGATAACGTTAAAATCATTTCCCGCGCCTCAGATATTCTGAAAAAAGAGGAAATGATGGGTGCCGGATCAAGTTATGTTTTTGTTCCCCCGCTGATTGTTTCAAAAACAATTACGGAATATCTGGACCTGATTGAAACAAAACATATCGGCAACCGCTTGGCGCAGTGGCTGGATGAACACCGCGGCATCACGCTCGGCATCGTCCTCCACGACAACCCCGACCCGGACGCCATTTCAAGCGCGTACGCGTTAACGGAAATCACAAAGAAATTCGATATCAAAGCCGATATATTGTATGACGGAAAAGTCGGCCACCACGAAAATAAAGCGTTTATTAACCTGCTGGCGATTCCGATGATTAAAATCTCGGGCCCCGAGGTTTTTGACCAATATGATTCTTTAGCGTTGGTGGACAATTCCATCCCGTCGGTGAATAATTCCGTTCCGGCCGACCATCCGATCGGCATCATTATTGACCATCACTCTTACGGCGATATTGAACCGTACGCCGATTTCATGGACATACGTACCAACGTCGGCGCGTCCGCAACGATTTTAACGAAATATCTCCAGCAGATGGATATTCCGGTTTCAAAGGAATTGGCAACCGCGCTTCTCTTCGGTATCCGAACCGACACCAATGACTTCCGGAGAAATACAACTTCTGCGGACTTCGCAGCGGCTTCTTTCCTGCACCCGCTTTCCGATCATGATTTATTGACACAGGTCGAAACCCCGTCCATGTCCGTTGAAACGCTGGACATTCTCAGCGAGGCGATCCGAAATAGAGAAACATACGGAGCCGTACTGCTTTCCAATGTCGGAACGATTCGAAACAGAGATACGCTTCCGCAGGCTGCCGATTATCTTCTGGCAATGGAAGGCGTCTCAACCGTTGTCGTCTTCGGCATCATGGATGACAGCATTTATGTCTCCGCCAGAAACGATGACATCCGCGTTCATTTAGGTGATGTGATGCGCGAAGCGTTCGGAGAGAATGCGGGCGGTCATCCGACAGCAGCGGGTGCCAGAATTCCGCTCGGAGTATTCAGCTCCGCCAAGGACAAGCAGATTCTTCAGAAACTTGTAGAAGAGTCTGTTGTCAAACGCTTCTTAAGCGCAATCGGTGTTGATGAAGACAGCGAAAACGACCTGTAAACAGAATCTGATTATTGATTCTGTTTCTTTTTTCATTTAATGACTGACGATTCGGGAGGAACGGTTATGGTTGAACCGAATTCGAAAGAGTTCAAAGATCCCGTTTTGCGTGATTTTTTTGTCACGAGAAACGGGCTGATTTTTTCCGTTGCCGACTATTTTCATCCGCCGGAAGGTATCCGTGCCGTTTTAAGATATATTCCGGATGAGAACGGACCGCGCATTCGCCGAAAAACCGGAAAAAAGTATCGAAAAGCCGATTTCAAAGATTCTTTTGATTATCTGAAAGAAAATCATCCGGAGTGGGTGGCGGATGTCGCCGTTGTCCCGCGGCCGGAAATCATCGAGATTTTAAAACCGAGAAGCGCTGTCACTGAGATTCTGGAAAACGAAAGGGAAAATCCGGCTGCGTCAGCATTAATCCAAAGGTTTACCGAAGCCGGCATTCCCGCAGGCTCCATGGGAATAACAGGGTCACTTTTAGCGGGACTTGAAAATGAAGAGTCTGACATTGACTTCTTGGTTTACGGTGCGGATTGGCTGAAAGCGAAAGACGCATTGGCGGCAATGAAAGAAGAAGACGCCGGCAAAACGGGCTTTAAATTTCAGATTGCGGAGCTTGATAATGATATGTGGCATACCGTTTATCAAAAACGAAAATCGCCGCTTTCTTTCGAAGACTTTTTCGCACATGAAATCCGTAAAGGAAACCGCGGCATGCTTTCGATTCCAAGCGGCCGAAATATTTACTTTGATTTACTCTTTGTCCGTTCCGGAGAACAAATCGGGAATCCGATTCAAAGGGGGACGGATACGGAAAAAACCGTCATCGAAGCAACCGTTGCAAACGATGATTTCGCCTTTGACAGTCCGGCAATTTATTTAATCGACCACCATGACATCGATGAAATTTACAGTTATACGCATACGTATGCAGGACAAGCTTTAAAAGGCGAGAAAGTTCGCGCACGCGGAATCGTTGAAGTTATCGGCGATAAAAAAAGATTGGTCATCGGCACGTCCCGTGAAGCAGAAGATGAATGGTTGGTTTCATTATCACTTTAGGATGAGTTGAAGAATAAGCAATGAAATGAAGAGCAGATTTTTGTAAGCTTTCAGCTCGGCTGAATGATTATAAGAGAAAAGTAAAAAGGAACGGAATCACGAGATTCCGACCGGAATTAAATTTTAATTTGATCCGCACTGAATCCGCGTTGAATCAGCACATCTTTCATGCGTCCGAGGTGGTTGCCCTGCAATTCAATGGAACCGTCACGAATTGTACCGCCGCAAGCGAATTTTGACTTCAGGTAAGTTACCAGGTCATGAACATCAATTTCAGCGGGATCCAGTCCTTCGACAATCGTTACTTCTTTTCCATATCTTCTTCTGTTTACTTTGACGGTAATTCTCTGCTGTTCCTTTGCTACTTCTTCACAAATGCACAGTTCTTCGGGTAAACCGCATACAGAACACATTCCGGTACTCATTTTTAAATAAATCCTCCATGATTTCAAATAAAATTTGACGTGAGTAAGACTCACGAAATATTTCAAACAGTTTTCCTGTTTTTCGTAAGCTTTTTTCAAAAGCAATATGAATGTACGGAAAGTTATAACGGTCAGATAACTTCCGACGGTTAATATCTGCTAACTTCGTATTAATAGTTATGGCTTCCTGCGTTTTAAAAAAAATCTGAAGAGGTAACAGTATAAAAGCAAAAATATAATACGGTTAAAGCAGATTATTCATTAATCAAACTTCAGATTTATGAAAACGAAAAGGAGTCATCATCATGGAAGAACTTGCAGGATTTGTCAACGGAAGCGTTAACCGCCGGAAAGTGTTAGAGATTTTGGAGTCCAAAGGAGCAACAGACCCGCAAAGAGTTGCAAAAATTGCCCGCCTGATTCCGAGCGCCACAGATAAAATCATCAAAGAGTTGGAAGAAAACGGGCTTGTTCAAAAAACAGACGACGGAAAAATCGAATTAACCGCGGACGGCAAAGTCATTATTGATTATACACGTGGGCTTTAAAAACGAAAAACAAAACAATTAATTATCTTTTATTTCTTTTTTGATTTGACATTCTTATTATCAAATTCTTAATTTTTTCAAAACGGATTCGGGTGAAAATATGCCGACGGAAGGACTCTGCATGCGCTGTAAAGGGAAAGGTCTTTGCGGCCGGCCGTATTGCCCGACGCTGGAACGTTTTAAAAACAACAGCCGCCTGACAAAGGCACTGTCTAATCAAACCACCGTTTTCGGTCCGTCCCCTCCATCCGTTTTTGTCGGCAGCTACAACTATCCCAGCCTGTCCGCCGGACCGCTGATTCCGCCGTCCGTAGATCTGCCGGAACTGGAATTCGGTGAAGCCTCGGAAATCCTGCGTGAAAAAGTAATAAAAAATCCGGGATTCATGGAAGATTCACGCCTGTGGCATGACCTGCAGATGCAGGATGTCATTGCGATGCGGACCGCGCTTGTCCGTGCCAATTCGACTTTTAAGCCCGGAGATGCCAAAACGGATAACCCGCTTCTGATGAAAGCGCAGGAACTGGCACTTTCCGCTAAGCCGATCGACACGGAAGCCTGGTTCAAAAAGCCGATCGTCTCGGATCTGAAATTTGACAGCATGATGATGCCCATGGGCCCGTCCGGGCAGGTGAAAAACTTCAACATCACGGAAAACCCGAAAGTCCCCAACGCCGTTGACCGCATCATTTATGACACGGACGCTCTGGCCAAAGATGCAATCGTCGAGCTGTATCAGGGCAGCGTGTCCAACGAACAGATGACGCGACTGATGTCAATCGGACTGCTCGGCCGTGACCGGAAACTTGTGCCGACACGGTGGTCGATTACGGCAATCGATGACATGACCGGTAAAGAAACCATCAAGCGGATAAAAGATTATCCGCACATTCGGGAAATCACAGTCATGACCGGCGAAATTTTCGGAAACCATTTTGAGATTTTGCTCCTGCCGGGAAGCTTTTCCTACGAGCTTCTGGAAGTCTGGCAGCCGCATTCCGTTTGGAACGGCGAGAAAACTTACATCGGACAGGACCATGAAGATTTCTACGGCAAAAAGGAATATTCAAATCTCTCCGGCGGTTATTACGCGGCCCGCCTGCCGATTTTGGAATATTTGGATTCGATTAAGAGACAGGCTTTTATTTTTGCGGTCCGTGAAATCCGCCCGAGTTACTGGGCGCCGCTCGGCGTTTGGGTGGTTCGGGAAGCGGCAAGAAACGCCGTTGCGAATCCGAAGAAAAAATTTGAAACAAAAGAAGAGGCGCTTGCCGATATGGCATCCCGGCTTTATACGCCGAGAAATGAATGGGAAAGAGAAACGAAATTATTGTACAATCAAGCTGTTCAGATGAGAATCGACTCTTATTATGATTAAAAAGGGAAAAGGGAAGAAATCAGTTTTTTTTCTTCGCCATTTCTTCCAAAAAGACGGATTCCATATCCGCGCGGAAGGAAACACCTTCACTTTCAAGCGTTAACTGAAGCGCTTTCAACGTTTCGGACACATATTCCGTTCGGGCATTTTCACCCATGTGGCCGATACGGACGGCTTTTCCTTTCAGATATCCGAAATTGCCGCCGATTAAAATACCGTGCTCATTTTTCATTTTTTGGACGATTTTTTCACCATCCAGTCCTTCTGGAACAGAAATTACCGTCACCGTGCTGCAGTAATCGGATTTGAGGCAGAGAGACAAACCGGACCGAATGACGGCTTTTCGAATCGCTTTCGCGATTTTTTGGTGTCTTCTGAAAGCGTCGCCTTCTTTCAAAACATTGTCAAGAGCAGTTTTAAAAGCGTAAATGTCGCTGATCGGCGGCGTATACGGGAACCAGAAATCCTCGTAATAGTTTTTCCAAAGCAGCAGATTACAATAATAAGACGGAATCGGTGTCTTACGGTCTTCTATGACCGCCCAGGCATCCGGACTGATGCTTAAGAAAGCCAATCCGGGCGGCGCAGAAAAACCCTTTTGAGATGCGCCCATGCAGATGTCAACGCCCCAGTCGTCGGTGAGAATCGGCTCGCCGACCATGGAGGAAACCGCATCCACCGCTGTTAAAATGCCGTAAGATTTGAGCAGCGGGCAGAGTTCTTTCAAATCGTTCAGAACGCCCGAAGGGGTATCGCAGTGAACGATGGTTGCGAATTTGAAATCAGAGTCCTGTTCCAAAAACGCGCGCAGATTTTCCGCGGAGAGGCCGCGCGTCCGGTCCCCTTTGAAAACAACAGGTTCGGCGCCGTACACTTTAACCATGTCGGCGAACCCTTCGCCGAAAATACCGTTGTCAAGAATCAAAACACGGTCTCCGGGTTCGGTCATAGAAGCGCACACGGCATCTAAAGCAACCATGCCTTCGCCGCTTAAAATCAAAACCTGCGACTCCGTGTTCAGAAAAGCGGCCAGTTTCAGACAGGTTTTGCGGTAGAATTTGAAAAATTTGGGATCCAAATCAGGATTCGTCATTTCAAGCGCGCGGATGATTCTGACATTCTCCCGAACCTGTGTCGGGCCGGGTGTCATCAAAAGCGGTACGTCCGGAACTTTCGGTTTTCTTTGTCTCATAAATTTAACCTGTTGCGTGTATTTTGTTTGTAAAGGGATAAATAAAAAGAAAAATGAAATGCCGTTACTTCTGATTTTCCCATTTCAAAAGTTCAAGCGCACCGGCAAGTGTTTTACCGTTTTTAATCTCTTCGAAAAGACGTTTTTCGCGTTTCCAAACTTCTTCGGAGCGGCGTGCAATTTCATAAGCGCGTTCTTTGGGAACAACAACAACACCGCTGTCGTCACCGACAATATAATCTCCGGGATGAACTGTTTGATTGCCGCAGACGATTTCAACATTGATTTCTCCGAGACCCTTGGGGTCGCCCGCATTCGGAACGACGTTAGCCGCAAAAACGGGGAAATCCGATTTCCGGACTTCATCGAAATCACGAACCGCGCCGTCAATGACAACGCCCTCCAATCCGCGGTTGACTGCCGTCTGCGTCGCGAGACCCCCCCACATGGCAATATCCCGGTCGCCGTTGTAAATGACAACAATATCACCGGGACCGCTGATATCAATCGCTTCAACGGGTTTTGCCCAGTCACCGCCGAACGAACGGACCGTCACGGCTTTACCGACAATCTTTTTGCCCGGTATTTTAGAAGAAATGCCCTGCATGGCACCTTTTCGATGCATGGCATCTGAAATATTCGATGTGGATACTTTTCTGAAAATATCAACCATTTCTTCTTCGACGGATTTCTTCGCCGGTTTGGTATGTTCTGCGGAATCAACGGCTTTTCGAATGTCTGCCGACGACTGCCGGACGTTGTCCGAATTTATGATATAAGAGCCGACAATAACGATATCTGCGCCTGTTTGAACAGCTTCCCATGCCGTTTCGGGAGTCAGTCCCCCGGCAACGGCAATTTCCATATTCGTTTCAGAAGCCAGCGCCTTCAGCTTTTCAATGGGCGATTCTCCCGTCATCTGTGCGTCAATGCCGACATGGACGTTGATCAAATCAATACCGAGCGCTTCGACCTCCTTTGCGCGGGTAACAGAATCGTCAACGGAAATCATATCAACCATAATGCGGACACCGTATTTTCCGGCAGATAAAAGAGACTGGCGGATAACGGCATCATCTGCCGCGGCCAGAATCGTGACGACATCGGCGCCGGATTTGGCAGCCATTTCAACTTCCGCCGCACCGACATCCATAGTTTTCATATCGGCAAGAATGACTTTATCGGGAAAAGTTTCACGAAGTTTTCGAATGATTTCCATGCCGGCGCTTTTAATCAAAGGCGTTCCGGCTTCAATCCAGTCGGCCCCGCCGGCAACCGCTTCTTCGGCGATTGAAACAGCGCGGTCAGGTTCAATGACATCTAAAGCAACTTGAATTTTAACCATTTGAATTCCTTCAGGAGAGTTCTATACATTCGTAAATTTCATTCCTCTTAATAAACTCATCTGATTGAAGAGATTCCGCAGTAAATTTATATTGAATTCTTCCGTTTTATCAATAGGATTATATCCGAGTTCGTTGTTTCAACCCACATTTGAACAAACCAAAAGGAGTCACTATGCGGCCGATGCATCACATTATCTCAACGCGGGAATATACAAAAGAAATGTTTGACGAAATATTGGAATTGGCCGAAAAATTGGAACCCATCGCCAGGGGCGAGGTTCAATCCAAAATGATGGACGGCAAAATTCTGGCGCTTCTCTTTTTTGAACCGAGTACAAGAACGCGCATGTCTTTTGAAACCGCAA
The DNA here is from genome assembly GCA_964446755.1 of uncultured Methanosarcinales archaeon. GTDB lineage: Archaea > Halobacteriota > Methanosarcinia > Methanosarcinales > Methanosarcinaceae > Methanimicrococcus. Next base: position 19,845 of record CAYUQC010000019.1, read on the forward strand.
TGCTTCGGCTCGGCGGCCAGGTTCTGAATATGGGTCAGGTGGAAGCGAGCTCGATTGCTAAAGGCGAATCGCTGTCCGACACGATCCGCGTGGTGTCGCAGTATGCCGATGCTGTTGTGCTGAGGCATCCGCGTGAAGGGGCGGCGCTGATGGCTTCGGAATGTTCCGCCACGCCGATTATCAACGGCGGCGACGGCGCGGGGCACCATCCGACACAAACCCTTCTTGACCTTTACACCATCAAACGTGAAAGCCGTCTTGACAACTTAAACATCGCTTTGGCCGGCGATTTAAAATACGGCCGCACGGTTCATTCTCTTTGTTACGCTCTTTCTCGCTATCATGCAAAAATCAATCTTGTCTCCCCGCCTGAGCTGCGGCTTCCGGACAGAATCGTGGACGACCTGCGGAAAAGAAATATTGATGTCACCGTTACGAATGACATGGAAGATGTGATTGAAGACATCGATATCCTTTACATGACACGCATTCAAAGAGAACGGTTCCCCGATCCTGCTGAATTCAACCGCGTGTCCAACAGCATGCGCATCACCAAGGAACTCATCCAAACCGCCAAACCGGATATGAAAATTATGCACCCGCTTCCGCGCGTGAATGAAATCTCTTTCGATGTGGACGATACCGTTCACGCCGCTTACTTCAAACAGGCTTTCTACGGCGTGCCGGTCCGAATGGCAATCCTCTGCAAAGTTCTCGGGATGGAAGACAAAATCCGGGAGGCGGAATAATGGCAAACAATACGGCCGATAATAAACACTCCGAAAAACTCGGCGATAAAAACAATTTAAGAATCAAAGCGATTGAAAACGGAACCGTGATTGACCATATCACGCCAGGCCAGGCGCTTAATGTTTTAAACATTCTCCGCGTCGGTGAAAATTTCACCAATACAGTCAGCATCGTCATGAATGCCGGCGGTTCTCGCGGTGACAAAGACGTCGTCAAAATCGAAGGACGCGAATTAACGGAAAAGGAAGTCAACGCAATCTCTCTGATTTCTCCGAAAGCTACGGTCAACATCATCCGTGATTTTGAAGTGGTTCAGAAAGGAAAAATCGAAACCCCTGATTCCGTCTGCGGCATTGTCAGATGTATCAACCCGAACTGCATCACCAACAGCAGCGAACCGATTGAAACCAGATTCATCGTGACAGAAAATGAAAAAAGAAAAACACTTGTTCTCAGATGTGTTTTCTGTGAAAGTGTCCTGACGGAAGATTTAATTAGATTTATTGAATGAAGTTTTCATTCATTCACCCGCTTTTTCAAAATCAGTTCAGTTGATTGTTGGCCAGCCGACGTCCTTCCACTTCAACCAGCGATGTGTTCGGTTCGACAAAGATAACTTCTTTGCCGTCCATATAAACACGGATCGTTCCGCCGGATTCCGAAATGGCGACTGCGATGGCGTTGGTGTCACGTGTGATGGACGCGGACGAGAGATGACGCGTACCAAGTCCCTTTTCGATATGGATATCACGCGTATCGACATCAAGATACCGCCCGGCCGACAAAATTTTGCCGGTTTCGGAAATGATGAAAACACCGTCCAGCTGGGCAAAACCCATGACCGTTTCCCAGTTCTCTTTTTTATTGATGCTGATTTCCGATCCGGGATCCTGGCCGCGGAACGGATTGATGATCATTTGATGAGAACGCTCCAAAACTTCTTCCTCATCGCCGAGAATGAAAGCGGTTCCGACTTTTTTGCCTTCACGTCCCTTCATTGCGATGTTCAAAGACAGATGAAGAACACTTCTGAATGTTTCGGGCGAGACGCGCTTTTCGCATTCACGGACAGTCTGTACGGTTTCATTTTCTTCCATGCTGTGGACGACAAGAGAATAAGAATTCTGCGTGCGGATGAGACCGATCACGATACCGCATTCGATTGTTCCGAGACTGTATTCGACGGCCGCGGCACTCATGAGAAGAGAAGCGTTTTTGTCAGCTTCCGTCCGGATGGAATCGGAAACCTCCTGAATCTGGAACTGGTTTTCGTGCTGAAGATACGTCAGTTTCTCGATAATTGTTTTGATTTGAGTGATGTCAATCACCGGAACCGCCAAATCTTTGAAGGATTTCGTATCGATATTACCGAAAGTAAAGACAGCGACCGCTCCCGTCAGCTTAGCCAGATGCAGAACAGAATCCTTCAAAAGGATGCCGCAAAGATCATCTGAAGCGGAGGCGTTAAAAATCGGCGTCTCTATGACCGTTTTAACTTCCGGTTTATCCGTGACTTCTTCCATATTGACGCACCGAAAATAAAAAAATATAAATCAATCTTTTTGGTTTTGAACCGTTTTTCAATTTAAGGATAAAATAAGAATTTTAACCGTAAATTTATTCTATATATTTTAGAAGTAAACTTCTTTTATATATACTTTTTAGTAAAACGGTGTTTTAATTCAGCATCTGTCTAGGGTATTTGTCGAAAAATAAGACGTTTTTTTCGACAATAAGCTAAAAATGAACCTCGCTTTTGAATGAAAATAAAGACCTGTACGGTTCATGCGCGGCGACGGCCGCTGAAAAACAACACAGCGGTTTTCCGTAAAAACCGCTCCTTTCAATCATGAAAAAATACGGGGAAAACGGACAAATGTCGGACATGCTTTAAAGAAAAAGATTAATACGATTCATTCTATTTTCAATTCATATTTTATTCGCTTTTACTTATAACGAATTTTTAAAGGAATCTGATTTATGAGAGAAGAAATATGGGTTGAAAAATACCGCCCGATGACACTGGACGATGTTTTCGGCCAGGAGGAGACGGTTGAACGTTTAAAATCATACGTCCGCTCCGGAAACCTGCCGCACCTGCTCTTTACGGGACCTCCGGGCGTCGGCAAAACAGCGTCAGCCGTTTCGATTGCCCGTGAAATGTTCGGCGAATTCTGGGCCGAAAACTTTACCGAGCTGAATGCGTCGGACGAACGCGGCATTGATGTTGTCAGAAACAAGATTAAGACGTTTGCCAAAACAGCTCCGATCGGCGGCGCCTCTTTTAAAATCATTTTCCTTGACGAAGCAGACGCACTGACGAATGATGCTCAATCCGCGCTCCGCAGAACAATGGAGAAATACAGCAGCAACTGCCGTTTCATATTATCCTGTAATTATTCGTCCAAAATCATCGAACCGATTCAGTCCCGCTGCGCCATTTACAGATTCCGCAGCTTAACGGATGATGCCATTTCCCAACGCATCAGATATATCGCCGAAAAGGAGAATTTAACGATTACGGAAGACGGCTTAAAAGCGCTTGTGTATGTGGCCGGCGGCGACATGAGAAAAGCAGTCAACTCGCTGCAGGCAGCCGCTTTCATTCAAAAAGACATTGATGAAGAAACGGTTTACAAGATCACGGCAACCGCCCGGCCCGAAGATGTTTTGGATTTGATTCAGACCGCTCTTGCCGGAGAATTTAAAAATGCGCGGGATAAACTGAATGTTCTTGTTTTCGAGCAGGGGCTTTCGGCCGATGACGTGATGAACCAGGTTTATCGGGCGCTTTTCAAAATAGAAGATTTAAGCGACAGCGAAATGATTCAACTGATCGACGCTGTCGGTGAAATCGACTTCAGGATCACCGAAGGTGCGAACGAGAAGATTCAGCTGGAAGCACTCATTGCTCATTTTGCGCTGCTCCGGAGAAAAGCATAATCCGGAGTGTTAAAGAATGGATTTTGTTTCATTTTTCATTGATTTATTCCAATGGCTTCCGCCGTGGCTTGTTGTGATCGTGATTTCAGCCATTCCGGTGATTGAACTGCGCGGTTCGATTCCGGTGGCTATCGGTCTTTACGGAATGGATCCGATTCTCGCGTTTGTGCTGGCCGTGATCGGCAATATGATTCCGGTAACAATCATTTTTTATTTCCTGGACCCCGTTTCCAAGTTTCTGTCCAAGCACAGCAAACTCTTCGCCCGTTTTTTCGATTGGCTTTTCAACCGTGTTGAAAAACAAGGAAACGAACGCGTCGAGAAATACAAAGATTTGGCATTGATGACATTTGTCGCAATCCCGCTGCCGTTGACAGGGGCATGGACGGGGACAGCTGCGGCTCTTGTATTGAAATTCCCGTTTAAAAATGCGTTCTTATCGATTTTGGCAGGTGTCATCATTGCCGGAATCATTGTCACTTTCCTGACAGTCTCGGGCATTCATATATTAGATATCATTTTCGCATGGTTCTCATAACATAAAAACAACGGCTGTGAAAGAATGGAAATGTCAAATTTATCGTCTTTATTTCTTCAAAAACTCGGCATCAGCGCTTCGTTTTATTTGACGGAAGATGATTTTGAAGCCCAGCGGTTTTTGTATGCCGGCATCCCGCAGCTGGAAGAACTTGCCGCATTGAAAAAAGCGGGGCAATTTGATTTTGAAACCGTCCTTCTGCTCCATGAAAATGCGCCGATGTTCGACAAAAATCCGGCCGACACGGAGGAATTTATCAGGCGGAGCGCGCAGGCAGCGGTCACCGGATTTGTGATGGTTGAAAGGCAGCCGTCCGATGACCCGAATCTTCCCGACACGGGAAATTGCCTGGTATTTACACCCGTTCTGTCCGATTCGGAAACTAAATCCGCTTTTTACGCAATCCTCCCGCAATTGACTTCAAAATCATCCCTTTTGAATTGCCCGACATATCAAATCGAAATTTCGGCGGAAGAGCTGGCCGACGACATTCGGGAATATTATTCGGAAAACACGCTTTCTTTTTTCAAAGAATCCGGACAATTTATTCCGCCTTACGATTCCGTTTATTCACCGACGCGCGTTTCAAAAGCGCAGGCAACCGTTCAAAAGATTCGGGAAACCGAGCCGCGGTTTTTAGAACCGCAATCAAATGTATTGGAAATCTGCTGCGGTAACGGCATGTCAACACTCGGACTTTACGAAGAAGAAATCGAGCCGATTTGCATTGATATTAACGCCGAGGACATCTGCACCGGTCTGTATCACGGCGTTTTAAAGCCGGAAAAAACAATCATCATGGACGCGACAACACTTTCCCGAAATATGAATATTGAACAGTTTGAGACTGTCGTCGGTTTTATGATCGGGACGGTTTATGAGTTCAACAAAAACATTTGGTTTTCAATCGCCGATGAAGCCGTCAAAATGCTGAAAACGGGCGGTTTTCTTTTGTTCACGCTTCGGGAAGAACATGAAGCGGCATGGATTGCCGAACATTTGAAAGAAAACGGCATGAACGGCGAAATCATTGATAACCGCGACGCTGAAACGAATTATGATTCATGGATTTATTTCGCTCAAAAATAAAAAATTATTATTTTTCTTTGGATAAAAATTGCGGAATAACATCTTTTGATATCGTCTTCTCATGTGTTTTCAAATTGAAATCTTTGCAGACACCGTCGTATTGATACCGAAGTTTGCCGCCTTCCGAATAAAACCTGCTTGTTGAATCAAACGCGACCGGTCTGTCAGTACCGTCACTGTTCGGATTGTCTCGGTACAAAACTTGTTCTTCTTTCCAAGTCAGTTCATTTTTCCCGGCATCGTATTTAAAATCAAAAACACTGTTCACAACCGCTTCTGCCGGAACCGCTTCCCATGAAGCGGAAACAAAACGCATGAAGCCGGTCAATTCATTTGAATTCCGGCGTTTGGCCAGTTCATATCTGAAAAGGGAAACGCCGCTGTAATCTTTGATTTGTTCGATCCTGTTTTTGTTTTCATCGGTTTTGTAAAGCTTTTCATTGGCAATAACAAACAAATCAAAAGTCATGCCGCTTTCGGAATATTTGAGATTTGAAAAAGTCATCTGATCGGAATAAACGCCTTCGATTGCGCCGTCTTCCAAACTGTAAACCAGCTCATCCGTCTGCATGGGTCTGCCCATAACATTGGTTTTCAAATAGCGGATTATTTCTTCCATACAAACCACCGATGAAAAAAAGAGATTCGGAAAAACCGAATCGGAATAAAATTATTCAACAATCGCTCCGTGGTTGGCCGAGCGGACGGTTCTCTTGTATTTTTTCAGATAACCGTCGACGTGCTTTTCAACGGGTTTGAAGGATTTCCGGCGCTCTTCCAAAATATTGTCATTCACCAAAACGTTGAGTTTGCGGTTCGGAATGTCAATTTCAATCACATCGCCGTCTTCGACCAATCCGATCGGCCCGCCTTCGGATGCTTCGGGAGAAACATGCCCGATACAGGGACCGCGCGTGCCGCCCGAAAACCGGCCGTCCGTCACCAGCGCCACGGATTCGATGAGACCCAATCCGGCAATCGCCGCCGTCGGCGAGAGCATTTCGCGCATTCCCGGACCGCCGCGCGGACCTTCGTAACGGATCACGACCACATCACCGGCTTTGACTTTGCCGTTCATGATGGCCGACATGGCTTCTTCTTCGCCGTCATAAACGCGGGCAGGACCTTTATGAACCATCATTTTATCGCTGACCGCCGCCTGCTTAACGACAGAACCGTCAGGCGCCAGATTGCCTTTTAAAATGGCGATACCCCCTTCTTTATGGACCGGATTATCGACGGTTTGAATCACTTTTTGATTGAATTTCGGGTTTACCAAAACATGTGCTTTCAGATTTTCACCGATTGTTTTGCCGTTGACCGTTTTTTCATCTTTCAAAACGCGGTCTCCGAGTCTTTCCAGAATAGAATAAATACCGCCCGCGCGGTCAAAATCCGTCATAAACCACGCACCGGCAGGGCGCAAAGAGACAATGTGCGGTGTGCTTTTGCTGAGCCTGTCAAAGTCATCCAAAGTCAGGCAGATATTGAAAGCGTTTGCAACCGCCGGCAAATGAAGCGCTGTGTTGCTGCTGCCGCCGATGGCCATATCCGTCATCACGGCGTTCTCAAACGATTTCTGAGTCACGATCTTGCGCGGTGTCAAGCCTTCTTTAACCATTTCAACGATACGCTCGCCGGACTCTTTGGCAAGCCGGATCTTACTCGCGTCAACCGCGGGTGACGTGGCGCAGCCGGGCAGAGACAGGCCGAGCGCTTCGGTCATGCACGCCATTGTGTTGGCCGTAAACATGCCGGAACAGGAACCGCAGCCCGGACAGGCGTTGTCTTCCATCATTTTTAATTTGTCTTCGGATATCTCACCGTTCTTCGCCGCACCGACAAATTCGAACATGGAAATCAGATCCAAATCCGTATCATCGGCGAAACCGGGCTGCATCGGACCGCCCGTCACAACGATTGCCGGAATGTCCAATTCTCCGGCCGCCATCAAATGGCCCGGAACGACTTTGTCGCAGGACGGAATCAAAACCATGCCGTCGAACTGGTGCGCGCGGACCATCACTTCGATCGTGTCCTGAATCAACTCGCGGCTCGGCAGAGAATATTTCATCCCTTCGTGTCCCATCGAAATGCCGTCACAGACGGCAATGGTTTGGAACTCGAACGGAACACCGCCGGCATTGCGGATACCGGCCTTGACAGCGTCGCCGATTTTATCCAAATGCATATGTCCCGGAACGATTTCATTTTTAGAATTAACGACCGCGATGAACGGTTTATTCATTTCGGATTCCGTCAAACCCAACGCTTTAAGCAAAGAGCGGTTGGCGGCTCTTTCCAATCCTTTTTTAGCATTATCGCTTCTCATAATTGTCGCCTGATAATTATTTAAAAATTTGATTATCTGAATGAATAGAAAAAGAACAGAAATGTATTAAAATTGTTGTGTCCGCTGCCCGCTTGAAAAAGAATCAGTCCTCTTTCTTTTCGGATCCGGCAGCTTCTTCTTCAAAGTCATCTTCCGACTCGCCGGAATATTCGTTTTCATCGCCGACCTGCTGCACTTTTGTCAGGACGTTTTTGTTGTAAGCGTTCATGATGTCTTTCTGCGTGATGATTCCGACCATCTTTTTCGGATTGGATTTCATCACAACGGGAAGACGGGAAACGTCGCGGCTGACCATTCGGTCCAAGACAACGTCAAGCGTTTCAAACGGATATGCGACAATCACGTCGGTTGTCATAATGTCTTTGATTTTTTGCTCTTCGTCTTCCGTGTCCAGTTTCTCCCGCATATCCTTAATCGTGACCAAACCCGCCAGCTCACCGCTGCGGTTGAGAACGGGGAATCCGGCATGTTTGCTGCTCTGCATAATCGCGCTGAGAGATTCAATCGAATTGTCTTCAAAAACGGTTTGCGGATGCGGATACATCGAATCTTTCACAAGAATGGATTCCATAACATCGATCTCGCGGCCGCCGCGGATGGTATATCCTTTCCGGCGCAGCATTTCCGTGAAAATGGTTTCCGGATTGGCTTTACGGGCAACAGCGTTGCTGAGAACGCAGGCCACCATGAACGGGAGAATCAGGCCGTAATCCTGCGTCATCTCCATGAGCAGAATGATAGATGTGAATGTTGCGTTGGATGTGCCGGCAAAAACTGCGCCCATACCGGCAATCGCAAATGCGCCCTGGCTGACGGACAAGCCGGGAATAAGAGAGTCGCAAATCAGGCCGAAAGCCGAGCCGAGCATAACGCCGACAAACATGGACGGAACGATTGAGCCGCCGGCACCGTCCGACCCGATCGTGAATGAGAAAGCAAGCGTTTTTAAAACAATCAACGCGAGAAGAAGCATAATCGGCATCGGATTGGCAACCGCATCCTGCATGACCGCATAACCGAGCCCGAGGATTTCGGGGAAATACCAGCCCATGATACCGACGATAATGCCGCCGATGGCAGGTTTAAAAACACTGCTGATTTTGAGGTTTTTAAAGAATTCACGGATGAAATAGAAAATCTTGATGAATAAAACGGAAGCAATACCCGCCAAAATACCGAGAACGGGGAAAAGCCAGAATTCATACAGCGGCTGAGAGAGGCTGTAATGCGGAAAACTAAGCGCGTCGGAACCGAAAAAGGCCTGGAAAATGAACGTTGAGAAAATGGAGGACAGCACGATCGGAATGAAGGTCTTGGCCTCCAGTTCACCGAAGATAACTTCCACGACAAAAACGATTCCCGCAAGCGGTGCATTAAAAGCGGCAGAAATTCCGGCGGCGGCACCGCACCCGAGGTAAATGCGGAGACTTTTGCCGCGCAGATTGAAAACTTTTGCTGCCAATGAACCCGCGCCCGCACCCATTAAAACGCCGGGTGCTTCTTTGCCGGCCGAGCCGCCGGTACCGATTGTAATCACGGAGAGGAAAGCTTCGCCGAGCGCATATTTTGCTTTCAGGCGGCCGCCGTGAAGGGCGGAAGCTTCAATCACGCTTTCAACGCCGTAATGTGTTTTTAAGAAATATTTCCGAATAAGGCCGACCGCCAGGCCGCCGAGCATCGGGACGAGAATAATGGTCCAGCCTGGAATGCCGTAATACTCAAAAACGGAATTGCCACCGTAAAACGTGTTGCTGAGCAGATCCATTAAAACCGTATAAATGCCGATGAGAACCCCGGTCAAAATGCCGATGAGGATGGCGATGAAAGAAATCTTAACGGTCGGCGTGTAAAATTTCTTCGCTTGTTGTTTGATTGAGAAAATCCTACCTTCAAAAGATTTTCCGGTGTGAGAAGAGTTAAAGGCGCCGCCTGCCACCCGATAGACCATCCGTCAACATTAATAAATGCGTGAATTTGTGAAAACCGTTTTTAATGTGAAAACTTTTTGTGATATACGGTCAGAGAATATAAATATTCGGATGATGCCGAACCGTTTAAATGACGGATATCATTTGTTTTCAAATTTCGGGAAAAGCTCGTTCACGGCATATCTGACCGCCAATTCAGTGCTGTCGAACAGGTAAACCTCTTTGTTGCGGACATGAGCGTCAAAGGTTTCATCGCGCAGAAGATGTTTTTTGACAACGGGGCGGATACCGGTAATCAGAACATATTTATTTTCGCGGTTGCGGCTGGCGATGAATTCGTTCAGACGGGACGTAGCGGTCGCGTCGACATACGGAACGTAACGCATGCGGATGATGATCACCTGACGTTTGGTCGGCAGCTGAGCGTTGACTTTCCGGTCAAAAACATTCATAGCGCCGAAGAAAAAAGGACCGTTGATTGTGTAAACCGCCAGTTTGTCGCCGAATCTTTCATGAAGCATGCGGATCTGATCGGCGCTGTCGGTTGAATCGTATTCCTCCATTGTGTTGATCTGAACCGACTGTGTCATATCGTACATGAATTTAACCATCGTGAGCAGAATACCGACTTCAACGGCCAGCAGCATGTCCGTAAAGACCGTCAGCAAAAAGGTAATGCCGAAAATAACGGCGTCGCCGCGGTCATAGTTCAGCATCAGTTTGAATTCACGCAGATTGATCATCGGGAAGGCAACGCAGAACAGCACGCCGGCAATGAAAGCGTACGGCAGGTAAGCGCCGAGCCATCCGAAAAACAGCAGGATTATAAGAAGAAACAGAGAATGGAACATACCGCCGGCCCGCGTTTTAGCGCCTTCGCGGATGTTGATGGTGCTTCTTGAGATAGCCGCGGTTGACGGCAAGCCGCCGAAGAACGGGGTGACGACTTTGGCAATGCCCTGCCCGATCAGTTCGCGGTCGCTGTCATGCTTTGTCGCGGTCATACCGTCGCAGACAACAGCGCAGAGAAGCGATTCGAGCGTTCCTAAAAGCACCAGCATCAAAGCGAACGGGAGAACATCAACGGCGAGTCCCAAACTGATATTGAATAATGAAAACGTCGGCAGTTTTGCCGGAATGGCACCGACGGTCGGGATATCGGGATGTATAAAAGCAAAAACAAGAATGGACAGAAGAAGCGCAACAATTGTCGGCGGAACGGAAG